>CAZDHR010000031.1:0-31182 GCA_964505295.1 uncultured Planctomycetaceae bacterium
CCGACAAGGACGCCGCCGACGCGATCGAGGACCGCGTCGAACTTCCGGCGCAGAAGCTGCGGCTCGAACGACTCGCACTGGGCAATGGCCACCGGCGAGCTGGGGGCGTCGGCCGACCGATGGGGCGCCTTGGGGGCCGCTTGCGAGCGGCTTGCGCGGAGGACCGTGGAAAGCCCGCCCGCCACAAGACCGGCCGTCCCCAACCCGTGGGCCATCGCCTCGCGCCGAGTGATTTCGCGTGACATGAGAATCTCCTCCTTAAACCGTAGGGTGGGTCGAACGAGGTAAGACCCACGCCGATAATTCCAACGTACAAGTCAAAGCCCCAAGTGACGCCCCGCGTACGCGAGACACTTCTTGACGTTCTCCTCTTCCCGCGCGACCTGCTCGTCGAGTGGAAGATCGCTTATCTGGGGTAATCGGGCGGATGCACGCTCGCGGACGAGGCGCAGCGTCCGTGCCAGGTCGCGGCCGCGCACGTCGGCAAACGTGGCCCAGTACTTCTCCGTCAAGCAGGGCACCTTGAGCGGGTCTCGGCTGATCATCTCCAGGCTGAACCGGACCTGCGGGCTGGCCGCCCGCAGCGCCTCGACCATCTTGGCGAGGTCGAGAAAGCCGTCGCCCAGCGGCACGTCGGCAAACAGGAAGCCGTCGTCGTATTCCTGGACGGCCTGATCCTTCAGGTGCACGGAGAAGGCCCAGGGGGCGTACGCCTCGACGACCTCCATGGGGTCCTCCAGCAGCGTGAAGCTGTTGCCCGTGTCGACGCACGCCCCCACGTGCTCGCTGCTGATCCGCTCGAACAGCTCCAGCCGCTCCGGGACGCGCTGGTCCTTGTGGTTCTCCACCGCCAGGCGGACCCCGTGCCGGGCGGCGACCGGCTCGGCCAGATCGAGCGACCTTAGGCCCTGCTCGGCCAGCTTGCGGAACTCGTCGGCCGAGTCGAACCGCTCGTAGCGCCGCCCCGGGATGATCACCACGCGAATCACGTTGGCGCCGGCCCGTTTCGCCGTGCGGACCTCGGCCTCGAATCGCTCGACGTCGGCCCGGTCGCGTGGCAGGCCGAGGATCCCCTCGATGAACATCCCGTGATCATCCGCGCGCCGGCGGAGCTTCACGGTGTAGGCCTCGTCCTTTGTCCCAAGTGGCACTTGAACTCCGCCGGCCCCAAGCCCGTGACAATAATCGAGAAAGCTCAAAGGGTCGGTAAAATCGGTCTTGGCCCCGCGCGCCCGCTCGGCCCGGCTGCGAATGCCGAGGCAGTAGACGCAGACGCCCAACGACGTCGTCTCGACCGGCGTCGAGCCCAGAAGCCGCCCGGGTGCCCCCAGCGTCGCGGCCGAGAAGCCGCCCGCAACCGACACCAGCATGTCTCTGCGGTTCATCGCTTCCTGATCTCCCCAACGCGAGCCTGCGACAGCGCCCCAGTCTACCATCCGCCGCTTGCCGAGACCAAGCCTCCGGCAGATTTCACGGAGCCAAGGAGCCTGCCCAGGCCCAGGAGTTGCAGCCCCCGGGTTCAGGAAGACGAGGCGTCAGGCGGAAGGCTCATCCGGGAAAGGCACACGGCCGGTGAACTGGCAGCCGATCAGAAAGCCGTCCGCCTCATCGTTCAGCTCGGTGTGTATGACGCGAGCCGTGGTGTAGATGGCTTGCGCACCCTTTTCGAGCCTGACGACGATCTGCTCGAAGTCAGGCGGTTGCGGCGATAGGAAAGCGAAGCCGCCCGTCGAGAGGTTGCGGCACAGGACCTCACGGAACTCGGAAGGATCGGGCAGGGCGTGGGCGGAGTAGGGAGCTATCCATTGGGTCGCTTCGTAGGGATATCGCTTGCTGCGGTGTCGCGTCACTCGGTCGGCCGTCTCGAGCGGCTTGTCGTCCTGGAGGTATTGTCGTATCGGTTCCCTGAGGTCGGTGCTTGCACTCGAATCGTATTTCTTCTCCGACATGGAAATGCCCATTCGGTGGGGAGGTTTCGCTTCGCGGTCAAGGCGGAAGGGGGATACTCCTTCGGGGGTCGCCTGGGGTTCAGTCGCAGCTCGATTCCGTCAAGTGGTGCGATCGTAGAATCGCCACAACCGTCTTGGGCTCCACGTGCCGTCGAACCGACAGAAAAGGCACCATCGAAGCTGCCCGCTCCCGGCCCGGGGGGCGACTCTCATCGTGCCTTCAAGCGGCGGCCCCAACCCTGACAACTGCGGCCGCCCACCCCATACGGGTAGGCCTCCTGCATTCGCACGCATTTCTGCGGACACGGCAGGTTCTAGGGAAACATAGCATGGGGCGTAGCCCATGGTGAGGGATTTCTTGGGGTCCTTTCCGGAGGGGTTCGAGCAAGGGCTTCGTCCACCCGTGCCACAAACGTCTCCGGTGCAGTCAAGTCCGTGCGACGGGACGCGTTCGCGCCGTCGCAACCGGCCGGAAACGGCCCTGCCCCGGCCGCGGCGAAACGGCTTGTAGCAAAGCCGCGGAGCTTGACAACCGCCGGGCGGGGCTTCTAGAGTATCTGGGCGCAGGGCCGGTGCGCCTTCCAGCGGAAGCGTGCGTGCTCCGCAACCGACGCGCGACGGTCCTATTGGATCTTGCATGGCTAACGCGCGAGGCCGACCAACGGGAGGCCGGTGAACAAGGCGTCTCGGCCGGCCCGCGCGATCGTCGGCCGTGCAAGGATCGATAAGCTCCCGGGAGTCGAGAGGAAACCTCCATGAGTCCGCCGGCACCAGAGCGAACCGGATTTCGACCTCGTTTTTTCGAGGCCGCCTTGGCCGCGGGCCTGGCCGTGGTTCTCATCACTCGAGCAAGCGGCGCCCCGCCGTCGGGCAACGAGGCAGGGACCGTCCGCGACAGGCTCTGGATCTGGACCGTCTACGCGGGGGGCGACAACGAAGGCTGGGGACTGCCGGCTCCTTCGCGGATGACCCCGGCCGAAGGCGCGTTCTACCTGGGCGTGCCCAACCTGTTCATGATCCGCAGTCGCGATCGGCCCCCGATGCCGTTCGATCAAGCGGCGATTCGGCTGCGGCCCCTGAAACGCGTCTGCTGGTCGCTGACCGGGGCCGGGGGCAAGACGAGCGAGGAGGAACGGGAGCACGCCCTCGAGCTCGCCCGGCGTTTCCCCAACATCGCCGGCTTTATCATGGACGACTTCTTCCATCGCGACGGCTCCGGCTCCCTCTCGCCGGACGAGCTACAACGGTTGCGAAGACGCCTGGTGATCGACGGCAGAAAGCGGGACCTGTACGTGGTCGTCTATCAGCGCCAGTTGGAGCTTCCCATCAGCGAGCATCTCGAACACTGCGACAAGATCACGTTCTGGACGTGGAAGTCGGAGAACCTCGCCCGGTTGGAAGAGCGTTTCGCCCTGTTGGAGAAGACGGCTCCCCGCCACGGAAAGCTGCTGGGATGCTACATGTGGGACTACGGCAACAAGCGCCCCATGCCGGTCGACCGGATGAAGAAGCAGTGTGAGATCGGCCTTCGCTGGCTCAGGCAAGGACGGATCGAGGGGATCATCTTCCTGGCCAATACCGTGTGTGACTTGGAGCTGGACGCCGTGGAGTGGACGCGCGCGTGGATTGCCGAGGTGGGCGACCGCCCGCTCTAAACGGCAGGACACCCCGCGCCGAGGCGCGACCCGCGTGCTGCGCGACGGGCCACGGCCCCCCGGTGCAGGGCTCCGAACGGAGGTCTCCCAGGCGAGGAGGGCGTGTGGTCGGAACGTCGGC
This sequence comes from uncultured Planctomycetaceae bacterium, assembly GCA_964505295.1. GTDB lineage: Bacteria > Planctomycetota > Planctomycetia > Pirellulales > Thermoguttaceae > DATKZH01. The sequence continues at coordinate 3,726 of CAZDHR010000031.1, forward strand.
GAGCAGAGGGTTGGGTTCTGCAAAAACGCCACTGCAAGTGTTGGAGGAGACTGTGAAGATGGCCCACGTAGATCGCCGTAGGTTTCTCACGACCGCCGTTGGTTCGGCGGCAGCGTTCGGCCTCGGCGGACTTGTGTCCGCCGGGGAGACATCCTCGCCGCGTCCTTGTCTGCCGAGCGATTGGAAGAAGCATGGCGTGGTGCTCGCCTCGGAAGAGAAGTCGCGCGGCGGGAGAGTGCAGAGCTTCACCTGCCCGATCGAGCCGCTCGACGACGGGCGCTGGCGGGTCTGGTACTCGGACTACGGGCCGGGGATTCCAAAAAACGTGGCCCGAGCCGACGGCGTCTTGGGCGAGCCGCTCGAGCGACACGTGGCCGTCCTTTCCAGCGGCGATCCGGCCGACGCCCCGTTTGCGATCGGCAATTTGCCCGACGACTGGCGCCCGATCCAAGCCGTGCACCTCCGGCTGCATGGCGGCAAGCACCGCCTCTACTTCTGGGCGCACGGGCCGGGGATCGCCCGCTATCTGGCGGCCGAAAGCGACGACGGCCGCCGGTACCGCGTGTTGGATCCGCATCGGCCGTGTCTGTACCATCCGTTCGACCGTGCGGTGCCGGGCGAGGTAGCCGCGGCCGCGGGCCTCAAGCGGCTCGCCAAGCGGGCCCCCACCCGGCCGTCCGGCGAGCCGGTCGCGCCCGCCCGGCTGATCTCCAACGACGCGACCAACGTCTACCAGCTCTCCGACGGCAGCTTCGAGATGTACTCGGTCGCCCTGGTCGAAGTGGCCGAGGACGACCCGGCCTACATCGCCCACGACAACGCGGCCGGTTGGATTCGGGTGATCGATCGATACGTGAGTGAAGACGGCCTCGACTGGACGGACCGGCAGCGGGTGATCGCGCGCGACGAGCGGGACCCGCCGGATCAGCAGTTCTACTACCTCGCCGTGACGCACACGCCCGAGGGGCAGGTCGGGATGCTCGGGCACTACCGGGTCGAAGCGCAGACGATGGACCTGGAGTGGTGCTTCTCCTCGGACGGCGTTACCTGGGAGCGCCCTCTGCGCAAGGCCTGGATTGAACGCGGTCAGCCCGGCGAGCCGGATTGCTACGGGATCTACGCCCCCCACGCGCTCGTTCAGCGTGACGACCAATGGCACCTGCTCTACACGGGCGTCAACTCGGCCCACAACCACAAGCATTCGTACGGCGACCCCACGTCGGTCATCATGCACGCGACCTCCGATTCGATCTGGTCGTGAGGCCGCGTTGGAGAGGAGGTGTAGGGTGCGTGAAACGCACCACAATTGGGTTATGGTGCGTTTCACGCACCCTACAGCTTGAAATTGAACGTCCGGGCGAGTATGCGCCAGACGCGTTGGCCGAGGGTCTGGGGGCGGACGTGGATCTTGGCGCTGCCGCGGAGTCCGATCCGGAAGAGGCGATCGGGGTCGGGGAGGGGGACGCTGGCCTGGTAGGACGTGCTCATGGGCCGCTCGGCGCCCGATTCGGGGTCCGTCTGGGTCGAGAGCTCGCCGCCCGCCTTGGCCGTGAGCCGCTTGGAGCTGAACTCCATCTCCTCCTCGGAGATCGTGTCGATCGTGCCGGCGAACGTGTCGTGGGGCAGCTCGTCGAGCTTGATTTCCACGCTCTGGCCGGCGGCGACGAAATCGATGTCGGCTTGGTCGATTACCAGAAGCGCTTCCATCTGCTCCGGATCGCCGACTGAGCAGAGCTGCGTGCCCGCCTCCAGATAGCACCCCAAGTTGCGGGGCTCCAACGGAGTGGCGGACCACTTGGACAACTGGCCCTGCGGGGATTGGCGCGGTTTGAACCAGGGGGGAGGGAAGACGACGCCGTCCCGCGGCGCTCTCAGTTCGAGCCGATCGCGATCGCGCTGCCTGTCGGCCAACTGCTTCTCGACCGTGCGCAATAGCTCCTTCGTCTCGGGAATTCCCGAGGCGGCGCTGCGGTCCTCGTGCTGAAGCCGCTGGAGCTTGTCGATCTCCTCGCGGTACTGGTCCCGTTGGCCCTTGAGCCCCTCGATCTCCAGCTCCAGGTCGAAGCTGGTGAGCCGGGCGAGCAGGTCGCCTTCGTTCACGCGATCGCCGGGTCGGACGAGCACTTCTTCGAGCTTGCCGGGCACGGTGACGTAGACGGTCCCGGCGTCCAGGGCCCGGGTCTCCAGCGTGGAGATCACGTGATACGGAAGCGGCAGATACACGAAGGCCGCGACGAGCAGCCCGATCGCGCCCAGCGTTGCGTACATCCGGGGCTTTTTCACCTTATACCACCTCCCGGGCACGTAGAAGAATTTGTACAACTTGTGGATCGGCTGGAAGACCAGCCCCCAGATCGCCGTGGCCGCAATGAGCTGGCCGACGACCTTCAGCCCGTACGGCTCGAACACCTTGTATAGGAACATCAAAATCGAGGCGAGGATGAACCAGCGGTACATCACCGCCGCGACGGTGTACATGGCGAAGAAGGCCTGGTTCTGCTCGGGAAGGAAGGGGTCGTCGGGCGGCTCGAGTCCCATGAACCACTCGCCCAGCTTGCGGCTGAGGATCGTGCTGGCCTTCTGACGCAGATTGGGGATCTCGACGATGTCGCTGAGGATGTAGTAGCCGTCGTACCGCAAGAGCGGGTTAGCGTTGAACAGCACGGTGCTCACCGAGGAGATGAACATCACGTTGAGGCAGAGGTAGTGGAGAAGCCCCGGCTCGGTGAACCACCAGACGAACGTGGCGATCGCGGCCAGGGTGAGCTCCACAATGATCCCGGCCGCGCCGATCAGCGCCCGATGCCACTTGTTCGGCAGCATCCAGGAGTCGGACACGTTGCAGTACATGCACGGCGTGAGCACCAGGATCATGATCCCGATCTCGTGGCACTCCCCGCCGAAGTGCTTGCAGGTCAGCCCGTGGCCCAACTCGTGGAGCACCTTGGTGAACCCCAGCGACACGGCCAGGAGCAAGGCGTTGGTCGGGCTGAAGAACTGGTAGAAGCCGGGGAGCTTGGAGCGAAACACGTCGAACTCGACCAGCACCAAGGTCAGCGCCGCAGCCGCCAGAAGCATACAGGTGGCAAAGGCCACCCGCGAGAAGAGCAGGCGGATTTTCGGGTAGAGCCAGTTGAGAAACCGCTCGGGGTCGGCGCCCTTGAAGCGGATGCACAACACGTTGGTCAGCGAGGCGAGGATCTCCTGACGCCTCCGCTCGTCGCGCCGCTTGCGGAGCTGGCGTCCCTGGTCGGGCACGCCCACGATGATCAGCCCGCTGCGGTGCAACTGGCCGAGGAACTGCTGGAGCTCGTCGAGCGTGATCTTCTGCGGGGGGAATTCCGTCTCGAACCGCTCCTTGATCTCGTCGAGGCTGGTCTCGCCGTCGAGCATTTGGAGGATGGCGTATTCTTCGTCCTGGAACCGGAAGTAGTGCAAGCCCACCGGGTCCTTCACGATCCAGTAGCTCCGGCCCAGATAGCGCTGCCGCCGCGCGGTAAGATCGGCCCGCTTGCGGATGGGCATGCTCCGGGCGGAGCTGGAGACGAGGCTGTCGCTGAGGGTAACCGGCATGGCGCGACTACTTGGAACCGATGACGGGCAGGACCTCTGGACTCCGGGCGACGCTGGCGAGGTGGATCGTCATGTCCACTCTCATCCCCGACATCAAGAGCCAGTAGCCGTCGTTGGGCCGGGAGGGATCCGGCGTAACCCACACGTTGTCGACTTCCGCCCAGACTTTGTAGCTGTGGTTGACGATCTCCTGGCCGACGAACACGACCTCACCCTCGATCGGCTGTGGGGCCACGCTCAGATCCACGGGCACGGACCGCTCGCCGTCGAGCCGGATCCTCAGGTCATGAAGTCTCACCCGCTGTCCGACCTTCACGCCGCCGGGAGGAACCTGCGCCGCATCGACGAATCCCTCGATACGCAAGCGGTCCACCCGGATGATCCGCAACACCGGTTCGCCGGGCTGGACCCATTCCATTTCGTCGGCGTAGCGCTCCACGATGATGCCGTCGAAGGGGGCGAGGATCCGGCGGCGATCGATCTGGAGGTCCGCGATCTCATCCTCGGCTTCGCGGACCTTGACCGAAGCGACGTCGATCTTCCAGTCGTAGTCCGACTGCTTGATCGAGAGCTCTGCCTGCTTTTTGGCGAGGTTGAGCCGAGTCAGCTCCATGGCGGGAGTGGCTCCGCGATGCTGTCGGTTCGCCGCGTACCCGATTTCCAGCTCCTGGGCCGCGACTTGCGCCGCGGCTTCGGCGTATTCGATTCGGACCTTGTTCTCGGCCTGCAAATTGCCGACTTCGAGCTTGGCGGCGGCCGCCTTCTTCTGCACTCTCTCCATCTCGTCGTCGATTTGCCCGAGCACCTGGCCGCGCGTGATCTGGACGCCCTCGCGCACCTCCAGGTACTTCTGGTTGCCGTCGGCGTCGAGGACCGGGTTCCCCTCCGCGTCGACCAACGGAGTCCCGAGCTTCTTCAGCACGCCCGCCTCCTGGGCCGATAGTTGGATGTCCTTGATCAGCTTGATCTCGCCCTCCCGTACCAAACACAACGCGGGCGAGCCCCGCTCGACGGACCCCGGTTGGGGCCCGGAGAGCAGGAAGGCCATGCTCAACGTGATCAGGGTCGCTTGCATGATCGTGGATTCCTCTGCAAATGCCGGATTACAACCAGCGGAACAGGATTTTCGATTGGATGAACGCGACCAAATCGTGGAACAGCACGTAGCCGATCGGGCGGCGGCCGCACTTGACCTTCGCGGTGACCGTCGCGCCCGGACGGAGCGGCTGGGGAAGCTGCTCTCGCACCTCGTCGGTGATTTCCACCTTGATGGGCACGATGTTGCCCTCATCGCCGCGGACTTCCGCGCCCTCGCCGATTTCCTTGACCTTTCCCACGTGGGTGGTGTCGGGATCGGTCGCCAGGATGAACTCGGCCTCCAGGTCCTCGTTGGGGTCGGCCTCGGCCTCCTTCTGGGCCCGGACCACGTGTCCCATCCGTTTGTCGGGCATGAGGATTTCCAGCTCCCATTCCCCTTGCGGATTGGCGAGCCGCATCAGCGCGTCGCCCCGCTGGACCGGCCGTCGCATCAGCAGCTCGTCGACATCCCAGGTAACAACCTCCCCGGACGTGGGAGCCCGGACCTCCAGTTGTTTCTTCTGTTCTTCGTAGAGTGCCTGCTGATCCAAGAGGGACCTTTGCCTGGCTTCCTCTTCTTGCCACTCGCCCTGTAGCCGAGTCTGTTGCCGCTGGTCTCGCTGCCGGCTCGCCTCGGACAGGCCGGCCCGGATCGAGTCGATGCGTTCTCTTGTCGCGCCGAGATCCCCCAGGTTCCTCTTGATCATGATTTCCAGATCGGTGTTTTCGAGTCGAACCAGCAACTGGCCCTCTTCGACCGTGTCGCCGTGCTTGACGAGCACCTCCCTGATCACGCCGTCGATCTCGGCGAACACCTCGCGTTGGTCGACCGGCTCCAACGTCCCCTTGGCCTGCATCTTGAATCCCCAGGGCACGACCACCATCGCCACGATCAGCGCGACAACGGCGAGCACGACGGCAACGGTCTTCGGCAGCGTTCGGCCCTTGATGACCCAGTGGGCCTTGCCCAGGGTGCGCCACAAAGGCATCAGGAAGAGGTTGTTGTGCTCCAACGAGTTGGCCAGCGCGATCGAGCTGTGCTCGCAGACCACCTCGACCCGCTGAACCATCTTCTGCGGCACCCGAACGTCCTCGATCTGCTCGACGATCAAGGCCCCGATCGGCGGCTCGGGCTCCGCCCGCTTTTCCGGGTCTTCCTCCTCTTCGTCCACCGGATGAGGACGCTTCAAAGGCAGGACGGCGACGGTCTTCGAGTGCGACTCGTCGATGTATTCCTGCATCGCGTCCTCGACCTGCGGGGGCAGGTCGCTCGTGTCGCCGGTGTACCAGACCGGCTCCTCGCTGGCCACGACCACGGTGGCCAGCTTCCCCAGAAGACGCACCGTGTTGGATCGCTTGTCGAACAGGTCTTGGCCGCTGACCGACTCGACGTGACAGCGACGCCCCTTGCGGATCGCCACGCTCACCCGGTCGCACTCGATCAGTCGCCGCCCGTCGTTGGCGATCGTGTACGCGGTGTCGCGAGGGTCGAGGCTGGCATGCACCTCCCGGGCGAAGTCCTCCAACTGGGTCCAGAGGACCTGGCGATCGGTGAAGTGGCGGAGCTGGTGCGTCTTGAAGAACTCGCCCGCCCGATCGCACATCTCGGTCAGAAACCGCAGGTAGCCTTTTTGCGTGGCCGGTCGGGTATTGGGGCGCTGGAAGACCTCGACGACGCCCACGGTCTCCTCGGCGGCTTTCAAAGGCGCCAGCACCAAGAGGAACTCGGTCGGGTTGCCCCCCTGTTCGTCGTCCGCGGCCCCGGAGTGCGGCGGAATCAAGGCCCCCTCGCCGGAGGTGAGGACCTTGTGCAGTAGGCGACCGTGGCGCATCTGGTCGTCTTCGCTCTCCCCGAGCCGGGTCTGTTGGAGATTGATCTGATAGCCCAGTGCCAGGCGCCCTTGGTCTTCCATGACCCAGACGGCTCCGCCGACGGCCGCCAGGGCGGAGACGACCCGAGGAAGGAACTCCCCGTAGAATTCCTCGGGGGCGATCTCTGATCTGGCCAACTGGGAGATCTCGCCGACCAGCATGCGAATTTGCTGCTTGGTCTGTTCGATCATTTGGGGGTCGAGGGATTGTTCGCTGCTCATGTGCTCATCCATCGGGCCCAAGTCTGCCCGACCCAGCGATGGGTAAGAGAATAACGTCAAGGCGCGGCGCCAGGATAGCAGCCCAAGCGCTACCCCGTTTGGCCGACGCGACTCGGTTGTCGTGTGTCCCGCCGGTGCCCTATGCTCAAAGGTAGCTTAGGGTTAGGGAACCGGCGGGGCGTCAATCTTCCCGCTTCCCGCCCAGCCTGCGCAATCCGCGCATCCGCCCCCCTCTCACACTGCGTCCCGCGGTCGCGCCGACACGGGTAAGATACGTGAGCCTGCCTGCGGGAGATCGGCCTTGCCCGCCGCCTTCGGACCACGCGGGCGCGCCGCCGCCACGATCGTTGGGCCCGTCCTACCATTATTCGGGAAACGACTCGGCGGGCGGTGCCTTTTTCGCGCCCTAATCGTCAATTCGAGCCCGTTGGCGATCGTCCGCAGGCGTCCTGGCCGGGATTCGGGCCCAACCGAGGTCGTTTGGGGAGTCTGGCGACTTCAGCGATGCGGAGGAAGCCCCGAAGAAGTCGCGAGCCCGTCCCCGCCAAACCCCCGGGAAGACGCCACGCCAGTCTGCGCAGCGAGTCGCTCGACTCCGGATGGGCGCAGCATGAACGATGGATTACGGGCTAGTCCTTTCAGTGTAGCAACTCGATTCGATCTTGGCGCCTCCTGGGCAGACGTGGTGACCGGCCGGCGGGCCCTGGCGGGGGGGTCGACCACTACGACGCTGAGGGGTCTCACACCAGTCCCCACCGCTTCCGCAGATACCACTCGATTGCCAGCAGGCCCACGAGCAGAAGGAAGAAGGTCCAGGTATCCCAGAGCGGCCTCTTGGTCTCGGTGCGGACCTCGAGACTTTCGGCGTCTTGGGCCAGCCGCTCGATCAGATCGGGGAGCTCTTCGGGCACGAGCGACCGGCCCCCGGTCATCGCCGCCAGGCTCTCCAGCATGGTGGCGTCGGCGGCGGCATTGTCCAGCTCCAGGTCTTGCTCGACGACCAAGAACCGGGAGCGCGTGCCGCCCAACGACTCGCCGTCCTTGGCGGCCGTGACCTGAATGGTGTAGTCGCCCGGAATCTCCCCCGCCCGGAAGGAGCCGGTCATCTGCTCCTGGCCGCGGGCCACCGTGAGCGCCCGCTTGGCCCCATCGGGCAGCACGACCTCGGCCTGGTAGTCGGCGTCGTCGACGGGCCCCCCGGCCGGGGATTGCGCCCCCACGCTGAATTCGACCCGCCCACCGGGCCGGAACCGCCGCCCGGGTAGCTTGATCCAGACGTTGCCTTCGAGCGATTCGTCCTTGCGCGCCAGCCACAACACGACCTGGCGCCAGAATCGCTTGTGCGCGGCTTCGTGTCCCCGCATCCACCAGTGCCACGTGGTATCCCCGGCGAAGGCCATCACGCGGCCTCGCCCGGAGTCGTGGGCCACCAGGAGCGGCTGCCCCGGGCCGGTCTCGGCCAGGATCAGCGCCAGGGGCTTGATGGCATCGGTGCGAAATCGATTGGCCCCGTCGAGCAGCGGCAACCGCTTCCAGACCGCCAGGCTCCCGGACGCGTCGCCGGCCAGCATCAGCGTGAAGTGGAGCCTGCCGATCCCGCTGGGCATCATCTTGAGCGGACCGGGCACGTGCAGGTCTTCGGAGACTTCGTCGTCCAGCCCCTGACGCTCGAACCGGTGCATTCGGATCGGCAGCACGCTGGCCAAGGGCGTTTCCGCGTAGCCCCCCGGCCCGAAGCTGTGAAGACCGCCGAGCATGATCAGGCCCGCCCCCTTCGACACGGTGTCGGCCAGATCGTCCAGCTCGCCGGGCTGGAAGACCGACGCGTCGAGATCGCCCAGGATATACGCCTCGTATTTGCCGGGCTTCAGTCGCTCGGAAAGGTCGGCGGGGCGCGTCTCGTCGGGCCGGCGAGGGTCGACGTTGACGGTGTCGACGTTGATATCCTCGGAGGCGTCCAGCGCCCGGCCGAGGAACTTCTGCTCGAACCGGGGCGGAAAGCCCTCAAGATAGAGCACGTTCAGCCCGCCCTTGAGCACGTTGACGAACGTGCTCAGCCGGTTGTTCGTCATCACCAGCTCCCCCGGCTGACGCACGGCCTCCAGGGCGATTTTGTACTCGCCGGGCAACTGCGGCACGTAGGTGAATTGGACGGGGATCAGCTCGCCGTCGGCCATCACCTTGAGATTCTTCTGGTCCACCGGCTCCATCTTGCCCGGCGAGGTCTCCACGAGCAACTGAACGGAGATCTCGCGGCCGGTGAATCCGTCGGCCCGGACCTGCCCGGTCACCGTCAGCTCGTTCTTGACGAACACCCGCTGGTTGGCCACCAGGTCTTTGACGGCCACGTCTTGGGCTTGGCCGAGTCCGCGCGACTTGCCGAATCGCACGGTGAACAGCGGATAGCCGAGCGGTTTCAGCCGGCTGGCCGCGGTTTGGGGCAACACGTCGCGAGCCGGCCGGGCCCGCTGTGCCCCATCGCTGAGCAAGAGGATGCCCAGCAGCCGCTTGCCGGCTTGCCCGCGCAGCACGTCTTCCAGCACCGCCCCGATCGCCGTCTCGTCGCCGTCCGGTTTTTGCCCCAGGCGGACCTCGCCGCGAACGACGTCGGCCGGATGGGCCTCGGCGTCGAAGGTGAACGCGGCGACTTCCAGGTCCTCGTCCAGCGCGGCCAGCGCGCCTTGGGCGCCGGCCAGCGTGTGCCGCAGCGCTTCCCAACGGGTCTTGCCGCCCACCTCGTCGGGCACCGTCATGCTCCGCGACCGGTCGGCCAGCACGACGAACGTCGCCGCTTCGTGCTCGGTCCGCGTGTAGACGAGCGTGGGCCGGAGCATCGCCAGGATCACCAGCACCACGACGGCCAGGCGGAGCCCCGCCAGGACCCTGCGTCTCGGCCCGGCAACCTTCTCCCGAGCCGGTCCCACCAGTAACAGCCCCAAGAGCACCAGCGCAGCGATCCCCACGAGGAGGTAGCTGTCGGCGATGGGATAGAGGGACCAGCGCATGGTTAATGATGAATGATGAATGCGGAATGATGAATGATGGACCGTGGGGGGAGGTCGATGGGAGGCCCTTGAAGAACGACCGTGGACGGAGCGCAAAGCGGCCGTTGTCGGACCCACGAGCGACGCTGGGCTTCGTGCCCCCAGCGCTCCCGACCGAATCGCACAGCCCACCGCCCTTCAGTCACACCATCCTCCTTTGTCATGCAACCCTCAACCCTCAACTCTCAACCCTCAACCCTCGCCGTAAAACCGATTCGCCAACACGTGCTCGATGCCCAGGGCGATCGCCACCAGGAGGATCAAGGCCGCGAACAGCTCCCGGCCCACACGCTGCCGGCTGCGGTCGCCTTCGAGTTGGTTGCGGTCCCGGGCGACACGGTAGGGCACGGGCCCGAACAGGTCGGCCAGATCCTCTTCGGAAAGACGTTCGAGTCGCGTTTGCTCCCGGGCCAGGTTCACGCTGAAGCCGTGCTCGACGCCCGAGCTGCGTCCGCCCGCCCGAATCCGGTAGTTGCCCAACTCGTCCGTCGACGTGACCGTCAGCGAGTCGTCCTCCGCGCTCGGGGTCAGCCGGAGCTCCACGCCCTCGGCGTCGGGCCCGGTCAGCACGTAGGAGCGAAAGCTCCGCGACGGGTCGAGCCTCACGGTGGCCGTCTGACCGGCGTAGTAGTTCAGTTGCTGGTCGCTGGAGCCGACCAGGTACAACGCCATGTCGTTCACGAGGTAGAAGAAAGGCCACGACTGTCCGAGGCCCACCGGGAGAAGATTCCACGCGTCGGGTCGGTTGGGGTCGTCGGAGACGGGCGTGGTCATCGTCAGCACACGTCCTCGGCCCACCGGCCGCTCCAGGATCGCCGGCCGGCCGTCGTTCAGCGCGACCACAATGTCCACACCGGGGCCCGGCTTGGCCAGTTGCCAGTAGCGGAAGACGGGCATGTCCTGCCAAGGGACCGATTCGGACAGGTCGCGGAAAGCGGCCAGGATCGGATGCTGGAGGTCCTGCGGGGCCAGGTGCACGTCGCCGTCGGGCCGGCGTGCCTGCCGCAACAGCTTGCCGGCCAGAAGCCGCTGGGCCTCGGATCGGTTGAACGACGCGACCGCGCCTGCCTTGCGGCCCAGAAAGACGGCCAGGCCGCGGCCGCCGGAGACGAACTCGCCCAGCTTCCCCCACGTGTCGCGATCCAGGGGCGTTGGGTCGACGAGGAACACGGCCGAATAGGGCTCCAGGCTGTGTTTCGCCAGCTCATCCAGGTCGATCACACGGCAATCGAACGCGGCTTGGCCCGTGCGGCGGTACGACTCCGGCGCGAGCATCTCGGTCAGAAACAGCGAGAACCGCTCGGCCGGCTTGGGCGCGGCAACGAGGATCCGCCACGCCGGCTTGACCTCCACGGTGAAGAACCGCCGGTCGTCGCAAGCCAGGCCGTCCTGCCCGGCGATCGCCACGTACCCCTGGTGCGTGCCGATCTCCAGGCTGCCGATCTCGAACCGGACCTGCTGCGCCTGCTCGGGCGTGAGCGTGACGGTCGCCTGCTCCCGTTTTTGGGGCGTTCGTGCCCCGTCGGCCGGGTTTTCGGGCTCGGCCAACACGTACAGCTCGACGGTCCGTTCCGTCTCCGGGCCACGGTGAGACACGTCCGTCTCGATCCGCAGGGAGCTGCCCGTGGAGAGCAGTTGGCCCGAGAGCCGCAATTCGCCGAGGGCCGTGTTCACGGGTTCGTCGACGCCGACGTCGATCAGGTAAACGCCCACGTCGGCCACGCGGGCGAGCCGGTCGCGGAGACGGGGAGCCGACTCGCCGGGCCAGCTCACCCGGGCCATGTCGGTGAACACGTAGATCTCCCGGCGCGCCAGGTCGCTTTCGCGTGCGAGCTCCACGGCGTCGTCCAGCGTGGCGGAAAGCGGGCGCGAGTTGGCCACCGTCGCCAGGCGCTCGATCCGATGCTTGGCCGCGCCCCGATCGACCTGAAACGCCGGCAGCCCCGGGCCCGAGTCGACGACCGCGATCCGGCTCTCCCGCGGCAACTGGGCCAAGAGCCACAGGGCGAGCTCCTGGGCCGCTTCGAGCCGCGTGCGGTTTTCGTGCCGATACGCCATGCGCATCGAGGTGTCGAAGACCAGGACCGCCGCCACCGGGGCTTCCTGGCTGCCGAGCACGCCCGAGAGCTTCACGCTGGGTCGGGCCAGCGCGGCGGCCAGAAGCGCGATGGCCAGCGCCCGAAGCGCCAACAGAATGAGATGGCGCAACCGCAGGCGTCGCCGGTTCACGTCCTGCCGCCCCTGGACGAGCCGCAGCGCCGGAAACTCGAAGTGCCGCGGCTTGCGGCGCATGACCAGGTGCAGCACGATCGGGATCGCGACCAACGCACTTCCGGCAAGGAGCAGCGGGTTGACAAAGGCCATCGAGAGGGTTCAGGGTTCGGGGTTCGGGGTTCAGGATTTGTGGTCACAAGTCCTCCCCGGTTCAGAATCGCGACCAACGCACTTCCGGAAAGGAGCAGCGGGTTGACAAAGGCCATCGAGAGGGTTCGGGGTTCAGGGTTCAGGATTTGTGGTCACAAGTCCTCCCCGGTTCAGATCCGGATGCGCGCTTGAACGGCGTCTGTGGCAAGTCACTCAGGACCGTCGGGCCAGCGGCGAGAGGACTCGTCGACTTGCCGTTCGAGAGTCCTCTCCAAACCATTCAGCATTCTGACGCACTCGAGGTAGCGGCCACGAAACGCCTCGTATTGCTTGTCGGACAGGTACTTCTTCAATCTCGCAATGTACAGGTGGTGAATCGTCTCCAAAGCCTCACCACGCGCTCGATTGACTCCTTCGATCTTGTTGCGAATATGCCGATCGCTGTGTTTCTCCGCAAGGTTCGCGGGAGAGCTATTCGACGAGCGACGAACCTGCGACCCCAATTCATATCGTTCCTCGGCCGGCCAATTGCGGGTCAGCTCACAAACCTCAATGTGAAGCTGGCAAAGCTTCTGGTAAACCTTCAGATCCTCCACTCGCATGAACTCGCCCATTTCAGTTCTCCCCCTTCAGCGCGAAGTTCCAGCGGCACATCCTCGACCTTTGGCCTCTCCTCCAACCGACTTTCCGCACTTCTCAGCCACAATATATTGAAGCTAGCAGGGGAGAGCTTTCAATATAGTGTGCTAGCAATGCTATCGCTAGGGGGTTTCACATGGCCTTTAATTCAACGCAGCTTTTTTGGGGAATCGGTTATCTTGTGCTAGCATGTGCGTGCTTGCACAGGATGTGGTAGAGAAAATCGGAATAAATTCGGCCGAGAAGTGCGGAAAGTCAGCTCCAACGGTAGTTTCCGGGCCCTTTACCAACGTGATGCCGGCGTTGTCCGAACGATTTCGCGGCTTTGGGAGCTTTCCGCACTTCTCACGGTCGCAAAAGCAACACTTGCGAAAACCTCGACCAACCGGCCAAACGTCCGAGTTCTCTGGGCTTCGTCGCACAAGACGCTGGCTGGGAACGAACGACTAACCCGCAGCCACTATCAACCCACCCGTCGCCACTTACCTGGGTGTTGAAGATCCCGAACCCTGTGTCCTGAACCCTGAACCCCGAACCCTGAACCCTCCTTCACTTTCTCGCCCGCCGGCTAACCAGGTACTCCGTCAGCGCCTTGTCGAACTGCATGCTCGTGTCGATCTCCACGTAGTCGATGCGCGTCCGGGAACATTCGCGGCGATAGGTCTCGCGGAAGCTTTCCAACTCGGCCAGGTAGTCGTGACGGAAGCCGGCCGCGTCGAGCTGGACCCGCTGGCGCGTCTCCGGCTCCTCCAGCTCGACCATGCCGTCGAACGGGAAGCGGACCTCGGCTTCGTCGAGCACGTGAAACAGGATCACGTCGTGCCCGCCGTGTCGCAGCCGGCGGAGCGACTCGAGGATCGGCCCGGGCTCGGCCAACAGGTCGGAAAAGACCATCACCAGGCTCGCGTGGCGGAGCATGGCAGCGATCTGGGCGAGGCTGGCCGCCACGTCGGTCTTCCCCTCCGGCTTGAGGTTGGCCAACAGCGAGAGCACGTCGCCCAACTGCTTGCGCCGCGACTTGGGCGCCAGGCTGTGCCGGATCTTCTCGTCGAAGGTGAGAAGCCCCACCGGGTCCTGCTGGTGGATCATCAGGTAGGCAAGCGCGGCCGCCAGGCAGACGGAGTAGTCGAACTTCGTCAGCTCCTGGCGGTACGTGTAGCCCATCGAGCGGCTCAGGTCCATCACCAGGTAGCCGGTGAGGTTCGTCTCGGCCTCGAACTTCTTCACGTAGTACTTGTCGGTCTTGGCGTAGATCAGCCAGTCGATGTCCTTCGGGTCGTCGCCGGGCGTGTACTTGCGATGCTCGCTGAACTCCACCGAGAAGCCGTGAAACGGGCTGGCGTGCAGCCCGTGCATAAACCCCTGCACGATGAACCGGGCGCGGAGATCGAGCCGCTTGATCTGGCGGATGACTTCCGGCTTGAGGTAGCTTTCGGCGGTGGGCATGGGGGATGAGGGATGAGAGATCAGGGATGAGGGATTAGGGCTTGGAATACCGGGTTAATCGCGTGTTGATCTGTTGAAAGGCAATGTCACTATTTCGACTCATCTGCCCGAAAATACCATAAATCCAGATGGACACGCGCACAGCCCTTCCGTCGTGAGACACTGCTCGCGAACGCTTGATATGCCGCAGAAACATCCGGTTTGAGTCGAATGACCGTGCCCCAACGCGGAAGTGATAAGCCACCATCCTCGCCACGAAGTCCTATGGCAACCGATCTATCCAGCGGGACTTCAAGGAAGGGCTCAAGAATAGCGAGACCATAATGCTCGCAGAGGAACCGGTTATAGAGAGCGCCTCGCAAGTAGATGTTCAAGAACTTCCGTGCGGCACCCCAGCTCTTGGAGGGAAGCCTTGCTTGGCATTCAAGGGTAGTTGCGTCAAGACATTCCTGGAACGCGTCCTCAGACTCCGTAACGAATCGTCGGAGATCGAGGCTTCGCAGAAAACGCCGCGCTGCTGCGACGGTTCCTTTTCCCATGCGGCGTGCAGTGGATGCTCCAATAGATACGCTCGCTTCAAACTTCTGGACCCGCTGGATGAAGTCTTGCTGGAAAGTCGACGAGTTCTTGCCAATGATCATTGTTGGCCTCGGGTCAACAAAACCAGTCTTGCCAGCGGCGCGGGCGGATCGAATAGCTCAGCGTCATAGCCCGGCATCGGTTTTCTCCTCAACGACCTCCTTGACAAAATCCGCCGCCTGCTCGGGGTGCACAAGCCGCGGGCTGGCAATCTTGGCGACACGTTGGACCTCCATGTCGAAGACCCCCGGAACGACCACGTAGACCTTAGCCTTCTCGGGCAAAGCCACGTCCTCCGGCAATCGAACCTTGCCGTTTTCCACGACGCCTTCGTAAGTAGTCACCTTCATGGTCCGTCCTCGCTCTTCATTCACGTTATCCGATGGTTCCACGTCCTCACTCGTATTTCGGGATTTCCGGCGCCGGGATCTCGCGCACGAGCCGCTCGATGATGTCCTCGTTGGTCATCCCTTCGGCTTGGGCCTGGAAGTTGGTGCTGATGCGGTGGCGCAAGACGGGCACGGCGATTTTCTGGACGTCTTCGATGGCGACCGAGTGCCGGGCGTCCATGGCGGCCAGCGCCTTGCCCCCTTGAATGAGGAACTGCCCGGCGCGGGGGCCGGCCCCCCACTCGATCCACTCGCGGACGAACTCGGGCGCCGAGGGGTCCTTGGGCCGGGTGGCGCGCACGAGCCGGGCGACGTACTGGACGATGTACTGCGTGACCGCCACCGAGCCGACCAGCTTCTGGAGGTTCAAGATCGCCTTGCCGGAAAGCACCTTGTGAACCTCCACCTTCTCGCTCCGCGTGGTGACGGCCAGGATCTGCTCCTCTTCGGCAGCGCTGGGGTAATCGACCTTGATGTTGAACATGAACCGGTCCAACTGCGCCTCGGGCAACGGGTAGGTGCCTTCCTGCTCGATCGGGTTCTGCGTGGCGATGGTGAAGAACGGCTCGGGCAGGGGGTAGGTCTCTTGCCCCACGGTCACTTCGCGCTCCTGCATCGCCTGCAACAGGGCCGCCTGCGTCTTCGGCGGCGTGCGGTTGATCTCGTCGGCCAGGAGGATGTTGGTGAAGACCGGCCCCTGGACGAAGCGGAAGTCGCGCCGGCCGCGCTCGTCCTCCTCCAGGACGTTCGTGCCGGTGATGTCCGACGGCATCAGGTCGGGGGTGAACTGGATCCGCTTGAACTGGATGTCGAGGATCTGCGCCAGCGTGCTGACGATCAACGTTTTGGCCAGGCCCGGCACGCCGACCAGGAGGCAGTGTCCCCGGGTGAAGATGGCGGCGAAGATCTGCTCGATCACGTCGGCCTGACCGACGATGATCTTCTGCAACTCGTCCTGCATCAGGCGTCGATGGTGGCTGAAGTCCTGGAGGACCTCTCCGATACTGCGTGTTTTGCCGGCCAAGGCTGCTCCTCGTTCGATGCTTCTGGCGTGAGCCCGATTCCCGAGCGGATCAGCAATCCCTATTATTGTATAGCCCGGGCCCCGGAGTACCCAACGGGGGTCGCCCAATTGGGCTGCCTTAACCTGGGGGATCTATTACACTTATGACGAACGCACGGTAAACATTCGTCCAACCCGTTTGTTCCCGCACCCTGGTTCCCAAGCTGGAGCTTGGGAACCAGGGGAGTTCGTTCTGACGGGTTGGACGAATGTTTACAACGCACGTGTCGTCCGTATCGGGAGAGGCAAGATGCGACGAGCGATCTTCCTCCTCTTCTTGGCTGCGGCCCTGAGTGGGGTGTGGAGATCCCCCGTAAGAGCGGACGTGACCGCCGCGCAGGTTCGCGACGCGATCGACCGGGCCAAGGCGTATCTCATCCGGCAGCAGCAACCCGACGGCTCGTGGCGGCCCGACTATGAGCGTCAGCCGGGCGGGGTGACCGCGCTTTGCACGCTGGCCTTGCTGCATGCCGGAGTCGAGCCGGAGGAGGAGCACGTCCAGTCGGCCTTGACGTACTTGCGGAAGATCCGGCCCGCGCGGACGTACGTCGTCTCCCTCCAAATCATGGTCTTTTGCAAGGCGGGGCTGAAGCGGGACGGCCCGCTCGTCGCGCACCGGGTCTCCTGGCTGGAAAGATCGCAGATCAGCGAGGGCGAGATGCGCGGGGCGTGGTCCTATCCGGGCATGGGCCAAAGCGGCGACAACTCGAACTCCCAGTTCGCCCTGCTGGCCTTGCACGAGGCCGAGCGCTTCGGCGTGGAGGTAGACGGCCGAACCTGGCGCATCGCCAGGGCCTATTGGGAACGAACCCAGAACGCGGACGGCTCCTGGGGCTACAAGCCCGGACAGTACGGCACCGGCAGCATGACGTGCGCCGGGATCGCCTCGATGGCGATCACCTCCGACCGAGTCGAGGGACGGAGCGCCCAGGTCGACGGCGACCGGATCCGCTGCTGTTTGACCGCCGGGTCCGACGAGGGCCCGATCCGCCGGGCCATGCAGTGGCTCGGGCGCAACTTCGCCGTGGGCGCTAACCCGTTCTCCCCCTTGGACGGGAAGCTGCACCTGTTGTACTACTTGTACGGCTTGGAGCGGGCCGGGCGGCTCACGGCCCAGCGGTTCATCGGCGACCACGACTGGTATCGTGAGGGTTGCGAGCACCTTTTGCGGATGAAGGGCGGGGCCGTCTCGGACCACTGGGTCGGGGTGGCGGAGGAGGAGCACCCTCTGATCGCCACCAGCCTGGCTTTGCTCTTTCTGAGCAAGGGCCGCCGGCCCATCGTGCTCTCGAAGCTCAAGCACGGCGACGACGATTGGAACCGACACCCCAACGACGTGAACCACCTCACCCGGCACGTGGAGTCCC
Source organism: uncultured Planctomycetaceae bacterium (assembly GCA_964505295.1). Classification (GTDB taxonomy): domain Bacteria; phylum Planctomycetota; class Planctomycetia; order Pirellulales; family Thermoguttaceae; genus DATKZH01. Next base: position 21,360 of record CAZDHR010000031.1, read on the forward strand.
TGTGGAAGCAGGACATGACCTGGCAGGTGATCGACCTGAAGGCCGCCACGGTGGAAGACCTGCTCGAATCGCCGGTCTTGTACCTTTGTGGGCGCGATACCCCCCTGCCGGAATCGGCCGCCGCCGAGGAGCAGTTGGCCCGAAAACTGCGCGACTACCTTGATCGCGGTGGGTTCCTGTTTGCCGAGGCGTACGGCGGCGGGGCCGACTTCGATCGCGGCTTTCGCCAATTGATCGACGATCGCGTGTTTCCCGAGCCGGAGTATCGCCTGGTGCCGCTGCCGCCGAGGCATCCGATCTGGCGGACCGAAGCCGTGGTCGAGGCCCAGCACGTCCGGCCGCTGTGGGGCGTCGAGTTCGGCTGCCGCACGAGCGTGGTCTACTGCCCGCCGGACGCGACGGGCGGCGACCCGCGCCCGTCGCTCTCGTGCCTTTGGGAACTCTCCGGCGGCCGACGCGAAGAGCCGCTCAGCCCGAGCGTGCAGGGCCGGATCGACGCCGGGTTGGCCATCGGGGCCAACGTGCTGGCGTACGCCACGAATCGGCGGTTGAAATTCAAGGACCCGGCCACGCCCGAGCGCGTGAACCAGGGGGCGCAGGAGCCGTTCCCGCGAGGACGGCTCTACGTGGCCAACCTGCGACACACGGGCGGGTGCGACGCGGCGCCGCGCGCGCTGGTCACGCTCTTGGAGACTGCCCAGCGCGAGCTGAAGATCCGCGTCGGCCTGGACAAGCGGGAGCTGAGTATCGGCGACGATGCCCTGTTCGACTATCCGCTCGTCTTCATGCAGGGCCGAAACGACTTTCACCTGACCGACGCCGAGCGTCAGCAGCTTCGCACGTACGTCGAGCGCGGCGGGATCGTGTTCGCCAACGCCATCTGCGCCAGCCGGCGCTTCACCGACGCGTTTCGGCGTGAGATGGACGCGACGTTTGCGGATCGCCCGCTGGCGCCGATCGGCAAGGATGACCCGTTGTTCAGCCGCCAGTACGGGGGCTTCGACCTGGCGACCGTGGGCCGGCGCGATCCCCAGCGCAGGTCTCCCGGCGAGCCGATGCGCGACGTGGTCCGCCAGGTGGCGCCGGAGTTGGAGGCCATCCGGCTCGGCGATCGGTACGGCGTGATCTTTTCGCCCTACGACTTGAGCTGCGCCCTGGAAAAGCACGACTCGCTGGAGTGCCCCGGCTACGTGCGCGAAGACGCCGCCCGCATCGGGCTGAACGTCCTTCTGTATGCGTTGCAGCAGTAGGAGAGGGGCCAGGGACGAGGGGCCGGGGGCGGTGGAGATGGGTGGGGCCTTCCGGATCGGCGTACTGACCAGCCACTCGAAGTGAGGTGTAACGAGAGGGAAAAACGGGAAGAGGGGAAAAGGGGAAGACGATCAGGTCCGAATCGAGCATGCCTCAATCACTCAACCTGCAAGCGAATGAACCCCTGCGTGTGCCACTGTTTGCAGGAGTGCTTGAAAACGCTGGACTTGCAGCGCGGCACTGCTTGCCGGAGACCGTCGCGCTTCGGGAAACCGGCAAGCAGTGCTGCGACGCCGCCAGGCACAATCTCCTTGCAGGCAAGCAGTGGCACACCGCTCATGTGCTTTCAATGTAAGGTTGCCAGGTCATCTTGCTCTCTCCCTTTTCCCCCTTTCCCTTCTTTCCTTATTACACCAACTACGGCTCGACCGCCAGAAACCCTTGAACGGCATCTTCCGTGAGCAGACGCAAGAAACGCAACCAACCGCGGCCCGAGCAGCCCGAAGCGCAGCACGAAGAGCCCCGGCCCCCGCGCGACTGGCAGTGGTGGGTGCTCTCCGCGGCGATCCCGCTGGTGCTTTGCGCGTCGAAGCTTGACCTCGACCTCTGGTACGACGAGGCGTACACGCTCGACGTCTTCGTGTGCCAGCCGTGGATCAAGATCGCCACCGACTACTCCGCCCCGAACAACCACGTGCTCTACTCGCTCGTTCTGCGCCCGATCTACCTGCTCTCCGATTCGGAGTATTTGCTCCGATTGCCTTCACTCTTGTTTACGGTAGGGACGCTCGTGATCGTGTTCCGGCTGGCGCGTCGCTGGTCGGGTTTACCGGGGGGCGTGCTGGCGACGGCGTCGGTCGGCCTGACGCAGATGTTCCTCATCCACACGATGCAGGTCCGCGGCTACGGGCTGTCGATGTTCCTGGCCGTATGGCTGGGGCTCGTGGCAGTTGCCCAGTCGCCCGGCGTTTGGTGGCGACGCGCGGCGACGATCGCCCTTCTTGGGGCCGCTTTCCTCTACGTGCTTCCTACCAACCTGCTCTTCTTCGTGCCGCTGGCGGTGGTGGCCGTGACCTGGACCGCCGTCCGCGACCGCCGCCTTCGCTCGGCCCTGGGGGAATCGGCGGCGTGGGGGCTGGCGTGCCTTGTGGCGGGCCTCGTCTATCTGCCAATCGTCGATCAGGTCCTCGATCTCGGGGCGGGGCACGGGCGGGCATCGACTGGGGACGTGCTCGTGCTGGCGCGCCAGGTGTTCTGGGCCGCGTCGCGCGACTGGCTGCCGATCCTCCCGCTGGCGGCGTTGGGGCTGACCTTCTGGATACGCGAGGTGTTGCGGCGACCCTCGCGCCAACACGTGGTCCTGCCGCTGGTGACCGTGGCGATGCTGGCCGGTCCGTTCTGTCTGACGGGCGTTTTCGGGGTGTTGCCTTTCATCCGGAACTACACCCCCCTGCTGCCGTTCTGGGGCGTTGCCATGGGGTGGCTGGTGGCCGAGCTTCTGGCGGCGACGGGCCGGCTTCTGCCCGCGGTCCGGTCCGATTTCGTCAAGGCGCTGGTCGGCTTGATCCTCGTGACGACCGTGGCGCTTCCGAGAATCCGGACTTATCCCGCCCGGCTGACCGAGCATCGGCGCCGCGAGTTTGTTCAGGACGGGTACTACGACTACTATGCCGCCAACTTCCATCCTTCCGACGTGGCGCGCCACTTGCAGCAGTCGATCGGCCCGGAGGAGAACTACGTGATCTGCTATGCCGATGCGGATCATTTCCCGCTTTGGCACTACTTGCGCCGCGTCGGGATGCCGCTGGAGCGACTGGGCCGAAGCTCGCCGGGTGGGCCGCCGGTCGTTTACGTGATCGCGCCCGCGCTGGCCGACTACCAGGCCCTTTCGGCGAAGAGCGGGCTGCCGGTCGACGTGATTGGCCGGTTTCCGCTGGCTGAGGACTTCGGCTACTATCGGCTCTATCGGTCGGCGCCGGAGTGGCCCGCAGACGCATCGGGAGGAGGCCCCGGGCGATCGCACCTGGCGCCGCTCGACCGCCCTCCGCAGCGCGGGCCGGCAGCGCCGAATCGATCGCCGGCGGGCGCCCCGGGAGGGTGAGCCCATGTTGCAGCAAACCGAGCAATGGTCCGGCCACTTCGTGGGCGTGTAGTATCTGGGCGATCTCATCCTGTACTACTAACCTCAAACATCGTCAAGTTCTTCACAAAGATTACTGGTCAATCAATCGCAACACGTTGCTTGCAAGTGGTTTAGGGTTCAGGGTTCAGGGTTCAGGGTTCAGGACTCTGAGGACACGTTTACCCCGAAATCCTGAACCCTGAACCCTGAACCCTGAACCCTCCTCCTTTGGCTGCGGCTCCGCCGCGCTGTGTCTGATCGCGGTCTACCCGCTCTGCCCGTGAGAATGGCGGCGTCAAGTTGGGCAGACTACGCGACCTGGAAACTTTCGTCGGTCGCCTGTTTCACCGTGGTCCACGCCTTGTATCGGACCAACATGCGGACGCGGGCGCCCCTGATGCCGGTGGTAGCGATCGGGGTCGCGGTGAGGCCGGCGGGGATATCGACCGGTCCAGGTGTACGCAAGTCCTATTCAAAACAAGGTTTACGTCCGTGACCCGCCCTTTGAACCCGCCTTGATCCGCCGGGGGCGGGCACCTATAATCCGGCCCGCTTTGGGACAGGGACCCCTTCCCGTAGGGAATCCCGGCGAATCGTCTTTCGCTCTTCAGCCGGTGCCGTCTTCTTGGAGGCGCGGCCCTGGCGGAGCATGGATGCTAGTCCGCTGAAAGGTCACCTTCTTAAGGAACCGGCCGGCTCGCGGCGCGCAGCGCCATGGTTGCGCGCGGGCGCGGGGGGTGCATCGACGGGGGCCGTGGCGGCGCTGGTCGTGGTTCTGGCCGTGGCCGGGTGGGGCGCAGGTCCGGTGGTGGCACAAACTGGAGCGCCGAGCCCGGACGTCCAGATTGGCCAACCGCTTGGTGTCGCGCCTGCCGCGGAACCGACGCCGGTCGGATCGCGTCGGATGACCGTGCTCTCTCGCGGCGACGCCTCGTTCCAGTTCGAGTGGTTTCGGCCCAACCCCCAGTCGGACCAATGGATCGCGGTCATCGACCAGGGCGTGAACGTGATCATCGAGGGGCTCACGGGGGTCGAGGTCGGTCCGGTCGAGATCTCCCTGATCGACATCTCGACCGACCGGCTGGTGATCTGGGCCCGGGGGATCGGCGTGCCGGAGCTCAACGGTCAGAACCCGATTCCCGACGACGTGCCCATCGAGATCTACATGGAGGGCAACATCGTCTTCCGGGAAGGGGAACGGGTGGTCTATGCCGACCGGATGTACTACGACGTGAACAACCGCATCGGGATCGTGCTCGACGCGGAGATGCTCACGCCCGTGCCCAACTATGAGGGCCTGTTGCGGATCAAGAGCGAGGTCCTCCAGCAGGTTGGGCAGGATCGATTCTACGCTCACAAGTCGTTCATCACCTCGAGCCGGATGGGCCGTCCCGGTTATCGCGTCGAGACGGGCGATGCCTACCTGGAGGATCGCCAGCAGCCGCTCTTCGATCCGTTCAGCGGCGCTCCGGCCGTCGATCCGCTCACCGGCGAGCCGCTCATCGAGCACGACCGGCTGGTCACCGCGCGGAACAACGTGCTCTACCTCCGCGAGCTTCCCTTCTTCTACTGGCCCTATCTGGCCAGCAGCCTGGAGGAGCCATCGTTCTACATCCGCCGGGCGCGGGTCAAGAACGACCGCGTCTTCGGCACCCAGGTGCTGACCAACTGGGACGGCTTCCAGCTTCTGGGCATCCGTAATAAGCCCGAGGGGACCGACTGGGACCTCAGCGCCGACTATCTCAGCGAGCGCGGCTTCGGCCACGGCACGACGTTCACCTACGGGCGTCCCGATTTCATGGGGCTGCCGGGGCCGGCTTCGGGCCTGTTCGATTTCTGGGGGATCCAGGACGACGACGTCGACAACCTCGGGCGCGGACGCCGCAGCGTCGACCCGGAGAAAGACTACCGCTGGCGTCTCTTCTGGCAGCATCGGCACCTGCTGCCCGGCGATTTCCAGCTCTCGGCCGAGGCCGGCTGGATCAGCGACCGCAACTTCCTGGAGCAGTATTACGAGCGGGAATGGGACGAGATGAAGGACCAGACCACGGGCATCGAGCTGAAGCGGACGCGGGACAACCGCTCGTGGAGTATCACCTCCGACTACCGGCTCAACGAGTTCTTCACCCAGACCGACTGGCTCCCCCGGGCCGATCATTTCTGGCTGGGGCAGCCGCTGTTCGATGACCTGTTCACCTGGTACGAGCATACCCACGTCGGCTACGCCCGGTTCGGCACGGCCACGGCGCCGGACGACCCCGGCCCCGGCTTCTCGTGGCTGCCCTGGGAAACCACGCCGATCGGCGATCCGCTGAGCGAGCGCGGCGAGCGCGTGGCGACTCGCCAGGAGATCGACTTGCCGCTTCAGCTCGGGCCGGTCAAGGTCGTCCCCTATGCCTTGGGCGAGGCCGCCCATTGGGGCGAGGATCGAACGGGTGACGACCTGCAACGCCTCTACGGGCAGGCGGGCGTGCGCGCGAGCCTGCCGATCTGGAAAGTCAACCCGATGGTCGAGAGTGACCTGTGGAACCTGCACGGGCTCGCCCACAAGGTAGTCTTCGACCTCGACTTCTCCTGGTCCGACGCCGACAAGGACCTGGACGCCCTGCCGCTGTACGATCCGCTCGACGACGACTCGATCGAGGCGTTTCGCCGCCGATTCACCACCACCACGTTCGGCGGTGCGGTCCCGTTGCGGTTCGACGAACGGTACTACGCCTTGCGGTCCGGGCTGGGCGGCTGGGTCACGTCGCCGAGCACCGAGATCGCCGACGATCTGCTGGCCTTGCGCCTGGGTGTGCGGCAGCGGTGGCAGACCAAGCGGGGGATGCCCGGCCAACGGCGGATCCTCGACTGGATCACGTTCGATACCCATGCCACCTTCTTCCCCAAGGAGGATCGCGACGACTTCGGCGAGGTGCTCGGCCTGGTCGACTACGACTTCCGCTGGCACCTGGGCGACCGGCTCACCGTGCTCTCCTCCGGGGCCTTCGATTTCTTCGACGACGGCGTGCGGGCGGTGACCGTGGGCGGGTTCCTCGACCGGCCGCCGCGCGGGAGCCTCTACGCCGGAATCCACCTGCTGGAAGGGCCCTTCTCCAACACGGTCCTCTCGACTTCCTACACCTACCGGATGACCGACAAGTGGGTCTCGTCGTTCGGGATGTCGATCGACCTGGGCCACGACGGAAACATCGGGCAGCACCTCGCCGTCACCCGAATCGGCGAGTCGCTGCTGGTGAGCTTCGGCGCGAACGTCGACGCCAGCCGCGGCAACGTCGGCGTCCACCTGGCCATCGAGCCCCGCTTCCTCCCCAAGACCCGGCTCGGCCGCGCCGGCGGCGCCCGGATTCCCGTGGCGGGCGCGTATGGGCTAGAATGATGACGGGGTGACAAGGTGACGGGGTGAGGGGGTGAGCGGACGAGCGGATGGGGGTGTGACCGGATAACGCGCTTTGTCACCCAGTCACCTTGTCACCCCGTCACCCTCTCATGGTGTCAACACGGGCGAAGGGCCGCGCATGGTCGAACAAGGGCCTCGAAGACGACGCTCCTGGGCGAAGAAGTTCCGCGACGCGTTTCGCGGGCTTGCGGTCGGGGTGCGCGGGCAGAGCAGCTTCCGGGTCCACTTCTTCTTTGCGGCAGCGGTGATCTTCTGCGGCGTGGTGATGCAGATGCCGCGGCTGGAGTGGTGCGTGCTGTTGGTGTGCATCGCGATCGTGCTCGCGGCCGAGACGTTCAATAGCGCCCTGGAGCTTCTGGCCAAGGCCATCACCGACGAGCACGACCCCCGGCTCGCCGACGCCCTCGACATCGGCAGCGCCGCCGTCCTCGTCGCCTCGATCGGCGCCGCCCTCGTCGGCAGCATCCTTTTCCTCCACCGGCTCGGCGTGCTGGCCGGGTGGTGGGCGTAGCGGGTTGGCACGCTCCCGCTGCCTTCTCAACTCAAGGGGTCTGGGCGAGCGGATTCGGTCGGAGTTGCAGAGGTCTTTTGCGGGATGTGTGTCCGCTTCGCCAAGCCGGACCTGCGGGCGACCGCCTGAAGCAGGACACCCGTCTCCCGGGTGGTGAGTCGCCCTGTCTACAAGGTGGGACTGGGGGGCTTTTTGTGATATACTTGCGGTATCTATGCGGTATTTATGTGATATCCATATTGAATGCGCGAACTTCTGTGATATTATTGGCTTCAGAGGGAAAGGAATGGTGATTCAGAAGAAAGAGTGAGCACATGGAGTTGCCGGGTAACCTGACTGGGAACTATCTAGTCCGGGCGATCCGGCCAGCTTTTCATGACGCACATCGTTGGCTGCCTCGGACGAGGGACCGCGCGGAACTGCGGAGGCAGGCCCTGAAGTTGCGTTTCTGGCCGGAGAGGTGTCCGGAGGACGAGAACGGGCAGCTTCTTGATCTCGACTGGTCGTGGATTCGATCGTTGCCAGGAATGAAGGTCGGCGAATTGCGGATTCATGACAGAATTGGGAACTGTGACAACCTGCGAGTGATCTTCTTCGATCCTGCAAAGCGCGGACCTCCACCGATGCTTTGGGTAATCGGAGTCCTTCAGAAGAAGCGAGATGATTTCACAGCGAGCCAAATCAAGGTGTATCGTTTCCGCCGGCAGATTGTTCTGGAACGGTTCTATGGTCCTGCGTAGCGGAGGAGTATTCACGTTCCCCATTTTGGCCTGCACTGCGGTCTGATGCGGGATCACGATTGTGCCCATTCCCCTTGTTGTGGCCCGGATTCGCGGGAAACCCTTATGGGAGGTAACGATATGAGCGTTGTGGACGAGCAACTCGAGCAGATGGAGGCGTTGCGTGCAGCGAAGTTCATTCGCGCGTACATCGAGTGCAGCGATGAGATTCAGGCGGGCATTCGCGAAATGCTCGACATCCTGCACGACCCGGAGACGGATGAAGACGACCGCCACATGGCGATTGTTACCTTGGCGGATGCGCTGTTCCCCAATCCTTACAAGGGGCGGTTGGGGATGGACTTGAAGGAGTCAGAGGCGGACGCCGCAGAGATTTCGGACGAGCTGCGCGAAATCGTGTCCAAGATGGATGACGAGGAAGCAACGTTCGCGACTCGACTCCGCGAGATCATGAAACAGCGCAATATGACGCAGAAGCAACTCGCCGACGCGATCGGCGTAGGGCAACCGGCTATTTCCAACATGCTGAACCGCGAGTGCCGTCCTCAGAAGCGGACCATACACAAGATAGCCAGCGTCCTGGACGTCGCGCCAACGGAATTGTGGCCGTCCCTGGCAGAGTAACATCGGAGGACAAGGAACGGAAAGCGGGATAGGCTTCGAATACTGACTCTGGCCTCAACAGGGCAAGCAAACCGGGAGTCGCACTGAACGCGTCAGGGCGACGGGCAGCGACGGAAGTCTTCGCTTCGGCCTTTTCTCTGGCCCGGGGGCTGTGAGCAGAAATTGTTGTCCGGTAGGCTGTCTGGGCGGACGATCGTCATGTCTGCACTCGCAAGCATTCCTCCGGCCGTTCTGCGTCCCGATGACCGATCGCAAGAACTGGAAGCAAGTTGCCGCGTGGATCGAGGAGGCCGGCTCTGCCGTGGCGTTTACGGGGGCGGGGATCAGCACCGAGAGTGGGATCCCTGATTTCCGGTCGCCCGGGGGGGTGTGGTCGAAGTACCAGCCGGTGATGTACCAGGAGTTTCTGACCAGCGCCGAGGCGCGGCACGAGTACTGGCGGCAGAAGTGCGAGGCGCATCGGGACTTCGCCGCGGCCGGGCCCAACGCGGGCCATCGCGTGCTGGCGCGTTGGGAAGGCGCCGGGCGGCTCGGGGGCGTGATCACGCAGAACATCGACGGGCTGCACCAGGACGCCGGCAGCCGCAACGTGCTCGAGCTGCACGGCACGAATCGGGCGATCGCGTGCCTCGACTGCCACCGCCGGTTCGAGCCGGAGCCGCTGGTCGAGGAATTCCTGAGGACCGACGCCGTGCCCGACTGCCCGAACTGCGGCGGGCGCCTGAAGCACGCCACGATCTCTTTCGGCCAGGCGCTGCCGCCCGACGTGCTCGAGGAAGCGATCGGGTGGAGCGAGGAATGTGGGCTGTTCCTGGCGATCGGTTCGTCACTGGTCGTCGAGCCGGCGGCCAGCCTGCCGCGACTGGCCAAGCGGGCGGGAGCCAGGCTGGTCATCGTCAACCGCGACCCGACCGGCCAGGACGAGATCGCCGACCTGGTGCTCCGTGCCCCGATCGGCGCGACGCTGGCGGCGATCGATGAGCTTGTTGTGCGTCCGTGACGGGCAGAGACGGCCCATTTCGCGGACCGGGAAAACGTGCCCCAGTCGCTGTTTTGGCAGCGATTCGGCACCAAGCTCAAGGAACATCTGCTTCCGAGTGCTCCCCGCTGTGAGCCGGCAAGCCGAGTCCGGAGGACTGCTGTTCCCCGGTCAGTGCGTTTCGCACCTCGGG
>CAZDHR010000032.1:0-30952 GCA_964505295.1 uncultured Planctomycetaceae bacterium
AGAACAAAAACGTCCCCCAAATACAAACAAATTTTTAGCAGCCCACACGCCGTGTACCGTCCGCCGATGTCATGTTCAGGTCAGGCCAACGACGCGTGCAGGCGTCGACAAGCCGTTTCACTTGAAGTGGAGCGTGCCGGCCTCGTCGAGCCGCCAGCTTTCGGCCCGTGTGCCTTCCCAGCAGCGCCAGACCTGGTCTTCGCTGCGGTAGACGGTCAGGTTGAACGGGACCTTCGAGCCGGGCTGGGGTTTCAGGCCCAGGGCGTCGAGCGGGATGGCCCATTCGCCGCGCCAGCCGCCCCGCTTCTTGCCGTAGCGTTTCGCGGTGAAGCGGACGGCCTGGCCGAGCCGCTCGGCCGCCTCGGCCGGCGCGCCCCCCTCCGTGACGCTTTGGATCGTCCCGCCGGGGAAACCGCGGATCACGAAGACGGCCGGCTTGCCGTTGGGTGTCTTGCCCGCGATGCACACTTCGGCCCCGTCGTCCTGGCCCCAGGCCGTCCCGTCGCGAAGCTTGCTCACGTCGAAGGCGACCGCGTTCACGGCCACGTACAGGCATCGATCGTCGTAGGCCAGCTCGGCGAACACCGGGGCGCCGCTGGCCCTCCATCGCGAGGGGTCGCGATCCAATCGCAGGAGCCCGCCGGGCCATTCGTCCGATTCGATCTGGCCGTCCAACGTCGGCGCCCGGTCGACGCGGACCGCGGTTGCCGACCACGTCATGCGTTTCGGCTCGGCGACCGGCGGCATGGCGTCGTCGATCGTGAAGGCCTGCGGCACGCCGTCTTCTTCCGTGGCGTTGCGGAAGACGACGTTGTCGGTCCAAGTCTCGATCGCGTTGGCCTGGCCGATCTTGATTTCGCCGGGCACAAAGAGGGTGTTGCCCGCGAACGTGCAACCGCCCGACCGCTGGAACGACAGCGTCATGTTCTTCTCGGCGATGAAGACGTTGTCGCGGATGATGATGTTGCGGGCGATGTGGTTGTGGGTGGGTCGCTCGACGCCGATGGAGACGTTCCGCTCGACGATGCAGTCTTGCGCGCCCTCGTCGAGGTAATAGGCCGACACGCCGTAACCTTCGCCGACCTTGACCACGTCGCGGACCATGTTGCCGCGGAGGATGGTGTTTCGCATGCCGCCGTAGATCGCCCCTCCGTCCTGCATTTCACGCATCACGCGGTAGATCAGGTTCTCCTCGATCAGCAGGTTCTGCCCGCCGCCCGCGATGCCGCTGTACGGTGTGTCGTGAATCTCGTTGCGGTACAGGTGCAGGCCCTGCTCCTCCCCGTCGGCCGAGCTGTAGGCTGGTAGAGCGATAGCACTAGGGTAGTACATGCCGACGTGGTGAACGTGATTGCGAGCCACCAGCGTGCCGCGACCGCCGGTCTTGATGCCGCAGGCCCCGGTGTGATGCACGTGGCAGCCGACGATCCGGCAATCGGTGAGTTGGGCCGTCCAGATACCCTGACCGCCGACGCAGCCGACGTCGAGATTCTCCAGCGTGCACTTTCGGGCCCACTCCAGGCGCAGGGCGCCGTCGAAGGCGTAGGCGCCGAACCCGCCCGCTTTCAGCGGGGTCGTGGTGGCCTGGAGTGCCAGCCCGCGAATCGTGACGTTCTCAGCCGGCTTCTCTCGGTTCCCGGCGATGCGAAGGATCCGCTCCAGCTTCGGAGCGATCACTTGAGCCTGCGACATGTCCTCGTCCGGTAGCGGCCAGTAAACGACCTTGCCGGCAGGGCGATCCAGGTACCACTGCCCGGGCCGGGTCATCCCCTCGCGCGTATTGAAGATCACGTACTTCTTGACGCCGAACGCGCCCGGCGGCGACTTGGCCGGCGGCGAGAAGATCAGGGTGTGCCGCTCGGTGTCGTTGCGGGCAACGCCCACCATGGACTCGTCCCACATGTGGTACACGCGCACCTCGGCGTTCTTCACCTCGAGCGAGGCCGGAACGTCCTTGGGGTCGTAGCGCATGGTGGTCAGCTCTTCCTGCGTGGGCTTGCGTTCCCAGCCGCCGCCGACGGACGACAGCCAGCGGACGTCGAACACGCTCTGGTGCAGGAAGGTGTCCGATTCCGGCAGGCGCGCCCGCGGGGGCATACGACCACTGACCACCAGCGCCCGGAAATCCCACGTCCCTTCCTTCACACCCGGCAGGTCCGCGCACCAGAAGTTGTCGCCGTCGCGTCGCCAATCGGTCACGAGGGTTCCGCCGTAGAGGGTGGCCTTGCCGTCTTCGCCCGCTTCGATGGTCAAGCCGTTGTCGCGCGCGTCCAGCTCGAGCGTCTTGGTCAAGAAGTACTCCCCCGGCATCACGACGATGCGATGTGGACCGGCGTCGGCCTTGCGAGCGGCATCCCGCGCCGCTTCGAGCGTAGCCAACGGTTGTTCCTTGGTCCCGGGATTGCCGTCGTTGCCGCCGGGGGCGACGAAGAACGTCGCCGCGTGCCCCAACGTCCCCCATGCAACGAGAAGCACAGCCACACACGCTACGTTCCGCATCGCGAATCTCCTCTCGAAAAAGCTCCTGTACGGCAAGGGCCCGCTCAGAAATGATCTGACCAATTGGGTGGCACGCCCTGAGCGCAGCGAAGGGCGTGGCGACTCTGCACAACACGCCCTTCGCTGCGCTCAGGGCGTGCCACCCCGAAGGCAATTCGTACACAGGTCATTTCTGCGCGAGCCCGTTCACGATCGCGAACTGTGCGTTCGCCGTGGTTTCCGTCCACGTGTCCAGCAGATCGGCGGCCTCGGCCGTCTGCTTGGCTTTCAACAGGTCGGCGATCTTGCCGGCCAGCCGTTGCTTGTCCGCACGTGTCTTTCTTTCCAGCGTCTCCCAGCGCGACGTGTCGGTGTCCGCAGCTTTTCCGGCCCGGTAGAGATCGCCGCTCATCAGGCAGCAAGGCGTCTTGCGCCCGCCCATGAACACGGGAACCGACAGCGACCTGGCCGGGAACGTGAACCACGCGCACGTCAGGACGTCGGGATGCTCGGCGTCGATCTCGACGGTCATTCCGGAGATGGACGATTTGAGACAAATGGACGGATCGCGCGAGACGTTGTGGAACAGGTGGAAGTCGATGGGCCGTTCCGCCTGGCGGAGCTTCTTGGCGGCCGCGCTGCTGTCGAGCCGGCTGAAATAGACCTTCTGCGTGTGTATTTTGGAGACCACGTGCCGGGCGTTGCTGCTGACCTCCAGGATCGTTCCCGTCCGGTCGACGAATAGCCAGTGCGCCCCATTCACCGTGCCGCCCGCGGAGTATCCTTTCTTCACGCAATCCTCGACGACGTCCAACGCTTCGCTGCAACTGGAAGCCCTTTCTGCAACGTGCCGGAGGAGAAAACCGTTCATCACTCCGCGGAACCGGGGCTCGGCCGGCTCGGGGAGCAAGGCGTTCGGGTCGCCCTTCCGGGTCAGGTGGGCCGGATAGTCGGCGCTTCCGGCCAACCCCTTGTCGTTGACCATCATGGAGCAGTTGATAGCGCTCGCGTTGGAGATGGCCATGAACTTGTTCACGCCTTTCACGGAGCTTGTCAGCACGTATCCCGCCTGGTCACGGTCGACGTTGTCGCGGTTTTTGTGGAAGAAGAGGGCGCCGTGTTGCGTGAACTCCTTCGACACGGCGTAGGACGTGCATTCGTGGAACCCAATGCCGCGGGGCATGTTCGCCAAGAATGACACGTACAGGTCGGCATCGACCCCGGCGGCTCGGGCGATGGCTCGGGCCTCCTCGATCCAGTGCGGGGCGATCCGGCCGGCGATGTCGACGAACGTTTGCGCGCGTTCGAGAAGCGTCTTTTCCGAAAGCTCCTCCGCCCGGGCCTTCGCCAGGTACTCCTCCATGGCACGGCGAACGGCCTCGCCGTTGACCGTCCCCCACGTGGTTCCGATCTCGGTGGGCGTGCCGCGAAGCTCTACCGGGCCGGGCGGGTCCTGTTGCTTCTCCACCCCCGCATCTCGCATCCATGCCCGGAGCTTCTCTTCGAGGTTCGGCTGGACCGTGGCGGCCGGCGGCTTGCCATAGAGATTATCCAACTCGCGGGGATCGCGTTCGAGGTCGAACAGCTCGTGGCGGCGGCCGCCGTCGAGCGGATTGCCCTGCTCGTCGTGGTAGAGCACCAGCTTCCAGTCGTCGGTGCGCATCATGCGCATGTGCGGCTTCTCGCCGTCGTCGCCGAGGTAGATCATGTCGTAGGTGTCGAAATAGGCGTCGCGCCACGCCGCGTTCGGCTCGCCCTTCAAGAGCGGCACCAGGCTGCGGCCATCGACGCCGCTCGGGGCTTCGACGCTGGCGATCTCGGCCAGGGTGGGGAGAACGTCGATGGTGGAAACCAGCGCCTCGCTGGTCGTGCCCGGCTTTACCACGCCCGGCCACCGGACGATGAACGGCACCAGCACGGACTCGTCGAACATGTTCGCCCGGGTGCCCCGCTCGCGGCTGATGCGTCCGCGCTCGTTGACGTGCAGACGGCGCGCGTTGCCCTTGCCCAGCAGGCCGTGCTGGCCGACCATGAAGCCGTTGTCGCCGATGAAGATGACGAGCGTGTTCTTCGCCAGGCCGAGCTCATCGAGGGCGGCGAACACCCGCCCCATGTTCCGGTCGGCGCAGGTGATGTTGGCATAGTAGAGCCGGGTCAACTCTTCGAGTTTTTCCTTCGTCACCGAGCCTCCCGTCGGCGGATCGGGAACCGTGACGGGCCGGTCTTGGTATCGGGCGAAATCTTGATCCGGAACCGGCAGCCACGCCAGATGGGGACGGTAGAAGCTGAGGAACAGGAAGAAGGGGGCCTCGCGGTTGGATTGCAGGAAATCGATCGCCCGATCGGCCAGGATCGTGGTGCAGTCGGACGCGACGTCCGCGGATTTTCCGAATCGCTTCCGCTCTTTGCCGTCGACCAGATACGGGATGCGTCCTGGATTATCGTATCGCTTTCCCGGGGCGATATAGCGGTAGCCCTCGGCCGTGTCGAAGCCGAACCGCCGGGGATAGTACTTCTCGCCGTAGCCCAGATGCCACTTGCCGACCAGGCCCGTCGTGTAGCCAACGCTTCCCAGCACCGACGCGATCGTCGGCGTGCCGGCGGGCAGGCCGTTGCCCGCATGGATCGGATTGCCGTACGGGATGTAGTCGGGGATGCCGAGCCGGTGGCTGTATTGGCCGGTCAGCAACATGGCCCTCGAAGGGGAGCAGACCGGTTTGGTGAATCCCTGCGTGAACCGCACGCCCTCGGCGGCCAGGCGGTCGATGTTGGGCGTATGCACCTCCTTGTTCCCGTACGCGCCCACGGCCCACTGCGCGTGATCGTCGGTGTAGATGAGCAGCACGTTGGGGCGCTCGCCGGGCGCCGCACCGCCGGTGGCGTCTGCGGCGGCGACCTGGCACCGGCCGAGGCAAGCGAGCGTCAGAAAGAAAACGGCGGACTTGCTCGTTGGGCGCATTCTCATCGCGACTCCTTTGGCTTGATGAACATCATCTCGGCGGGCGTCACCCACCCCGATCGCAGGTCCACCCGGAACCATCCTTCACTATTCTTCCTGTTGAAGCGGCAGGGCGACCGCCGGCCGAACTCCTTGAGATCGTATTGCGCCCAGGTCTTTCCCAGATCGAGGGAGACGATGAACCCTGTGGCCATCGGCGAGGCGGGCGCGCAGTGCGACGCGAGGATCACGCCGTCCTGGATGATCATGTTACCCGATTCGACTCCCGGATTGAACAGCAGCGTGTGCGCTTCGGGGTTGGTGATGTCGGCCGGGTCGCACCGGAATACTCCTCGGTCGTAGGGCTTGGGGCCGTTCGAGTCGCTGATCCAGTAGACTTTCCCGTCGACGAAGTTGATGCCGCCGCACTTGTACCGCGAGTTTGATGCATCCGACACGATGACCTTCCACCGCCACGCGTCCTTGTGGGCGTCATACGTCCCTCTCAGCCAGTTGCATTCGTGCCCCTCGGGTCGGGTGCGGTCACCCGTGCAGGCATAGAACGCATCTTCGGCCGGGTTGTACGCCACGTCATGAACGTGGCGGCAGATCACGGGGTTGTCCGGATCGCCCAGCAGCGTACCCTCTTTCCCTCCCCCGCCGGAGCCGTTATCGCGAAGATAGGGGTTTTGGCCGAAGGTATACGCGATTTTCACGGTCTGGCCGTTGTCGGTCGAGTAGTAGATGTTGACCGGCGAGGCGCCACCGATCACGTTGCAGTAATTTCCCCATACAAGCATTTCGCTGCCGTTGACGTCCCATGTGTTTACGCCCGTGAGGCTGTGGAAGTACCAACCCGGTCGGTCGGCGTCTTTCGGCGTGTGCGGGACGTAATCGGAGCCGTCCGCGTTCTTCACCGTGATCTGCCGGTACGTCTTCAGGTTGTCGGTGCTGAGGTACAGCTTCGCCAGCGCGCTGAACAGCACGTTGCCGTTCTTCAGAATACAGCTAAACACGACGTGGCGAGCGTCGGGAAACGCGGCACTGTGCGGCCAGGTGCGGCCGTTGTCTTCGGAGAGGAACACTTTCCCGTCCGAATACCCGAACGCCTTGTTGTCGCGCTGCGAGTCGATGAACGGACCTTCCGGCTGCGGGCGATACCAGAAGTGGTCCGTCGAAGGGAAGTCAGCCGGCGGAGCGGTCGAGTCGGCGCCCCGTCCGACCGCGCCGGGCACCCACATCGCGCCGGCGGTGGCCGCCGTGGCACCCAGGAACCGGCGGCGAGTCACTCGTGGTTGTGGCGTCATCATGTCATCCCTCATCGTGTTCAGGCATTCGAGAAACGGAATAAGCCAACGGTCCGCGGCCAGCGATTCCTTCATCTCGGCGGGGCCAACGTCGGCGGCAGTTCGCCTGGGATCGGCCGAAGAACAACTCCCGCGTTGGCGGAGTAGTAGGCACACGCCGTGTGCCGTAACCAGCGGACGGCACACGGCGTGTGCCTGCTACGAAAGTCGTTCTCGGCCGCCCCCAATTTCAAAATGGTTGGACCGCCAGTTCTCCGTGAGCGCAGTCACGGCTGCGTCGCGGCGACGCCGTAGCGCATCGGCGGAGCGCCGCGCTGGTGGGCACCGACGTCGGGCGCGCGGCCGGTGTAGCCGTCGCTGAAGTTGGGGATCGGCTGACCGGCGCCCGCGCCGGGACTGTCCGGCGCGAGCTGGAACCGGCCGGTACGGGTCGCCGGGTCGAAGCCGGCGCCGGCGGCATAGACTGGTTCACCCTGGATGCCGTGCGCCTCGTGGTCCTCCGGCACCCGGCCGTTGTAGAGGTCGTAGTCGAAATCGTTGTCGATGTTCTGCTCTGCCTCGCTGGCGCAGCGGTTCTCCGGCTCGCGCACGTGGAGGATGTTGTTCCGCGAGACGGTGTGCTTGACGATGCGATTGCCGCCGAGTCCACCCGTCGGGAGCCATTCGTCCGACCGGAAGAGCGTATTATGGAAGATGTACTGGTGGCCGGTCATCCAGTGCTCGCCGCCGGCGAAGCCCATCTTGAGGAAGTATCCGCCGTGGTAGTCCGGCTTCCACTGGCTGCGGGCGCAGACGTTGCGCCAGACGTAGAGCGGGCCGATCGAGGTGGCCGCGTTGCCGATCATCATCGCCGACTGCGTGATGTAGTTGTCCCAGACGCGCATGTTGCGGTTGCCCCCCTCCACCTCGAGGCCGTCGTCCCAGCAGTGGCTCACGAGGTTGCCGTAGATGTCCGAGTCGGGTCCGGGCGACCCGCGGAAACTCCCGTTGCTGCCGCCGCCGATCGTGTCGTTATACATGTGCTCCAGGTCGGAGTAGCACTCGTTGTAGCGGATGACGTGGTTGCCCGCGGTGTTGAACAGCGAGATGCACTGCGGCCCTCTCGTGTGCGTGGGATGGGTCGGCTCGTACCACGTGCTGCCGTCGAAGGTCGGATGGTGCAGCTTGCAGCGTTGGACGATGAGGCGTTCCAGGGTGTCGCTCCGCGAGAAGATGGCCGAGTCCATGTTGAACCCGAAGCCCCGCTCGGGATTGAGCCGGCCCCAGTCCGAAACGTCGCAATCCTCGATGACCACGTCGTGGCCGCCCTCGATCCGGATGGCGCCGATCGGCGATCTGCGAGTATTGTCGGCCGCGCCGGCGCCCTTGAGCGTGAAGCCGCGGAGGATCACGTAGGAGGCGTCGATCGTGATGCACGAGTCGTGCCGGTGGCGCACGTCGATGGTCGCGTCGCGCCCGTCGTAAACGCGCCAGGCGTTCGGCGTGCCCGACTCGGTGATCGCCAGCGGCGTGTCGCGGTCGGAGACGCGGACCGTCTCGCCGACGGGGAAATCCTCGCTCCAGGTGGTTGCGGTCAGCTTGGCGCTCGTCGGCGTGCCGGCGAGGGTCAGTTGGATTTCGTAGGTCGTGGCCGGCGCGAGGTGAACGATGCTGCCGCGGTAGTCGGCCAGGTCTTCATCCGTGCCGGGAATGGGGTGGTAGCGCATCGGCAGCGCCTCACTCCAATCGGCCGCGCCCCCGCGCCGATAGCGAACCGCGACTTCCTTGTCCGCAGCCCCGCCCCGAGGCGACCAGTAGAGCCCGAGACAATGAAACGTCGGTATAGCAAACGGGGTGTCCCTCTGGCCCTGGGCGTCCGCCCGCACCACGTCGATCCGAGCGGCCTGGAAGCAGAGCACAAACACAATCGCGGCGATCGGCGATCGGCCTTTGAGACAGGTGGGTTTCATGGCTCGTTCCCGTGCTTTTCTTGAGTCGCTGTTTCGTCCGTACATCGCACTCCGGATCGTCATTGCTTCTTCATTTGCCCGGCGAGGCGGCGCCGGCGGGTGTGAACTCCAGCCCTCCGAAGT
The DNA here is from genome assembly GCA_964505295.1 of uncultured Planctomycetaceae bacterium. Taxonomy (GTDB): domain Bacteria; phylum Planctomycetota; class Planctomycetia; order Pirellulales; family Thermoguttaceae; genus DATKZH01. The sequence continues at coordinate 8,796 of CAZDHR010000032.1, forward strand.
TGAACGGCGTGGCGTCGAATCGGACGCACAGCACGTGGGTCCCTTCGGCCAGACGCACGGTCTGGGAAGGCAGCGCCTGGTAGTTGCCCCAGTAGCTCTTGCCGGTGGTGAGCTGCGGGCTGAAGGTGAACTCGGCGAGCGGCTCGCCGTCGGCCTCCAGCAGAATGCGATCGGGCTTCTCCTGGTAGTCCAGCCGAAACGTCTCCTTGCCGTCGCAGTAGAAGACGTACTCCAGCGGCGTCCACTCGACCCCGACGACGTGGAACGCGTCCCAATCGACGACGACCACGGTCGTGCCCCGCGATACGCGGTAGAGCGTGTTGCCGTCGAGCTTGCCGAGGCGACGGTTTTCGCCGGGGGCGAACGGGAGCTGTGAATCGAGATGCACGTTATGGGCGAAATCGAGCTTCTTCTTCGGCTTGACGAAGTCCTCGAAGACGTCGATCTCCTGGCCCATGACGAACGGGTTCGGGCCGACCTCGACACCGAAGAGCCACACGGCCCCCCACCAGCCCGGCTGGCGCGTGAACCGGGCGCGGGTCTCGAAGTAGCCGTAGGTGCGCTGGAACTTGCCCTTGGTCTCGACGCCGTGATGATAGACGTAGGTGCCGTCGGCGTCGCGGCTGACCTTGACCACGAAATGCCCCTGGCCGTCGACGTCGGCGTGGTCCTCCGAGAGGCGTCCCGTCGCGCCGTCCCAGACGAAGGCCCTGCCGTGGCCGCGGCGAGTCCACTTCGACTCATCCAGCTCGCGGCCGTCGAACTCGTCGCAGAAGACGAGCTTCCATGGCTTCGACCGCAGCGGCTCGCCCAAGGGTTCGACGCCCGCGGCCGCGCCGGCCAGCAGGGCGAGCCATCCGATGAGCAGAATCGGCGTCATCTCCTTCATGGCGGGCCTTTCGTCGGGCGAGGCAGGGCGGGCTGAGCAGGGAGCGGCTGTCGCCGGCCTTCCAGCCCAGGGCCCCGATTATAGCCGAGAGACAAGCCCCATGCACAATCCACCTTGTCCACGCCTTCCGGCCACGTGCCGATTCGAGGCTCAGTTTGGAGGCAACTCGGGCAGCTTCGCCCGGTAGAACACGCAACGGTGGCGGTTGTCGTCGAAGGCGAAGTTCAGGAACTCGCCCTCCTCGCCGACGAAACCGTCGGGGTAGTTGATCCGGCCGCCCTCGTCGCACGACTTGGGCACCAGCACGCGGCGGTAGGGCCAGGTCTTCAGCCCATCGAAGCTGATCCACAGCGCCAACGGGCTGCGGTGGCGGGGATTCGGATTGTGCAGCATGGCCACCGTATCGCCGCCGAGGCCGTAGAGCGTGGCCTTCGAGCCGGGATTCGGGATCGTGGTCTTCTCCGCGTACTCAGGCCAGGTGTGGCCTCCGTCTTTCGACTCGGCATAGTAGAGCACGCCTCCCAAGCGGTCGGCGCGAATGATCATGGCGATCGTGCCGTCGCGGAGCTCGACGATGTTCGGCTCGGCCCAGCCGTGGTAGTCGTCGTCGTCGGTCAGACGAACGTCGCCGTAGACGTCCCAGGTGCGGCCTCCGTCGCGGCTTTCGATGATGCCGTTTCGCGGATCGCGCGGGGTGTGGAAAACGCGGCCCTTCGAGATTCGGTGGCCCTGTTCGTCGCAGCGGTTGTAGTGTTGATAGGGCATGAGAATCCGCCCGTCGCGGGTCTTGACGGCGTTGCGGATCATGGTTCGATCGGCCAGCTTGCCCGGCGCCGGCTCCAAGGCCGACCACGTGTGGCACGAGTCGTCGCTGTGGACGAAACACGTCTTCCACTCGCCGAACCCGCCGTTGTGAATTTGCAGGACCATGGTGGCCCGTTTGCCGTGGAGCATCAGCTCCGAGAGCGTGAGCGCCCGGGTCGGGTCCTTCGACTTGACGCCCAAATCGATCGGGCGCATCGGCGTCCAGGTGTTTCCCCGATCTCGGCTGCGCGAGATGAACACCCGGTTGGCCGGAAGCGGCTCGGTATGCCCGCCGCCGAGCATCACGGTCACCCAGGAGCCGTCGGGCATGGGCCGAACGGTCGTGTCGCAGGCCAACTGGTTGGGTGCCTGGCCGTCGAAGATGATCGTCGTGAAGTCCTGCTTGGCGTCTTCTTCCGCTTGCCGGCTCCAGTCGACCGGCTCGGCCGACAGGGCGCCAACGGCCAGGACGGAAGCAAGCGTCGCGGGAAGCGGGCTCATGGCGGTATCCTCGGTTGCGTGGGGTGACTCTCGTTGATACTTCACTGCGCCGGGGAATCAGCCGCATCAGATCCGACCGTGTCAATTCCGCCGGAAAAACGTAGCCGGCCCACGTGACAAACCATGCGACATGCTACTCAATCTCGAGGCGACTTCGATTCCACGCGCGTCTCGACCGACTCGACGTCGATCAGCAGTCGCGTGCCGGGGAATTCATTGTACTTGGGGAACGCCTCGCCGATGCATTGCTTCAGCAGGCTGATTGCGAACCGTTTCAACCAGTCAATGATGTTGATCAACTCGGGAATTGCCGTAATTTCGTTCGATTTCTCTTCGGTCGCCAGTCTTCGGTCGCCAGTTGACCCAGGCTCACGCCATGCTCCACCGACCAAGCGCTCACGAGAAACAACGCACCCAGATTGTGTTTGCGATCATGCGAACGACGCAGCGTCTTCCCGTCGATCGCAACCACTTCCTGTTTCCCAGACGCGGTCTCACCGGCAGTCGGCTCGTCGCCGGTACGCAAAGTGCGGATCCAATTCTGAAAACAAGTTTGAAATGCGGCAGGTTTCAGCACTGCCAACAGACGTCCGATCTGACTTTCCGCACTTCTCGGCCAAATTTATTCCGATTTTCTCTACCACATCCTGTGCAAGCACGCACATGCTAGCACAAGATAACCGATTCCCCAAAAAAGCTGCGTTGAATTAAAGGCCATGTGAAACCCCCTAGCGATAGCATTGCTAGCACACTATATTGAAAGCTCTCCCCTGCTAGCTTCAATATATTGTGGCTGAGAAGTGCGGAAAGTCGGTCCGATCGTGTCGTGGGAGGGGATTCCGTAGGGCAATTCAAGATACCGTTTCAACCAGTCTCGATTCGATGCGGCCCAGACACCAATCGCCTTTGGCCCATCGCATCCTGCAATGACGGCACAAATCGAGATCACAATGAGATCGCCGAGCAAGTGTTTTCGATTCACGGTGCTTCTGGGATCCTCCAAATCTTCAAAGCACTCGAGAATCGAACCAACATCATCTCCAATTGACTGCAACATTCCTTCGCTCCCCAAAAAGGCTGCGGGCAAGCCCGCTGACGGAAAGCGACAAATCTACCAGATATCAAGTTGCCGCGCTGTCCCAACTTACCTAAAGTGCGCGTCGGCCCTGGGTGCTTTTGCGGTTAATGGCGAAGCCGTAAGCGGCTCCCGCGGCTCGGCCGCCGACTGCCACTATCCCTGCCCCACCCTCCAGCGCAGATACGCGTCGAGAAACCCCTGGATGTTTCCATCGAGCACGCTGTGGAAGCTGGTGGCGCTATAGCCGGTGCGAGAGTCCTTGACGCGCTGGTCGGGATGGAGGAAGTAGTTGCGGATCTGCGAGCCGAAGCCGGTCTTGGGCTTCTTGTCGTACTTCGCGGCCTGCTCCGCCTCGCGTTTTTCCTCTTCCACCCGGGCGAGCCGGGCCAGCAGCATCTTGCGGGCGGTGGCCCGGTTCTTGTGCTGGCTCCGCTCGTTCTGACACTGCACCACGATGTTCGTCGGCAGGTGCGTCAGCCGGATCGCGCTGGAGGTCTTGTTGACGTGCTGGCCCCCGGCGCCGCTGGAGCGGAACGTGTCCTCCCGCACGTCGTCCTCCCAGTTCACCTCGACGTTGATCTCGTCGGTCACCTCGGGCGAGACATCGACGGCGGCGAAGCTGGTCTGACGTTTGCCCTCGGCGTTGAACGGGCTGATCCGGACCAGCCGGTGCATGCCCGACTCGCCCTTCAGATAGCCGTACGCCATCGGCCCGCGCACGGCGATGCTGGCGTTGTTGATCCCCGCCTCTTCGTTGTCCTGGCGATCGAGAAGCTCGACGCGGTAATCGTGGTTCCTGGCCCAGTTGATGTACATCCGCAGGAGCATCTCGGCCCAGTCGTTGGCGTCGGTGCCGCCGTCGCGGGCGTTGATGGTCAATAGCGCGTTGTTGCGATCCAGGGGACCGTCGAGCAGGGCCTGGACCTCCAACTCCTCGACGGCCTTCTCCAGACGCTCGATCTCGCCGGGCACCTCCGCGGCGAAGCCTTCGTCCTCGGCGGCCATCTCGACCATCGCCGCCAGGTCGTCCGACGCCTGGAGCACCTCCGCGATCGGCTTCAGGAGCGACTTGAGCCCCTTCAGCTCGGCGACGACCGCCTGGGCCTGCTGCTGGTCGGCCCAGAAGTCGGGCGCGGCCATCCGCTCCTCGATCTCGGCCGCTTGGGATTGCTTGGCGTCGTAGTCAAAGAGAGTCCCGTAGCTGGAGAATCCGCTTGCGGATCATCTCGGCCCGGTCGATCAATTCCCTGTCCATTGCCGTCTTCCTCCCGAACCGTCGTTATCCAGGACACCCCGATATTATATCGCGTCCCAAGAGTACGGGAAGAACGGTGAGGGGGTGAGGGGGTGACGGGGTGACGATCGTCCGGCAGGTCGCTTCGCCATGTCACCTTGTCACCCTGTCACCTTGTCACCCTGTCACCTTGTCACCCCCTCACCCTGTCACCTTGTCACCCCCTCACCCTGTCAGCGTCCACCTTTCCCGGCTCGGGTGCGGTGGATACACTTCGGGGGTGGCAAGCTCCCGATCCTCTGTCCGGCTTTTCGCCCATGGCTCGTGTCGTCTTGGCAATGTCTGGGGGCGTGGATAGCAGCGTGGCCGCCTGGCTCCTGCGCCAAGCGGGGCACGAGGTGATCGGGCTGTTCATGCGGCACGGGGTCGAGGCGGAAGGCCGGTGCGTCGCCGGGGACGGCGAAGCGGCACGCGCCAAGCCGCGGTGCTGTAGTGCGGCCGACGCGGCCGACGCCCGTCGCGTGGCCGACCTGCTCGACGTCCCCTTCTACGCCCTGAATTTCGAGGAGGACTTCGACTCCGTGGTGGAGAACTTTGTCGACGAGTACGCGGCCGGACGCACGCCCAACCCGTGTATCCTCTGCAACACCCGGCTCAAGTTCGGCCGCCTGTTCGACTACGCCGAGAGCGTGGACGCCCGGTACGTGGCCACCGGCCATCACGCCCGGCTGGTCGCGACCGACGAGGCCGACCTGCCCGCGCTCTGCCGCGGGCGGGACGCCGGGAAGGACCAGTCGTACGTGCTTTTTGGGATTGATCGGCGGCGGTTGCCTCGGGTTCTGTTCCCGGTGGGCGAGCACCGGAAGGAGGAGATTCGACGGATCGCCGGCGAACTGGGGCTCCGCGTGGCCGACAAGCGGGACAGCCAGGAGATCTGCTTCGTGCCCGACGGCGACCACGCCCGGCTCGTGCGCGAGCGCCGCCCGGGGCTCGACACCTCCGGCGAGATCGTCACCACCGACGGGACCGTGGTCGGGCGCCACGACGGGCTGGAGCGGTTCACCGTCGGGCAGCGCAAGGGCCTGGGGATCGCGTTCGGGGAGCGTCGCTTCGTGGTCCGCCTGGAGCCGGAGACCCGGCGCGTGGTCGTCGGCACGCGCGACCAGCTCGCCCGGACGGAGCTGACGGCCGGCGCGGCCAACTGGCTCATCCACCCGCCGAGCGGGCCGTTCCGCTGCCAGGTGAAGATTCGCTACCGCAGCCGGGCGGTGGGGGCGACGGTCCGGCCGCTGGAGAGCGACCGCTTCTCGGTCCATTTCGACGAGCCCTGCCACGGCGTCGCCCCGGGCCAGGCCGCCGTGTGCTACGACGGCGACCGCGTGCTCGGCGGCGCGTGGATTGAGTAAGACCGCGATACGCAGGGAGGGGAACCATGGAATATTGCAGGACTCAGCACGGACGGTTTCACTACGGTCTGTACGTGGCCGTTACCGCGCTCTTGGCGTCCGCGTGGGGAAGCCGGCACCAGCCGTTTCTGATGTGGGTGGTCTTGGCGGTCACTGCGTTGATGTTCTTCTTCACCCAGTCGTTTCACTACCTGACGGTTCGCGACGAAGGCGACGCGCTGGCGATCCGCTTCGGCCCGCTCCCCTTGTTGCGAACTCGCATCCCTTATGCCCGCATCACGGCCGTCGAGCCGGGGCGGACCTCGCTCGTCGACGGCTGGGGTATCCACTGGGTCCCCGGACGCGGCTGGACGTACAACATCTGGGGATTCGACTGCGTGAAGATCTCGATGGGTAACCGCGTCATCCGCGTCGGATCGGATGACGTGGAGAACCTGGTCGCTTTTCTGAGCGACAGGATTCAGTAATTCGACCGTTGACGCCGACACGACGAGAGAGCCGCTTGCGGCTTCGCACCAAACGGGAACGTTGGTTTTCTTGATTTGTCCGGTTGCGAAGCCGCAAATGGCTTGTTCTTGAAACGACCGCGGACCGACGCTCGTCACGGAGTCGGTTTCGCGGCCTCCGGCACGGGCCGGTCCATCGCCCAGAAGATCGTGTTGACCAGGAGCCGGCGGAACTGGGGGTCCTGAAAATCGTCGGGGTGGCCCAGCCCGGTGTAGACGACGCGGCTGCCCTGGTAGTCTCGGACCCAGGTGAGCGGCTCCACGCGATCCTCCAACGCGCCGGTCATCAGCACAGTCGCGTTTTCGGCAACCGGCGAGGTGTAGTAGAGCGAGCCCGTGCTGTGCCACTTGGCCGGCTCGACCCCGGCCAGGATCGGGTGGCCGGCCTCGTCGGGCACGATGGCCACGTCGGTGCCCGCCGGATTGGGGCCGTGCCCGTGGTAGTTCCCGCCGAGCACGTCGTGGTCGAACTCCGGCCATTCGGCCTGGCCCGGCTCGTGCTTGCCGCGGGTGTCGAAGGCGTGGCTCGCCGTGCGCATGCCCACCAGCGGCTTGCCCGAGGCAAGATACTCGCGGACCCGATCGAGCTGCTCCTCGGGAAGCGCGAGCCGCCGGATGTAAAGCACCAGGCAGTCGGCCCCGTTTTCACCAAGAAGCTCGCCGGTCGCCGGGATGTTCGATGTCCCCTGGCCGTGGAGTAGCGTACAATGGCAGCCGTAGCGCTCGCGGAGCATCTGGGCGAACACGGGCAGGGTCGTGTCGGCGTGGTAGTGGTCGTCGCTCACCAGGAACGCCACGTGCGGCCGGTCGTCCTCCGCGAACCGCTGGGCCGGACCGCCAAGCAGGTCGCTCGAGGTGATCGTCGGGCAGACGTACTTCTCGATGTGCTCGACGATCAGCTCCGTGCCCCGCACGTGGCTCACCCGCGGCGGCATGCGCGGGTTGTACATCGTGTCGGTCAGGTCGCGGACCAAGAGCACGTTCTTGCCGAAGCGGACCATGTTCCTTAGGCCGAACGGGCGCCCGAGCACGCACATATTGGTGTGAACGCCCACGAGGATCACGTTGTCGACACCCCGTTGCTCGAACAGGTTCCAGCACTCGACGCCCGAGTCGGTGATCGCGTCTTCGTCGAGGATTTCGATCTCGGGGGTCTGGTGGCGGTCCATGGGCGCCTTCTTGTCGCAGGGGGGCTGGCAGTCGCAGCCGCCGTCCGACTGATCGATCGGATACTCGCCCCGCGTCTCCGACTCGATCTGCCGGCACCACGAGGCGATGCCGTCGGGCAGGTTGTCCGCCTTGGGGGCCTCCTGGGCCCGTTTGCGCGCCGGGTGGTCGGCGTAAAGGTCCATGCCTCCGCTGGGGGCGTGGACCACGAGGGCGCCCCGTCGGCGAGCCTCGCCCACAAACTCGTTCATCCGCGGAGCCATCTCGGCGCCGCGCCGGCACGCCCCCTTGCACCAGTGCCGGGCCCACATGTCGCAGACGATGACGCCCGTCTTGCGGGCGTCCCACTCGATCGTCTTGTAGACGATCTCGAACTTGCCCGGCTGGTCCGCGCTCTCCACGCGGCTTCGGGTGTAGAGCGGCAGCACGTGGTCCGGGTCGCGGTCGGCCGCGAGGGCACCTGCGCCAAATGCCGCGATAACCGTCAGCACGGTCGTCCCGGCCAACAGACAGAGCCGACGGGCTGCGCTGGGCGGGGCCGCGTCGCTCAGCCTTGTCGGGAGAACGCAATGCAAGCGGGCCCTGCGGACAAGGACGTTCAATCGCATGGTGGCTGCTCCTTGATCTCTTCGAGACAACACTCGGTTCATGGCTCGCCCCGGCCCATTCTCTCACGACGGTCAGCAGCGGCCGTGGCGACTGGTCACCAGACGCTGGAGACCTATTGTAACGTCCGGCGAGGCCGTCCGCGAGCGGCGTTCTATTGCGCGCAGACGACCGGGCGTGGCGCCCCAACCTTCTCCCGGCACGGCGGTGCGGGCCCGCCGCGGGTCGCCGCCGGACGGGACCGAATCCGGTGGCGGGCCGAGCCTGCCCGACGGGGACGAGTGCCGCGAGCCAATCCGGCCCCCTTCGCGGCAAATCGGGAGACTTAAGCGTTTACATCGGGCGTGGCCCTGGCCAGAATGGATGGTTGAAAGCCGGATGCACGAGAAGCTTCGCTGCGGCCTCCGGAAACGCGGGCCCCCGTCGTGCCACCCTCCAACAGGAGTCTTCTCATGAGTTGCTTGCACCCGTTTGTGGCCATCTTGCCGTTGGTGGTCTCCAGCGGCCCCAGTGCAATCCAGCCGGTAGTCGGCGAAGAGCAAGCCCCGCAGTTCGTCACGATCCAACGGCCGGGCGGAGCGCCGGTGGTCCTTCTCGGATCGGAAGAAATCCTGGCCCGGGACAGCCTCAAGGGAACCTGGCAGGTCACGCACCTCGAGCACGAAGGCCAGCCGCGTCCCGACCTGGCTCCGGACCTCCAGATGAAGTTCACGCGAGGCAGGCTGGAGCTGATGCAGCAGGGGCACCCCCCGATGATCGTGGCCTATCACCTCGACGTCAAGCAGGATCCGCCACGCTTCACGTGGATCTTTCGCGACGAGTGCGGCCGCATCGCCCTACAGAAGGGAATCTACTGGGTGGAAGGCGACACGCTGATGCTGTGTCTGGGGCCGATCGACATGCGGCGTGCCACCGAGTTTCTGACCCAGCCGGCCGACGGGCGAACGTTGTTCGTGCTCGAACGGGTCGCGTCGGAAGACGAAGCCGGATCGGCGCCCGGCGCGCGAGCCAAGTCGCTCGGGGTGTTCGGCCTGATCAAGCCCGGCCAGCCCGCGGCAAGCATCCTCGTTCGACTCACGGTCAATCGAGAAGGCCTGGTCGCGGGCGAGTCGTACGACTTGCAGGCTGGGAGCAGGCAGCCGTTGCTCGGATCGGTCGACAGGAAGGCGTCGCGGATCTTCTGGACGGCCGGCGCCGATCGGGCGACCGTCATGGAGACCGGGCTGGACGGCCTCGGCCGGGAGAACACCCAGGTCGTCGTGCACCACCCGGACGGACGCAGTGAGACCTGGACCGTGACGCCAGTCTTCGCGCCGTTTTTCGAGTGACAGATCACGCGACGCGCCGGGCGCTCCGCTTGATTCGCCTTGATGGTCGATCCCTGCATTGATACGGGAAGGTCAATCGCATCCCAAGCCCAAGGGTTGCAACCCCTGGGCTCCGTATACGTTCCATTCTCGACACAGCACCGGGCTTCGAGCGTGTTTCCATCTCAACACGGGACTCAATGGCGAGCACAATCGCACGACGTTGCAGGCATGCCGTAGCTTGAACCAGATGCCATGCCGCAACCGGACGGGCCCGGAACGTACTTGCCGCCCTGGACCGCCCAGCGATATCCCCAGGTATGAACGACGGGGAGGAACGCCGCCGGGCCCCGCTCCCAGGTGTTTGCGGGCTGTGGGTGCTTCAGGTTGACTTGCTCCCATCGTTGTCCGGTTTCGAGGTTGTAGATCGTCGGGTGCTTGGCCGTGCTGGCGCCCCGCCACGTGCCGTCGCCGTCGAGCGTGAAATAGAGGACCGTGACGATCCTGCCGTGTTCCTCCAACTCGGCGGCCAGGTCCGGGTACTTGTCCTTCAGCTTCTCGAACCGATCTCCCGTAATCTCGCGGACGTCGAGGCGACGGCCTTTCAGCGTCGTGCCCTCTCCCAGGGCGTACCAGAACTCGCCATCGGCCTGCACGTAGCTCCACACGCGCCGGTTCAACCGGTCGCTGAAACGGCTGTAGACGCAGCCGGGCTTCATCTCTTGTGGGGGAAGGGGGATGAACTGCTCGTCGAGCGGGTCCCACCGGAGGATGCCCTGCCCGTCGTCGGCTCTCGCCGTTCCTTCGGGAGAAAGCTGGACGCCCTGCGCTCCCAGGAGGACGAGCACCGACGCGATCGTCGATCGCAGTAGCGCGCGGTTTGTCGATGAATGGGTCGAAATAGCCATGCTCTGTAACTCCCGACGGTGGACGATGCCGGGGACGGGCGAAAATTCGAAGAGTCTCTCGCCCGGCCCTTGCCCGCTTCAACCTCCCAACACGCATTCCCCGAACAAACGGCAGACCCCGCCCTGGCGCGCGGTCCGGCCCGTTGCGGCGGGCCTCGGTAGACGTATCGACGTTTCGCCGGCCACGGCGCGACGAATCGCGGCGAGATGGGATTCTCCGGGTTTTTCGGCGCGATCGCAGACCCCGAAGAAGGAGGGGCTCGCGGGAGCACGGGGGATGCCCGGTCGCGCACCAAGCGGGCCGAGCCGGGGATGGTCCGGGCGCGGCGTCGCGCTCCTCCCGTTCGGTCCCCCAATCGCTGGCTTTCCCTGCCCGGACCGGGGGGCCGATTACGCTTCGGGTGCCCCCAGAATGAGGGCGACCGAATGGCCGATGCGGGAGTGATTCAGCACCAGGGCCGTGGGCTGCGAGAGCCCCATCGGCTTTCCGTGGATCACGTTGACCGGGCAGTTGGGGTCGGGGTGCTCGTAGTTGAGCGTCGGCGGGACCAGGCCCTTCTCCAAGGCCAGGACGCTCACCGCCATTTCCACCGCCCCACTCCCAGCCGCCAAGTTTCCGAAGAAGCTTTTGGGCGCCGTGACGGGCACGTCGCCCAGCGTGTCGTGGATCGCCCGGGCTTCCAACTCGTCGTCGATCTTGGTGCTCAGTCCGTGCGCGTTGACGTGCCCGACGTCGCGGGGTTCGAGTCCGGCCGCTCGCAGGGCAGCCCGGATCGACGCACGGATGGCATGGCCTTCGAGTGGCTCGCCGCGGCCACGGGGCTCGAACGCGCTGGCCTGGCCCAGGATGCGGGCGAGGACTCTGGCCCCGCGGGCTTCGGCGTGGCTTCGCTCTTCCAGGAGGAAGGCCCCGGCACCTTCCCCGTGGACCATGCCGTCGCGGTCGGCGTCGAACGGGCGGCTGGCGCGGGTCGGATCCTCGCGGCGTTGGGATGGGTGATAGACTTCGTGACGGGCCCAGACCAGGGGATGGATGCGGCAGCCCGTTCCCCCGGCGATCATCGCATCGGCTTGGCCACGCTCGATGACCCGCGCCGCCTCGGCGATCGCCGAAAGGCTGGAGATCTCTCCGAGCGTGAGCGAATTCGTGGGGCCCCGGGCGTCGCGGGCGATTCCGATGTGGCAGGCCGGCATGTTCGGCAGGTACTTGAGCATCCAGAGGGGAAACATCTCCGGAAGGGCCTTCTCGCCCCAGAACCGGAAGTCGAACTCCCCGGTCGGCATGCAGCCTCGATAGGCGGGGACAATCTCGTCCAGGTCGCAAGGAATCATGTCGGCACCAAACAGAACGCCCAGCCGTTCCGGGTCCACGGGCTGGGAATCCAGCGCCGCGTCGATGCACGCCAGGTCAGCGGCAACCACGCCCAACTGGATATCCCAGGACATCACCTTCAGCGCCTTGCGAGGCCGGACGTGGCGCCCCGGATGCAGATCGACCACTCGGGCGCCGATAGTCGCCGGCAGATCGCCGTCGGCATACATCTCCAGCGACCGAACGCCGCTCCGACCCTCACAGAGGGAGGTCCAGAAGGGCTCGCGCCCAATCCCGATCGGGCTGACGACTCCCATTCCCGTGATGACAATTTCCCGCGCCGATGCCATGCTTTCCCTGCGATCAGTCCCTATCCGGCGAAGTCCGCCGGCAAATCAAGCCCATTGCCCGCTCTTCCGGGGGGCATCCGCGCCTTCGCGGTTCCCCTCGCGGTGCTAGGAAGGTAGCGGTGCTATGAATGAAATCGGATCGCCCGCTTGCACACCCCAACATCCTTCACACGTTTCCATTATCGGCCGCGGGCAAGCCCAGCCGGGCGTGAGTCGGGCTCTGTCGGAAAACTCGTTTCGCAGAGATTTCACTCGCCCGAAGCGCCGGCGAGGCCCGTGAAGACCGGCTTTCCTCGCTTGCGCTTCGTGCCGGTTTTGATTTTCCGACAAAGCCTAATAGCGTTGCCTATTTTAAGGCAGGGCCCAAAATCGGGGAAGAGTGAGCTCGGGTAGGTGGGCAGGCGAGACTCGCCCGACAAGAAGGGGGGCACCCCCCCGTGTGCGGCGGGGTGCTCTGAGTGAACGACTCCCATACGGATAGCGGCAGCGGGCCCACGACCCACCGCCCCACGAGCCCGCCGGATCGATGGTGGCGAAGCGCAGTCGCTCCTTCGCCCATTCACCTCTCAGTCTTCGCCGAAGTCGTACACGCGATAGGTCTTGGCCCGTTTCGTGCCGGCCTTGGCGAGGCTCCGCCACGAAAGCGTATTCGATTCGAGGATCCAGGAGAACTCCATCTCCTGAAGCCCCCATTCGAGCGCTTTGGGGAGCAACCCGTGCATCAGCGCCAGCCCCAGCCCCATGCGATGGTACTCGGGGAGCACGTTCGTGCTGATCGAGCGGACCTTCTTGATGCGGTCCTTCCTGCGAAGCAGCCGAATGAACCCGAACGGCAGCAGACGCCCGTCGATCGCCTTGATCCGCGGGTTGTAGTCCGGCAGACAAAACGTCGCGCCGACCAATCGCCCGTCGATCTCTGCCCCCACCGCCAGCTCCGGGACGATCAGGTATCGCAACGATCGGGCCATGTGCCGGACTTCGTCGGCCGACATGGGCACGAATCCCCACGTGTTGACCAGCGACCGATTGTAGACCGAGAGGAATGCCTCGACGTCTTCGACGAATCGCGACGTGTCCAAGGGGCGCAGGCGGACGTTGTAGTGCTCGATGATCTGCTCGACCACGGGCCGCCACCGCGCTTGCACCTTCGGCAGCATCTCCACGTGGCCCAGGTAGGCGTACACGTCCTGCGTCTTGCGAAACCCGTAGGCCTCGACGAGCCGGGCGTAGTACGCGGGGTTGTACGTCATCATGAACGTGGGCGGCGAATCGAAGCCGTCGACGAGCAGCCCCAGCGTGTAGTTCAGCGAGGGATTCGTGGGGCCGCGGAGGCAGTGGACGTCGTGCCCGGCGAACCACTCCCGGGCGGCGTCGAACAGCGCGGCGGCCGCCTCCTCGTCGTCGACGCACTCGAAGAACCCGAAGAACCCCCGGCGCTCCGAGTAGTGCTCGTTATGGGCCCGGTTGAGGATGGCCGCAATCCGGCCGCACACCTCGCCCGACCGGTACGCCAAAAACGTCTGCACCGCGTTGCGCTGATAGAAGGGATGAGGCCGATAGCCGACCATCTCCTTCTGGTCGACCCGGAGAGGCGGGACCCAGTGGGGGTCGCCGCGATACAACCGCCAAGGGAACTCCAGGAAGGCCTTCTTCTCGCGGCGTGAAGCGACCGGACGGACTACCAGATCAGACATGAGGGCTCGCTCGCAATCTGCCCACCGTGGCAAGACCTCCACATGTTAGCTAGGACCTGGCCCGTCTGTCAAGGGGGTGTAGGCGGACCTTGAGCGCGGCGGCCCGAGCTCGCTACCTACTCCAACCGATAACAAAGAGTGCTGGCAGACTCTCGATCACGGATTTGGATCATGTCGCGAGTGTTCGTTACCGGGGCGAGCGGATTCATCGGGTCCCACCTGGTCGAAGCGCTGATTGCGCGCGGCGACGAGGTCATCGCGCTGATCCGTAAGACCTCGCAGATTGACCGGCTTCAATCTCTCGGCGTGGCCCTGGCCTATGGCGACGTGACCGATTTGGAGAGCCTCCGCGCCGCGGTGGCCGGCAAATCGATCGTCTATCACCTGGCGGGGCTCACCCGCGCACTTCGCGCCAGGCAATTCTACGAGGTCAACGAGCAGGGCGTGCGCAACGTGGCGCAGGCGTGCGCCGAGCGGCCCGACCCGCCGGTGCTGGTCGTGGTCTCGTCGCTGGCCGCGGCCGGTCCCTCCCCGCACGGCCGGCTCCGCATGGAAAGCGATCCGCTGCGGCCGGTCTCGCACTACGGCCGCAGCAAGCGGGCGGGGGAGAAGTGGGCCGAGCAGTTCGCCGACCGCGTGCCCATCACGGTCGTCCGACCGCCGATCGTCTTCGGCGAGGCCGACACGGCGACCTTCCAGATGTTCAAGGCCGTGGCCCGGTCGCGGATGCACCTCGTGCCGGGATACGTGCCCCATCGGTTCTCCGTGATCCACGCCGCCGATTTGGCCAAGCTGCTGATCCTGGCCGCAGAGCGGGGATCGCGACTGCCGCCGCCCGGATGGGAGGACGAAGATCCCAAGGCTTCGGGCTACTATTTCGCTGCATACAGCGACCACCCTACGTACTACCGTCTCGGCCGGATGATCGGCGAGGCCCTGGGGCATCGCCGGACCTGGACGATTCCGTTCGGCACACCGGTCGTGCGGCTGGTCGGGGCCGTCGGCGATCTCGTCGGTCGAGTGAAGGGGCGCCAGGTCGTCTTGAATCTCGACAAGGCCCGGGAAGCCACCGCCGGCTCGTGGGCCTGCTCGCCGGAAAAGGCCCGCGACGAACTGGGGTTCACCGCCGCCGTTTCCTTGTCCGACCGCCTAGGCCAGACCGCCCAGTGGTATCGCGAGCAGGGCTGGCTGTGAAGCCGCTTAACTGGTTCCCAAGCTCCAGCTTGGGAACCCAGTTCCGTGAAGCTCTGCTTTACGCCCGAAAAGCGGGAGCTTCCCTGCGTCCGTTCCCAAGCTGGAGATTGGGAACGAGGGAAACCCTGCGGCCCCTATTTACCCCATGATCTTCGCACCGCCAGATACTCCGCCAGGGCCTCCTCCCAACGCGGCATCGGCGGAGCGCCGCACAGCCCGTGGTACTTCCCCGTGTCGAGCACGCTGTAACCGGGGCGCGGGACCGCCAGGCCGTACTCCGAGGTCGCAATCGGCTCCGGCCGAACGTCCATCCCCGCCTGGCGGAATGCTTCCACGGCGAAGTCGTACCAGGTCGTCTCGCCCGTGTTGACCACGTGGTACGTGCCGAACGCCTCCGTGCCCACCAGGAATCGGACGGCCCGGGCGACGTGCGGCACGTAGCTGGGGGTGCAGTGCTGGTCGCGCACTACGCGCAGTCGCTCCCCCTCGGCGCCCCGCGCTAACACGGTCTCCACGAAGTTGCCGCGCGAGCGCGGGCCGGCACGGCCGTACAGGCCGCAAGTGCGAACGATGTAGTGCTTGCGCCACATTGCCGCGCAGCGCTCGCCTTCGAGCTTCGACCGGGCGTACGCGCCCAGCGGCCGCGGCTCGTCCGTTTCCCGATAGGGCCCGCGGCGCCCGGCGTCGACGCCGAACACGTAGTCGGTGCTGATCTCGACCAACGGGCAATCGAGCCGGCGACACGCTTCGACGAGATGGGCCACGCCGTCGGCGTTGACGGCCCGACACAGCTCGACCTGCCGCTCCGCCTCGTCGACGTGGGTGAATCCCGCCGCGTTGATCACCGCCTGCGGCCCGATCTCGGCGAGCGTGCGAACGACCCGATCGCGGTCGGTCAGGTCGAACTCCGGCAGGTCGAGCCCCACGGCGTCGCCACCGAGCTGCCGGCACAGCTCGCTTCCCAGTTGACCTCCCGAGCCGGTGACGACGACTTTCATGAGCAGACGTTTGAACCAATGCCGAGTGACGGGGTGACTTGGTGACGGGGTGACACGGTGACTTGGGGAGGGGATGACGGAAGGCGCAGGTCGCTCATCCTGTTACGCCCTCACCGAGTCACTCGCCCACGCCCGGTCGCCTCTCTCGCCATGACGTTCTCGCACACCTTCGTCTTCAGTCCAACACAAAAGGGCTGTCCGGCCGGTCTTCGTGGCGGACCTCGTCGACCGGCTCCTTCTTGCCCTCTCCACGGTACAGCCGACTGGGGGCGTTGAACACCAATCCGGCGACTTCGCCGACGTTCTTGTACGCGTGAACCACGCCGGGGGGAATGAGGACCGCCTGCCGGCTCGACTCGCCGACCAGGAGCGTCTGCCGGTTACCCGCCGTGGGCGAGCCCGGCCGCGTATCCCACAAGTACAGCTTGAAATCGCCCGGCCCGACGAACGCGAAGCAGTCGGTCTGCTCGCGGTGCTCGTGGGGGCCCCGAGCCATGCCGGGAAGCGTCTGGCTGACGTAGGCCATCACCGGCTGTGCCTCCGGCAGAAGCTCGTCCTGCCGGTACAGTTCGATCAGCCACCCCCGGGCGTCCTCCCGTCGCGTGAGCGCCTTGACCACCAGCCCGTCGATCGGTCCTTGGCGAAACATGGCTCCTCCGCGACTCATCGCCCAACTCCTCCCGCCCGCGAGAGCACGTCCCCCAGGTACTGTCCGTAGCTGTTGTCCTGGGCTCGGGCGAGCGTTTCGAGCTGTTCACGGGAAATGAATCCCTTGAGAAAAGCGATTTCCTCGATGCAGGCGATCTTCAACCCCTGTCGCTTCTCGATCGTCTCCACGAAGTTGGCCGCGTCGAGCAGCGACTCGTGGGTGCCCGTGTCGAGCCAGGCGAAGCCGCGGCCGAGCACTTGCACGCGGAGCCGGCCGCGGTCGAGATAGGCCCGGTTGACGTCGGTGATTTCGAGCTCGCCTCGGGCCGAAGGGCGCAAGCGGGCCGCGACGTCCAGCACCTCGTTGTCGTAAAAGTAGAGGCCCGTGACCGCGTAGCTCGACCTCGGCCGCTCGGGCTTTTCTTCGATCGACATCGGGCGCCCGTCGTCGTCCAGCTCGATCACCCCATACCGCCGGGGATCCTTGACCAGGTAGGCGAAGACGGTGGCTCCGGAGGGCTGACCGGCCGCCTCTTGAAGCATCTTCTGGAAGCCGTGGCCGTAGAAGATGTTGTCGCCCAGCACGAGGGCCACGTGGTCGTCGCCGACGAACTCGCGACCGAGCACGAACGCCTGGGCCAATCCGCCCGGCTCCGGCTGCTCGCAGTAGCGGACGGAAATGCCCAGGTGACTGCCGTCGCCCAGCAGGCGCTCGTACGAGGCGAGGTCGTGCGGCGTGGAGATCAGCAGGACGTCGCGGATGCCGGCGAGCATCAGCACGGAGAGGGGGTAGTAGACCATCGGCTTGTCGTAGACCGGCAGCAACTGCTTGCTCACGGCCCGCGTGGCCGGGAACAGCCGCATGCCCACCCCGCCGGCCAGGAGGATGCCCTTCTTGCAGTGCAATTCCGTGCTCATCGTCGTGATCCCTTCCGCGCGCCCGCAAAACGCCGCGACGGGCGATCGCCCGGGCCGCCGTCCTCAGACCCCGCCGACTCACGCATGGCCTCTTCCAGGAACACTGCGACACCAACCCGAAGCGCAAGCGAGGAAGAGACACGGCAGAAAGCCGGTCCTCGCTTGCGCTTCGGGTTAGTGTGGACTACCGGCATTCTTTACAGTTCTCGTTTAACGGGCCATGCGTTCGGGCAGCAGCGACCAGTGGATGCCGTCAGCCGAGTGGAGCAGTCCGAAGGCGGTTCGCAGACCGTCGCGATTGCCCATCAGGATCATCATCCAGCGATCGGGCTCGCGCCACACGAACGGGGCACCGTATCGCCGCTGCATCCACGTCTGCCGCCCCAGCTCGATGGGCCCTTTCAAGGTCCAGTGGACCAGGTCCGCCGACTGGGCGTAGGCCAGGTGCTGGTCTCTCATCCCTTCGCTGTAGATCATAGTCCACCGCGAGCCGGTTCGAAACACGGTCACGTTCTCCACGCCGTCTGGCGCCCGCCCGCTTCGTCCGATCAGAGGAGTGTCTTGGGTGAGGATTTCCCAGTGCCCCAGGTCGCGGTCGCGGGTCACGGCATGGCCGAGCAGGTTGGCGTGCCCGCCGCCGGAAAGCGGCTCGGACCCGATGAAGAAGCAGTGGAGCGCGTCGCCGTCGACGACCAGGCAGGGATCGATGGCCCGCTTGAGCGCGTTCCACGAAACGCTATTGGCCTCGGGCAGGAAGCCGCGCGGCGGCGACCAGGAGCGGGCGCCCTCGGACTCGCTATAGCACAAACGCGTCGGGTTCTTCGGGTAGGATTGCAGCGGCAGGACGTACCGGCCGTGCCACAGAATCGGATCGCCGGGCGACGCGTAGCCCTTGGGCGTGACCTCCGTCGGCGCTTCAAACGTCCTGAAATCCCTGGTGAAGACCCGGGCGACCGACCAGCTCTCGACCTTGCCCCAATCGTTCCCCGAAAATCGCGAGTAGAACAGGAGGTAGCCGTCGTCGACGGGCAGCACGGCCGGATCGCGAACGTTGTCGGCCTGCTGCCAAACGGGATTGGTGAGCCCGTCGAGATCGACGGCAAAGCTCACGTGACACCACGCAGCCATGACCAGCACAACGACATGCCTCACTGTGCATTCCCTCCCAATCCCAGCCGTTCCCGGTGGTATTTTCCCGAAGTGATCCGTTCCACCCAATTCCGATGGTCGAGGTACCAGCGGGCCGTCTGCTCGAGCCCGGCCGCAAAATCCACCCGCGGCTCCCACCCCAGCTCGCGGCGGATCTTGCCGGCGTCGATGGCGTATCGCCGGTCGTGCCCGGGGCGGTCGGTCACGAACCGGATCAGCGAGGAGCACGGCCGGTGCCCGAGCTCGGGGCAAAGCCGGTCGACCATCGCCGCGATCATCTCGACCACCTCCAGATTGGTGCGCCGGCAGCCCGCGCCGATATTGTACACCTCGCCGGACGTTCCGCGAGCCAGCACCGCGCGAATCGCCCGGCAGTGGTCCTCGACGTGAAGCCAGTCGCGCACCTGCTGCCCGTCGCCGTAGACCGGCAGCGGCTTGCCCTCCACCGCGTTGAGGATCATCAGGGGGATCAGCTTCTCGGGGAACTGATAGGGGCCGTAGTTGTTCGAGCAGTTGGTCACCAGCACGGGCAGGCCGTACGTGCGATGATACGCTCGGGCGAAATGGTCACCGGCCGCCTTCGACGCCGAGTACGGCGAGTTGGGGGCGTACGGGCTATCCTCCGTGAACGCCCCCGTGGGCCCCAGGGAGCCGTAGACCTCGTCGGTCGAGACGTGCAGGAAGCGGAACGCGGACCGCTCGGGCTCGCCCAGCTCGCTCCAGTAGCGCTGGGCGGCCTCCAGCAGACGGAACGTGCCCACCACGTTGGTCTCGACGAACTCCGCCGGACCGTCGATCGATCGATCCACGTGCGACTCGGCCGCCAGGTGGACCACCGTGCGCACGCGATGCTCGGCCAACAGCCGGCTGACCAACGGGCCGTCGCCCACGTCGCCCTCGACGAACACGTGGAGCGGGTCGTCCATCACGTCGGCCAGCGAATCGAGGTTGCCCGCGTAGGTCAGCTTGTCCAGGTTGACCACCGGGCTTCGCTCTTCCTCGATCCACTGCCGGACGAAGTTCGAGCCGATGAACCCGGCGCCGCCCGTGACCAGTATCGCCGTCATGTCTTCACCACTCTCCACTCTCCACTCACCACTCTCCACTCACCCATCCATCCTCCGCAGCAAGAATCGCTCCACGGGCCGCTTGAGCCGCGTGAACCAGGGCTCTTCCTCGGGCCGGATGGGGCGAACGAGAATGCTCGTCAGGCCGGCCAGCCGGCCGGCGATCACGTCGGCGAAGAGCTGGTCGCCGACCATCGCCGTGCGCTGGGGGTCGAAGCCCGTCTTGCGCAAGGCGGCACGAATGCCGAACGGAAACGGCTTGGCCGCCTTGGCCACGAAGGGGACGTCCAACCGTGCGGCGAGCCGTTCGATCCGCCGTCTCAAGCCGTTGGAGACCAGGCACAATCCGATGCCCGCCGTCTGAAGCCCACGGAGCCAGGTCGAGATCTCGGCGCTCGGCGACTCGGAACGATAGCTTTTCAGCGTGCAGTCGACGTCCAAAAGCAGGGCGTCCAGCCCCATCTCCCGAAGCCGCTCGACGTCGAGCTCCAGCACGCTTTCCACTCGAAGATGGGGAACTAGGATTTGGAGCATGGTCCGTTGTGCGGCTAAGCGATGCCATAGAGTCTCTTGAACCACGCAACGAACGCGACTGCTGCGGGACTCTCGTGGCGGAAGTACTTCGCGCGGATGGCCGTGCCGTACGGGCGCCCCGGCTCCTCCTGCCACGCCAACCATGTGTGGATGACTGCCTTGATGTGATCGACCTTAGGGAATTTCGCGCCCAGCCCGGTTGCGGTGTTCGTGGCTTTCGTAGCGTGATCGATCAGGACATCGTGCTCGTCGATCAATGTCTTGAGCAACGTTTCAAGCTTCCCGTCGTGTTGATTGTCCGGCATCAGCCAAACGCCGACTGTTGACCGGAAGGTCGACGAATGCCCGACGAATCCCTGGGCGGCCGGCTTGTCTGGCGCGTCCACACCCGCCCTGCGGAGTCGATCGCGAACAGCGTGCCAGCGGTCCAGGAGCGGCGAATCCGCATCCAGTACGAACCCCACCGCTCGACCGGTGCTGAGTTCGACGGCCGTTTCGATGCCGTCGAGCAGGCTCTCCACGTTGCCAACCGGCTTGAACTTCGGGAATGCGGACGGCCAGGGCTTCGCGTCGTAGTCGATGCCGTGACGGATCAGAAGGTGCACGATGGAATGCAGATCGTCTGGGCCTTCCACATGAAGGCTCGATCGTTCCATCGACGCCGGCATCAGCGGACCTCCATTTCCTGGTCGACCGCCAGCGTGATCCGATCAGCGTGAAGCGCGACCGCTTCCTCCAAGTCGCATTCGATCTTCTGGATCGACAGCTCCGCTCCCAAGCTGGGGTAGTTGTCGCAAAGCCACGCAAGTCCTCGAACGCAATCCAAACTGTGAGTCGTGGCGAACACTTGAACGTTGGCCTGCTTGGCTCCCTCCACAAGGAGACGCCACATGTCGCCCATAATGGAATAGTGGAGGCCCGTGTCGATTTCGTCCACTAGGAGGATCCCACCGTCAGCTTGAATCAAAGAGAGCGACAGCGCCAGCAGGCGGCGCATCCCTTCGCCGTAGCTACCCAAAGGATCTCGGCGCCGTGTGCCTTCAAAGGCTACGAGAACGCCGGCACGACCACCAACGCGGTGAGTCGTATCCCCGCTCAGAAAAAAGATGTTCGCTATGCTTGGCTCCAGGATCTTCACGGCGCGTATGACTTCGGACTCTCGGGCATCCTTGATTACCCTATCCCACATGGCGCTCATGGATCTAGGTTCAAGGGAGTCAGGGCTGATGAATTGGACCGGGCGTGCCTGCTCTCGATTCTTCCGAAACGGGGGAAGCAAGCGTCGAACTGTATCCAGGGAAAGAGCGCCTTCATCCGTTACGGGCAAATCGGGAAACAGACGCGCGCCCGAATCACTGTTGATTTCGATCCTGACCGCCAGCGCAGGGGGCACCTCCTCCAGATCTTGGAACAGCAACGTGCCGTCCACGTCTGCTAGGTCAACCACGCGGACAGTCAGTCTTCCCAGCCCCTGATCCGTACTCACGCAGAAGTAGGCGTCCGGACCGAACTGATGGCCATGGAAGAAATGTGACAGGTCCGCAGGCAATCTGCGGGCGTAGGGCTCTTGCGTCTCGGGGGCGAGAACGATTTCGCCCCGTAGCCGAGCAGTCTCGGCGAGAACTTCAGGGGAACCGCCGGAGGCAAGAAGGTGCACTGCCTCGAGCACTGAAGTCTTCCCGCAGTTGTTCTTTCCGACAAGCAGGTTGACCCGTGCGAGCCCATTCAGCCGGTACCGCTTGAAACCGCGGTAGTTTTCCAATTCGATTGTGCTGAGCATTGAGCAGTCCCTCCAGACATTTCTCAACGTACCGAAGTTCGTTGGGGGCGTCAATCCATCTTCCAATACCGCAAAATACACCACAGCGCCCGGAACGCGTCGCGGAG
>CAZDHR010000033.1:0-30370 GCA_964505295.1 uncultured Planctomycetaceae bacterium
GAAACACAGCAACTTCCAGCCATCGCCGCGTGACACGCTTTGGGATCAGACCCGTTGGGTATCGCCTCGGCCACGAGCGCCGCCGAGTTGCCCGGGGCCGGGGCGCTGCGGGCTGCCGTGGAACACCTCACGGCCGAGTTCGGCGATGGGTACCCCGACGGGATGATGGTCCAGTCGATGCGGAGCGGCGCCACGCTCCAGCCGGGCGAGACGGTCGGCTACGTCGGCTGCCACGAAGGGCGATTGACGGGCGTGGCGCTTCGGGCGGAGCCCGGCGTGCCCTTGGCGCTTCGGCGACCGCCCAGCAAGCTCAAACCGTGGTACGGGCCGGAGCGGAATTTCAGCTACCTGGCCGAGGTCCAGCCCGTGTGGGATCGCCACTGCGTCTCGTGCCACGACTATGGCCAGGAGGCGGGCGACGCGATCAACCTGGCCGGCGACCTGGGCCTAGTGTTCAACACCTCGTACCTGGAGCTGCGCCGCAGAAGCCCGATCCGCTGGCACGCCGACCGGCCCGGCGAGCCGAAGCCGCTCGTGAAGGCCGTCGACGACGGTCCGCCGCAAGTGCTGCCCGCCTGCAGTTGGGGCTCGCACCGCAGCCGGCTGGTCGACTTCCTTCAGCCGGACCACTACGACGTGAAGCTCTCGCCCGAGGAGTTCGACCGCGTGGTCACGTGGATCGATCTGAACGCGCCGTACTGCGGCACGTACGCCACGGTGTATGCCGCAAACCCGTTCGGACGATCGCCTTTGAGCACCGCACAACTGAAGCGGCTGGCCGAACTGACGGGCGTGCCCGTCGATCGGGCCAACGTGGGGGCCGAGATGGACGGGTCGCAGATCAGTTTCACGCGGCCCGAGTTGAGCCCGTGCCTCAAGGCCTTCGCCAACCAGGCCGACCCCCGGCGCCGAGAAGCCCTGGCGATCCTCCGCGCGGGCGCGAGCAACTGAATCGCCTCCCCCGGGCCGACATGCCGGGCTTCGAGCCGCAGGGCGACGTCTGCCGTTTCGGGCTGGCACGGCTGGAGAAGCGCGAGGGTGTCGAAAACCGGATGCGCGAAGCGGTCGTTGCCGGGCGCCGGGAGTATGGCAAGCCGGATTGACGGGTGGGAATGCTTGGACAGACCGTAGGGTACGTGCTTGCACGCACGCGGAATATTCCCGTATTTCGTTCGTGTCCACGATGCCACGGACGCGTGGGTGCAAGCGCCCACCGTACGAAAGACCTAGATACAACGAGCAATCGGTGACCACAACCTTGGGAGCTCAACCATGGATCATGCACACATTCGACGACGGCAGTTTCTCGGGGCTTCGTTGGGCTTGTCGGCGGCCGGGGTTGCCGGGGCCGCGTTCGGCGCCGACGCCGCGGAGAAGCCCGCCGCGGCAAACGAGGCCGAGGCGGCCAAGCCGCCGGAGGGAACGAGCTGGGAGAAGAACGAAGTCATTCAAAGTGCCCGGGCGGCCGCGATGGAGATTCTCAAGCCGAGCAAGAAGGACCTGGAGCACGGGCTGGAGCTGCACGCCGATTCGTTGGTCTTCGAGACGTACGGGTTCGCTCCCCGGGCGGCCGTCGACGGGGACGCGATGCGCCGGGCCGTCGAGGCGGGGGCCTCGGACGTCGAGCTGAAGGACATGCGCGAGGAGATGTCCATGACCCGATACGCGACCGTTCCGGCCGAGCGGGCGGAGTTCGTCCAGGCGTGGGAGGCCGCGGGCGTGACGTGCATCTTCCAGAACGCGGGCGAGGAGGGCCAAGACCCCATGCGGCTGGTCAAACGGCTAGCCCGTTTCACCTACGCCACCGACATGATGCCCGACTTCATGCCCAAGGCCGTCACGCCCGACGACGTCGAGACGGCCAAGCGGCTGGGCCGGCATTGCCTCTATTTCAGCGGCAACGGCGTGCCGCTTACGCAACAATGGCTTTCGGTCGAGGACGAGCTGCGGTACGTCGGCGTCTTCTTCCAGTTGGGCATCCGTATGATGCACTTGACCTACCAGCGGCGGAACATGATCGGCGACGGCTGCGGCGAGAAGTCGGACGCCGGATTGAGCGACTTCGGCCGGGCGGCCGTCGCCCAGATGAACCGGGTGGGTGTGATCGTCGACGTGGCGCACTGCGGCTGGCAGACCAGCCTCGAAGGCGCCCAGGCATCCGAAAAACCGATGGTCGCCAGCCACA
This sequence comes from uncultured Planctomycetaceae bacterium, assembly GCA_964505295.1. Taxonomy (GTDB): domain Bacteria; phylum Planctomycetota; class Planctomycetia; order Pirellulales; family Thermoguttaceae; genus DATKZH01. Next base: position 2,186 of record CAZDHR010000033.1, read on the forward strand.
CCGTGTGCGCCGCCCTCAACGAGCACATCCGCAGCAAGCCCGACGAGGTGATCCGCGCGATCGTCGACACCGACGGCCTGGTGGGCATGTGCTGCATCCCGTCGTTCCTGGGCGGGACGGGCGACATCGCGGCGCTGTTGGACCACGTCGACTACGCAGCCAAGAAGTTCGGCGCCGACCACGTGGGCATCGGCACCGACGTGGCCTACAGCTCGCGCAACACGGCCGCCGAGCGCAAGAAGATCCCCTCGCGCCCTCGCCGCCGCGCAGAATTCCGGTCGCTCTGGCCCGACGACGCCCTGGCGTCCCCGCCGGGCATGCACCCGAAAGCACGTCAGAGCCTCGCCTGGACCAACTGGCCGATGTTTACCGTCGGTCTGGTCCAGCGCGGCTATTCGGACGACGACATCCGAAAAATCCTCGGCGCCAACATGCTCCGCGTCGCCCGAGCCGTGCTGGCGTAGCCGACATCCGTGTACGCCCGGCGAAGTAGCAGGTACACGCCGTGAACGGTTGGGGCAGATCGATGTGTCTGCGTGGTGGTAGAGGCCAGCCGCGTCGGAGATCGCGATCTTTGACGCGTGCGGGCTCAGGCGGAAGCAGCCTGGGTGATCCGCTCGCTGTCGAGGAACACGCCGCTCTGGGCCAAGCGCTCTTGCAGCTTCGGTACGTCGATTTCGCCGGGCGGGACGCCTTGCTCGAGGCTCATGGCTGCGGCGAACCCGGCGGCTTGGCCCATCAGGTGGCAGTGGGTTTGGATGCGCAGGGCGGCCATGCCTTGATGGGTGGCCGAGGCGCAGCGCCCGGCGACGAGGAGGTTGTCGATCTCCCGGGCGACGAGCATTCGGTAGGGGATCTGGTACGTTTCACCGGGCTTCAGGTGCCGGTCCTTTTCCCGCCACGTGGTGTAGCCGGTGCCTTCGGGGTCGTGGACGTCGACCATCCAGAAGCCGTGGCCGATGGCGTCGGGGAAGCTGCGTCGGGCGAGGACGTCCGGGGCGTCGAACACGTACCCGCCCAGCACGCGCCGCGATTCGCGGATTCCCAGCATCCCGCCCATGAAATCCAGCTCGAGGTTTTCCAGGCCGGGGTAGTTCTCGCGGAAGAACTCGAGCAGCTTGGGCACCTTCGCCCGGGCTTCCATCGTGGCTCGCGTCAGGTCTTCGGCGTCCAGCGGGTTGCCCGTGGCGATTGCGTCGAGCGAGCAGCGCCACCGCCAGATGTAGTTCGTTCCGAAGTGGAAGCCCCCGGCGGGCGGGAACTTGCCCTCGGCGATGAGGCGGCGCATCAATTGATCGACCTTGGCGTGGTTGCGCACGACCTCGTCGCGCCGTGACTGTTCCAGCCCGCCCCACATGGTGACCAGCGTCATCCCTTGCACTTTGCCGTCACTCTCGCGCCCGACGACGGTCGGGCAGCCGGCGAAATGGCCCAGGTCGCCGGAGCCGGTGGCGTCGACGAACCGGGCGGCGCGGATCGTACGCAGGCCCCGCTTGGTGCCGACGATCACGCCGCGGATGCTCCCGGCGTGGGCCACGACGTCGACGCACGGCGTGTAGCAGAGGGTGCGGATCTTGTGCTCGCGCATGAAATCGTCGTAGACGACCTGGAGCATGTAGGGGCTTACCGAGTACGTGCCGTGGACGCGGGGGAAGCTGGGGTGGCGGTCGACGCCGTCGTACGTCTTCAGCCGCTTGATGAACTCCTGGGTGAGCCCGAACCCGTATTCCTCCTTGAGATTCGAGGTGTGCCAAGTGTTCACCCCACCCAGCGTGGCCAGCCCGCCGAGCATCGGCCACCGGTCGACCAGGGCGACCTGCGCGCCCGCGCGGGCGGCGTTGATCGCGGCGCAGGTGCCGGCCGCCCCGCCGCCGACCACGAGCACGTCGGTCTCGAACAGAAGCGGCGGCTCGCCGGCCGAGTGCTCCGGCTCCGGTTCGGCTGAGTGAGCCTCGTTCCTGGACGCGCCGGCGCCAATCGACCCGGCGCCGAGCGCACCCAGGGCCTTCAGGGCATGGCGACGTGTATAACCGCGTTGGGGCGATGTCATGGGGGTTTCCTCCGAGTAGGCGGTCCGATTCGCGTAGGGTGGGTCGAGGCACGAGACCCACGTGCAAGTGCTTTACCAACACTTTGCCAACACGGTAAACGCGTGGGTCTCGTGCCTCGACCCACCCTACGTCTCTTGACGCAGCAGTTGCACTTCTTGGTCGTCGATCGCCCGATCATAGATCCGCAGGTCTCGCATCTTGCCGCGGAAGTGGTCGTGCTGGCCGAGGCCGATCTGGAGCGGGCGGTCGTTGGTCAGGTTGTAGTCGTTGGGGTCGAAGTCGGAAGACGTGGCCACGCATCGGCCGTCGACGTAGAGCTTGAGCCGGCCGCCGCTTCGCACGGCGGCGACGTGGCGCCAGCCGGGCGCGAGCACGCGGTCGTCCGTCACGCACTTGCCCGCTTCGAGCGACCAGACGTGGCCCGAGGGCAACGTGCCCGCAAACAGCTTGCCGTCGTAGACGGCCATCGACCAGACGCGGCGGTAGGTGACGTCGGGCGTGTGGTCGAGTCGGCCGGTCGAAGTCCAGCGGCCCTCGCCGTCGTAGCGGTAGACGGCGCCCAGGGGGAGCGTGCCGGCGTAGAGCTTGCCGTTGTAGACGGCCATGCCCATCACCTCCTTCTCTTCGCCGAGCCGGCCGCAATGGGTCCACGCCTGGGGCCCGTCGTAGCGAAACACCGAGCCGGTCGGCCAGGTGCCCACGTGGATCTGCCCCTCGAAGACGGCGAACGAGTAGACCTGGGTGCTGTCGGGCACGGGGCCGAGTTGCTTCCAGGCGGTTCCGCCCTCGTACTGGAAGAAGCCGCCTTGATCGTAGCTCAGGCCGTAGAGGTTGCCGTTGTGCACGCCCAGGTGCACCACGCGCAGGCCGGGGCAACCGCAGGAGGTCCACCGGGTGCCGCCGTCGTAGCGATACATACCGCGGGTGCGGGGTGTGTCGCGCCAACCGCCGCTCGTGCCGGTCCCGGCGTAGAGCCGGCCACGAAACTCGGCCAGCCCGCTCACGCTCTTCACGTCAGCCAACTTGCCGCAGTCGGTCCATTCGGTTCCGCCTTTGTAGCAATAGACCTTTCCGCCGGGATGGATGTTCGGCGAGAGCGGCAGGGCCGAGCCGCCGCCGCTATAGTATTCGACGCCCGCGTACAGTTTGTCCTCATAGACGGCCAGGGCGGTGACGGCGTTGGCGACGTCGGGGCTGCCGCAGTCGATCCAGCGGTCCGGGGCTTCGAAGCGGTAGACGTGGCCCGCCTCGCCATCGCCCGGCTCCCACGTGGCGGCGTACAGACCGCCGTCGTACACGGCGAGGGCCTTGACGTAGAAGTTGTTGCCGGGTCGACCGCAATCGGTCCACTCGGGGTCGATCCGCCCGGCGTCGATGCCGAAGAACAGGTTTCGCCGGTTCGACTGGGCCGAAGTGACCCCGGCGTAGCTCATGATTCCGAAGTTGAGGCCGCTTCGCGTCTCGGGGTCGTACTTGCTGACGAGGTCGCCGAGCACGTCGTCCAGCTCCGATTCGGTGTGGACCCACACGGCGATCGAGAAGTCGCCGCTGCCGAGGCGGAGGGATTCGGAGCGGGGCACCTCGATGTAGTCGTCGACGCCGTCGAACTGCGCCCCGTCGGGCCCGGTGAGCTCGACCCCGTGATTGACCCCGTGGTTCGCCCGCGGCGAGCTGTCGCGGCAGTCGACGGCGAGCTTCCAGTGTCCGACGAGCCCCGGCTCCGTTGCCGCGGCGCACGGGCTGACGGGCAGGGCTAAGAGCAGCCAAACCACAGACGTTGGGCCTCTGAAATCGTGGGAATCCATGGTCACGCTTTCCAAATCGGTACAAGGGACATCGGTGACCGGACCGCCCCCATCTTAGTCTGGCGTGCCCGCGCCGTGTACTATGGAAGGGGATTTCTCCCGAATACGCGTTTCGGAGAGGCCCTTTCCCGCAGGATGTTGACGGAAGGACACGCCGCTGGAGACAATGGGTGGGCAGAAGCCGTTCACGGCCGACCGCGGAGGCCATGCTCTGCTCCGACCGACGACGCGTCCAACGCGCTCTGTGGCGCACTGGTCGCCGGGCGAACGGCACACGGCGTGTGCCTGCTACTGTCAGCGAACCCGCGCGGGTGCCACTGCTGGCTTGCCCAGCAGGGTAGGAACACCGGGACAACTCCAACGTAAGGAATTCCCATGCTCAATCCTCCAAGGCTTCTCACAGGCGTGCTGGTTTCAGTCCTGGCGTTGACGGCCGCACGCTGCCCGGCCGCGGATGGCGTCCGCGAGCGTGTCAGCCTCCAAGAGGCCTTCCGCCGGCCGCCCGATGCGGTCAAGCCGTGGGCGTACTGGTGGTGGGTCAAGGGGAACGTGACCGAGGCGTCGATCACGCGGGACCTCGAGGCGATGAAGCGCAAGGGTTTCGCCGGGTTTCTGATGTTCGACGCCCGGGGCTATCACGAGGACCACGTGCCTCCGCCCGAGAGCCCCATGGAATTCATGAGCCCCGAGTGGCGGCGCATGCTCAAGTTCGCGATGACGGAAGCGGACCGGCTGGGCCTGGAGATGAGCGTCAATCTGAGCAGTTGTGCCGGGGCGCTCAAGGGGCCGTGGGAAGTGGGCGCCGACGCGCCGAAGAAGCTCCTTTGGACGTCGGCCGAAGTGCAAGGCCCGAAGCGTGTGCGTTGCGCGCTGCGGCGAGAGGATGCGGCCCGGCGCTGGGACGTGGCCCTTCTGGCCGCCCGGCACAACGGCCGAGCCGGCGCGAGCAACTCACCGGGGGAACCGGACGCGTCGGAGCCCGTCAACCTCTCCGAGAGCTGGCAAGACGTCCAAACCAAGCCGACGTCGAAGTCTCCCGTGGTCGAAGTGGTCGACCTCTCCGGCAAGGTGGATGCGAAGGGGCAGCTCACGTGGGACGTACCCGAGGGGCGTTGGACGCTGGTGCGCTTCGCCTGCGTCATCATGGAGGGACACGAATACGACGTGGACATCCTCCACGAGAAGGCGGTCGAGGCGTATTTCGGGCGGATGGGCAGGGCGCTGTTGGACGATGCCGGTCCGCTGGCCGGCAAGACGCTCACGCACTTCTACAGCGTCAGTTGGGAAGGGGCCGCGCCGACGTGGTCGCTCGGGTTCGAGCGGCAGTTCGAGCGATACCGCGGCTACCGGGCGCAAGCCTTCCTGCCGGTGCTCGCGGGGATGACCGTCGAGAGCCGCGAGGTCTCCGATCGCTTCCTCCGCGACTACCACAAGACGCTCGGCGATTGCTTCATGAACCACTGCTACGGAAAGCTCCGCGAGTTGTGCAACCGTGCGGGGCTCAAGTGGCACAGCGAATCGGGCGGGCCCTGGAACCGGAAGATCCCCGACTTCCAGCACGCCGACCAACTGGCGTTCCTCGGGCGCAACGACATGCCGCAAGGCGAGTTCTGGTATCCGAACCGCGGCCTGAACCGCCCGCCCGCCATGGCGGCGCATATCTATGGGCGGCCGCGGGCGGCCACAGAGGCATTCACGCACATGCGGGCGCACTGGTCCGCCTACCCGGCCGTGCTCAAGCCCGACGCCGACGCCGCGTTCTGCGACGGCATCAACCACTTCATCTGGCACACGTTCAGCGCGTCGCCGCCCGAGTTCGGCAAGCCCGGCATCGAGTATTTCGCCGGCACGCACGTCAACCCCAACGTGACGTGGTTCGAGCAGTCGGGCGCGCTGCTCGCCTACCTGGCCCGATGCCAGCTCATGCTCCGCCAGGGGCGGTTCGCGGCCGACGTGTGCTGCTACACGGGCGACAAGCCGTACTTGCACTGGGGGCGGGGCGAAAAGTGGAGCGCCAAGCCGAGCCTGGTCCTCGGCAAGGGATACGCCTATGACCTGGTGAACACCGAGGTGCTGCTGGATCGCATGTCGGTCAAAGACGGCGACCTGGTCCTGCCCGACGGAATGCGCTACCGCGTGCTGGCCGTCGATCTGGAGGACGAGACGGTACCGCCGCGGGCCCTGCGCAGGATCGTCGAGCTGGCCGAGGCCGGGGCGACGATCGTGCTGGGCCAGCGCCGGCCGGGGCGTGCGCCGGGCCTGCGCGACTACCCGGCGTGTGACGAGGAAGTCGTCCGCCTGGCCGAGCAGCTTTGGGGCCCTGACGGTGGGAGCGCCGGGCGCCGCTCGCTGGGGCAAGGCAAGATCATCTGCGGTACGGAGATCGACGAGGCACTGCGGGCCGAGGGCATCCCGCGCGACTTCGAGGGGCCGTGGGACTACATCCACCGTCGCTCGGGTGACGCGGACGTCTACTTCCTCGCCGGCAGCGGGCAGGCCGAGTGCACTTTCCGCACAACCGGCAAGGAGCCGGAACTCTGGGACCCGGCGACCGGAGCGATCCGCGACGCCGTCTGGTATCGCGCCAGCGACGATGGCCGCACGGTCGTGCCGATCCGCCTGCCGGAGAACGGATCGACGTTCGTCGTGTTCCGCCGACCGGCCGAGCCGCGGCACGTCGTATCGGTCGCCGCCCCGGAGGAGGGCGTGGAGACGACGAGCCAGGTGGAGATCGAGGGGCGGAGCGACGGCGGGGCCCAACTGCGGCTCTGGCAGAAGGGGTACTGCGTGTTGGAGACGTCCGAAGGCGAGCGAGTGACCGTCGAAGCGGCCGGGCTGCCGAAGCCGCTCGCGCTGGCCGGGCCGTGGGAGGTCCGCTTCGCGCCCGAGTGGGGCGGCCCCGAGTCGATCGTCTTCGACACGCTCACCCCCTGGAACGAGCACCCGAACGAAGGCATCCGCTACTACTCCGGCACGGCCGGCTATCGCAAGACGTTCGAGCTGGACGAAGCGCAGGCGGGCGGCCTCGTCCGGTTGGGGCTGGGCCAGGTGGGGTACGTGGCCGAGGTCCGCGTCAACGGGCGCCCGCTCGGCGTCGTGTGGACCGCGCCCTGGACCGTGGACCTCACCGGCTTGGTGAAAGCGGGGGAGAACGAGCTGGAGATCGACGTCACGAACGTGTGGGTCAACCGGCTCATCGGCGACTCCCGCCTGCCCCCGGAGAAGCGGCTTACGCGGTCGAACGTCCGCCTCTTCCGCCAGACCGACAAGTACCGGCGCTTCCAGGGCTTCTCCCCCAAGGACCCCCTGATGCCTTCGGGCCTGCTCGGGCCGGTGCGCCTGGAGTTCGGGACCCGGCGGGAGGCGCGGTTCTGAGCGTGTAGGGTGTAGGATGTAGGGTGGGTCGAGGTACGAGACCCACGTGTTTGCGGGCCGATCGATACGTGCGCGTGGGTCTCGTACCTCGACCCACCCTACGAGCTTCTTGTAGTGCGGCCGTCCCAGCTCCACCGGTGCAGGCGAGACGCCCGCACCACGAGTTGTTGTTAAGCGCATCCGAACGCGTCTTTTCGCGGAGCGAAAAGCGACTGTGTCGACAACGCCAGCACGCCGAGCACGCGCTACCCGGCCGTGTTCGCGAAGCGGCTTGAGGCGAAATATCCCGATGCCCCCATCGACGTCGAGACGATCGCCGTGGGCGGGTCGCACTCGCGCCAGTGGCTCTGGCCGGATCGGTTCCCCGGACGGCCGGGCTGCGATTGGCAGCGGATCGCCGACGCACGGCCCGACCTGGTCACCGTCGAGTTCGTCAACGACGCCTACATGTCGCCCGAGCAGGTCGACGAGGTGTACGGCGAGATCCTCGGCCGCCTCGAAACGCTTCGGGCCGAAGTGATCCTGATCACCCCGCATTTCACGATGCCGAGCATGATGGGCTTCCGCACGCTCCGCGAGCCCGAGCGGCGGCCTTACGTGCTGGCGCTGCGGAAGTTCGCCGCGTCGCGCGGTCTGGCGCTGGCCGACGCCACGGCCCGCTGGGAGCACCTGTGGAAGGAGGGCATCCCGTACGTCACCCTGCTCCGCAACGGCATCAACCACCCCGACGACCGCGGCCACGCCCTGTTCGCCGACGAGCTGATGGGGTGTTTCTGCGCATACCCGTAAGCGGGGGCATATGCCCCGGACAAGATCCGCGATCGATGATGGCGACGTTTCAGAGCAAGAAACTCAGGCCGGCCATGACCGACACGAACGAGCCACGAACGCGCGTACGCCATTACTTCGTCGATGAGTCGGGCGACGCCACGCTCTTCGACCGTCACGGGAGAGTTGTGGCGGGCACAGAGGGCTGTTCCTCCTATTTCATGCTCGGGTTGCTGGACGTGTCGGACCCCACTTCGCTCGACCAGGAGATCACCCTTCTTCGCAAGCGCCTGTTGGCCGATCCGTACTTCAACCACGTCCCCTCCATGCAGCCGGAGGCGAAAAAGACCGCCCGCGCATTCCATGCGAAGGATGACGTCCCGGAGGTCCGCCGCGAGGTATTCGCGCTCCTCATGCGGCACGAGTTGCGTTTCTTCGCCGTCGTGCACCACAAACACCGCATTGTAGAGTTGGTGCGTGATTACAACCAGGTCAACCCATCCTATCGTTATCACCCGAACCAGCTCTACGACCGTTTGGTGAGCCGGCTCTTCAAGGAGCGGCTCCACAAGGATGACGGCTATCGCATCCACTTCGCGAAGCGCGGGAGCAAGAGCCGTACGGCGGCCCTGCAAAATGCCCTGGAGGTCGCCCGAAACAACTTCCGGAAATCCTGGGGCATCACGTCCAATGCGCCGATCGAGGTACTCGCCTCTCGCCCTGAAGATGCCGCCGGGCTCCAGGCCGCCGACTACTTTCTATGGGCTTTGCAGCGGCTGTATGAACGCGGCGACGAGCGCTACTGGAACTACATCTGGCCCGCCGTCAGTCTGGTCTATGACATTGACGACACACGAAACAAGCCGTACGGCGAGTACTATTCGCAGAAGAACCCACTAACGCTGGCGGCGTGCGCAAAGAAAAAGCCGGAGATATAGGGCCCTCCCGGATCGTTCCGGGCAGCCACACGGCCTGAAGCCGAGTTTCGTCCCCAGCTAGAAGAAGTCTACCGCTTCGGTGCCGCCGTGTCAACAGAATTGTCAGGCGCCCGTGGCGAGGGCGCCTCCGTCCACCCCTATAGTAGGTGTCACGTCTGCGGTTGCTACTCGCTGGCCCGCCATGCCGCCAGATGCTCCAGATCTTGCCGGTAGTCGTCAACGCGGTACTGCTGAGGCACGCCGCACTCGGCGAGCAGGTACTGGAATTCGGCCTTCGCGACTCCTGCCACACGACACGCCCCCGCCCCGGAGATCAGCCCTTCGCGATAAAGCTGCATCGCAAGCTGCTTTCTCAGCTCCGACTCCAGACGATCACGCGCGATCTTGGCACCGGCCAACGCCTCGCCGGGGATCGTCAAGCAAAGGTCGCTCATCGGACTGCCCTCTCTTGGCAGACGCGGACTGCGCGCCAAAGCCTGACAAGAAGTCGTCTCCGGACGACCGAGCCAGGCGGCGCTTCCGGTCGCAACAGAGTCCCGGAGTTGCACGCGTCGTTTGCCCTACGCACAATTCTACTTCGCGCAGACACCCATCGTCAACGGCAGCCAAGGCCGAAGCGCACCAGAAAGAGCCGCCGTAGTCAATCGATTTGAGACCACCGGGCTACCCAGGTAGGTCCCGTCCCCGATCTTCCCCCGTGGCACGCCCCAGCGACGCTCATTTCCACATCTCTTCGATCGTCGCCACGGTCCGCTCGACCAGGGCTTGCCCGCCTTCCGGGCCGACCAGGCTCTGCTCCACGATGGCGCTGTACCCGCCGCCGCGGATTGCCCGCGGCGTCGGCACGTAGTAGCCGAAGTCCACGGGGCTGGCCAACTGGATCAGGATTGTCTGCTCGGCGGGGCTGCGGGCCTGGATCTGGACGCCGTAGTCGACGAACAGCTCGAACGGGTTGGTGGCGATGGCCACGTCGCCCAGCCGGAGGACGTGCATCTCGACCGGATACTGCGGGTCGGCTTTCTGCTGGGCCTCGTAGCGGTCCATGGTCAGCTTGTAGAAGTTCATGTTCCAGTAGTCGGGACCAACGAGCTTCTCCTTCTTGGCCAACGGGTCGTAGAGCCCTTTCGCCCGGGCGTACTCCGCTTCGGTGACCTTGCGTCCGGGGACGTCGAACCGCTCGACGCGGTGGACCAGCGGCACGTCGGTGCGGACGTCCTTCTCGATCAGGCCGGCCACGTCGTCAAACGCCGCGGCGATCCGCCGGCCCAGCTCCTCGGTCCGCGTCAGGCCGCGGAGCTTGTCCATTCGCGCTTCGCTCGCTTGGCGGAAGAGCAGGTGCGGCGATTGATCGCCGGCCGCCCCGGCGAAGCCGAGTACGCACAGCCCCTCGCCGTGACGCTCGCGGAGCAGCCTGCGCACGTCGTGCCAGTAGTCGGCGCTCAGCGAGCTTCCGCGGACCGACTGGGCCGGGCAGGCCAGCGTGATGGCCGCCGCCTTGAGCTTCTTCTGGTCGTCGTAGAAGCAGAGGACGTCGACCGCGTGGTCCTCGTAGCCCTCGATGCCGCGAAACTCGGGGGTGTTCGTTTTGCCGTACATCACGGCCGAGCCGTCGCGGAAGACGGACCGGCGGTTGCACCCGACGACCGCATGCCCCAGCCCCCAGGCGACCCCCCCGACCGCCCGGCTTTCCCAGGCTTCGGCCACCGCGTCGGCCATCCGGTCGTAGAGGAACGGCACGTAGTCCTTCGGCTGCATGGCGTCGCCGTAGCCCTGATACCGATCCTGCAACAAGACCGGCGCCGTGTGCGTGTGCGTGGCGGCGAGGAAGAGCTTCTGGACGTCGAATCCGGGCAGGCGGCCTTCGACTTGCTCGCGGAAGCCCTCCTGGATGCCGGGCCGAATGACGCACAGGTCGCAGGCGACCAGGATCGCCTGGTCGACGACCTTGTCGCCGTCCCGGGCCTCCAGGGCCAGGACGTTGGCCGTGCACCGGCTGAGGATGCTTTGGGAGACCCGCACACTTCGGTAGCCGGTCAACGGGACGGGCCGATCGGGCGTGATGTCGGCCGTGGCCGCCCCGATCCACAACTCCGATCCCGCGGCGTCGGAAGCCGCCAGCCCGGCCGCCACGACCCAGACCGCGATTGCCGGAAGGCACCGCCGACGAGCCGTCTTCTCGAGAAACCACTGCGTGCCGTTCATCGCATGTCCTTTCATCTTGGAATCCTGGTTCCCAATCTCCAGCTTGGGAACCTTGACCCAGACGTCGCAATACGAGCCCAAGAAAGGGAGGCTTCCCGTATCGCCGTTCCCAAGCTGGAGCTTGGGAACGAGGGCTGTGGAACTGCCGAGGGACTTACGAAACGGAATACTACGGGACTGCTCTTCCGCCGGCCTTTTGGCTCATCGCTCGGATCTTGGCCAGAAGGACGTCCTGCGCGTCGGCCGAGAACCACCCGACGTGGGCGGAGACCAGCCCGAGCGACTCGTATCCGCCTTCACGGACGACCTTGGCCGACGGCAAATAGCCGAACACCTGGTTGCAGTAGCCGGCGACCCACAATCGGCCGGGCCCGATCGTCTCGGCGACCAGGGGGACATAGTCGGAAACCACCTCGCCGGAGATGGCCACCAGGGTCAGGTCGTCGCCGAACTGCCAGAGTGCCAGCGGAGCCCGATAGTGGGTGGGGACGGGCTCATCGCGCTTTTGGAGTTCGAGGATACGCCGGGCGTTGTGCGACTGCCAGAACGGCCCGGTGGCGAGCTTCTCAAGCTCTTTTTGCGAGGGCGCCGGTTTCATCGGCAGGTCGACGCGTTCGAGCGCGACGCGGAGCGGTCCGCGAATCGGCTCCAGCTCGCCCGATGCCACCCGGCACACTTCCGCGCCCAGCTCGCGGCCTTGCTGCTCGACCACCTCGACCTGGTCCGGGGTGGCTCGGGGATGCGGGTTGGCGTCGGCGCCGCACCCCTGCACGAACATCGCTTGAACGCCCGGCATCTGGCTTTCGACGTGCCGTCGGGCGAAGCTCGGGTAGTCGCCGGAGAGCTTGGCGTTTTGGGGGCCCAGCGTGACGGCGTGGCACGCGCACCCGAACACAACGCCTCGGGGGCGCCCGTCGGGCGCGTCGATCCGCAGCACGGGCACCGTGCGGTCCGCGTATCGGTCCGGATTGGCGTTCATACCGCGGTACCGGCCGTCCTCGTGAAACGCCCGCCGGCTCAGCACGAAATCGACCTGGCCCACGCCCCAGGAGAGGCGCGCCGGCCGCATGTCGGCCAAGGCGGCGGCCGCCACGTCGGCGAGCTTGTTCCAGAGCGTTTCGGTGTACGCCGCGGTCCGCTTCAGGTCTTCCTGCGGCACGGGGTAGCGGTTGAGGTCCGACGTTCCGATCATCGGGCCCGAGTGCGTGTGCGACCAGTTCAACAGGATCTGCCGCCGCTCGAGCCCCGTTCGTCGCACGATCACCTGGCTGAGCGCCGTCTCCTCCGGCTCGCGGAGCACACACAGGTCGGCGACGATCAACACGGCCGGCTCACCGTCGACGTGCGCGACGGCCATCGCCTCCGCGTAGATGTCGTCCAACACGCCCTCGAACGGCCGAAAGCGATTCTTGCCCGCGTAGCCGTACAGCCAGACCGGCTCGTCCGGCGTTATCGAGACCTGGGCCAGCCCCACCCGCCAATCGGCCTCGGCCCCCCCGGCGCCGGGCGCCCAGGCAAACGCCGCCTGGACCAATACGGCGACGGCAAACAACGGAATCGCTCTGGGCGTGCCGCTCATGTTGTCAGTCTCGCATGGCTGGGTTGTCCCGTCGCCACGCCGGCCGCTCCTGGCCGGAGAATTGACGGTGCGGTGGTGGGGGGTGATACTTGCGGTCGATCGGCTGCCGGCTTCCTGCTGCTTGCCGCGGCGCCGGCGCGATGCTCTTGGCCGAGAGCGCAATCTCGGGCCACCGGCCGAACGACAACCCTTGCCCCCAACGCGGCGCGATCGCCCAAGGAGGCTGTCGGCATGCGTTCCGTCCCACGGATCAACCGATGTCCAACCCGTGGTCACTCACGGTGCCGGATGACCACAACCGCTATCATCGTTGCGTGCTTGGTGCTGTCAACACCCGGGGCCGCGGAGACCCTCGATCGCGATTCGGGCGGTCGGCCCAATATCTTGCTGATCTTCACCGATGACCAGAGTCACCGCTCGGTCGGCTGCTACGAGGAGTCGCACCCGTGGGTCAGCACCCCGAACATCGACCGCCTGGCCGACGAGGGCGTGCGATTCCGCGACGCCTACGTGGGCACCTGGTGTCTGCCGAGCCGGGCGATGATGCTCACCGGGCTGCACCCGCACGGGATTCGAGGGATCGAGGTCGAGCGGAACCCGGTCAGCACGTACGACCCGGCCGTGTTTCGGTTTTGGCCGGAGGAGCTGCGCAAGGCGGGCTACCACACGGCGATGATTGGCAAGTGGCACCTCTCGCCCGATGCGGCCCACGGACGCGCCTGGGATCACGCGGTTGTCTGGAACCACGCCGTGCCCAAGCTGGCGGGCGGGTACTACCGCAATCAGAAGCTCAAGTTCGACGGGGGGCCCTACCGGGCGGTGGGCGGCTACTCGACCGACAACTACACCCGCTACGCCGTCGAGTACCTCCGCCGCGATCACCAGAAGCCCTGGTTTCTCTGGCTTTGTTACGACGCCGTTCACGGGCCGTACACGGCCGCCGATCGCCACCAGGATTGCTACCGGGCGGATGAGCGGGTGCCGACGCCGCAGGACATCTACCCGCCCAGGCCCACGAAGCCTCAGTACATGCACCAGTATGGCGTGTGGAAGCCGGGGGAGGGGGGCGTGCCGGTTCAACGGCGGAAGACGCTGCCGGAGGCGGTCCGCCAGTACAATCGGGCGGTGCGGGCGCTCGATGAAGGCGTGGGCAAGCTGCTCGAGATCTTGGAGGAGACCGGGCAGCTCGACAACACGCTCGTCGTCTACACCTCGGACCAGGGCTTCGCCTGGGGACAGCACGGGTTTGCCTGGAAGGTCGCCCCGTACGACGCGAACCTACGAGCGCCCTTGATCGTGCGGATGCCGGGCCGCGTTGCGCAGGGGAAGGTGTGCCGGCGCCCGGTCTGCGCGTTGGACCTGGTCCCCACGTTCTTTGCGATGGCCGGAGTCGAGCCGCCCTGGAAGATGCACGGCCACGACCTCCGCCCACTTTTGGAAGACCCGAAAAGCGACTGGCCCCACCCGGTGCTGATGGAGCAGTTCGGTTGGGCATTTGGGCCCGAGACCGACGGCGCTTTATCCGGCAAGAAGGCGTTTAACGTGCCGTGGTACGTGTTCCTCCGCCAGGGGCGCTACAAGTACATCCGCACGTTGGTCGAGGACGAGATCGAGGAGCTGTACGACCTGGAGGCCGATCCGGAGGAGTTGGAGAACCTGGCGCTCGATCCGGCGTATCGCCACGTGTTGGCCGACCACCGCATGCGCCTGATCGCGGAGTTGCGGCGGACCGACGCGGTCTTCGCCGACCGCCTGCCGCAGCCACATCGGGGTCAGACGCGGAATTGACTCAGCCGGCTTCTGGGTGTACAAAACTCCAATCATGGCTTGGGGGAGGCGCTCGGTCTCTCGCCGCCCGTGTGCCCGCCCCTTGCTGGAGCACCGCTTATGGGGGGGCGACCGGTCCCCGCGGCGTGCCCATCGCAGCGCCTCCAGGGACCGCGAAGGACTTGAACGGACCTAAGTGTGCAGTCCAGGAGGGAGGAAATGGATTTCGACATTCACCAGCTCGATCGAATCGACCTTGAATCCTCGGAGGCGGAAGAGGCTTTCGAGGAGTTCCAAGATGCCCTCTTGGAACGATTCTTCCAATCGCCGGAGGGGCAACAGTTGCTTGAGGCCCATCCGGACGCGGGCTTCTGGTCAGCCCAGTTGATGTACTTCGGGTATCAGTACGAGGGCGTGACGGTAGCCCGGATGACCGCCGCCGACGTGCGTGAGGTGGTCACCGGCCTTCTTCCTCGCAAGATCTCCCTGCACTATCCGGAGGAGGCGGACGACGCCATCCCGGAGCTGGTGGCCTTTTGGGAGTATCTGAAGCGGGAGTTCCGCCTGCGTCAATCCGACGCCATCTTAAAGTTTTTGCACCAGATAGCGCCGCGATTCAAGGAGATGATGAACGACCCCGCCAACTTCGGCATGGCCAAGTCGTTTTTCATGATGGGCCAGTCCGCCGGCTTCGACATGACCAGCCAGGAGGGTATGACGGCTTTCATGCACGCCTATAACGCGGGCCTGGCATCCGGCCACGCGGCCCCGGTGATTGTCGTGCCGGCGCCCCACTTCTATGTCGATGAACCCCGGCGCCGAGGCCCGGAGGAAAGGAAGGCGAAGAAGAAGCGAAAGCAGGCCCGGGCAGCGCGAAAGAGAAACCGCAAGCGCAAGCGACAGAAGTAGACGCTTGGAGCCGACGCGGGGCAGCACGGCGCATACAAAACGGCCGCGGGGGGCCAGCGGCTGGCCCGGGCTCGCGGCCGGTTGGGCGGCTCGGGTTGTGACGCTGCGTCTCGTGAGGCGACGCCTCCGTCCGGCTCGGAAGTGGCACGGTCAGGAGACCGTGCCACAACGGGGCCCACAACAGAGTGTGGACGCGTTCCGGGACACCAAGGAACCTAGAGCGTATAGCCCTCGCGGTAGGGCGGCTTGACGATCTTCTCCAGCCCTTCGATGTTCTTGACCGTCATGCTCTTGGCGTCCCACTCGACCTTCTGGCCCTGGACGCCGGCCTCGGGCGCGACCCACACGGCGAGGTTGCCCAGCAGGATCGTCTCGGTGAGCGGGCCGGCGTAGTCGGGGAAGTTCGACGTGGCCTGCTCGCCCGACTTGATGCACTCGGCGAACTCGGCCATGTGGTTCTCGTCATGGTTGCCGACTTGCGGCGCGCTCTTCCACTCGACCTTCGGCTTCTCGACGCCCATTAGCTCGAACGACCCACCGTAATCGCCGGCCGAAAGGAGCTTGCCTTTCTCTCCGATGACGAGCGCGCCGGTCTGGGGGACCTTCTTCCCGTCGAACAGCTCGGCGGGGGGCTGGTTGCCCTTGTCATCGTACCAGACCATCTTCAGGGCTCCGCGCCAGTCGTTGGCGGGGAACTCGAACTCGATCGTGGACCGCTGCGGGTAGCTGTCGCGGTTGTGGCCGGACGTGACCGCCTGGACGGATGTCGGATCGCGCAGATCGAGGCCCATGAACGGCAGGTTCACGGTGTGGCAGGCCATGTCGCCCAGGGCCCCGGTGCCGAAGTCCCACCAGCCGCGCCACGAGAACGGATGATAGAGCGTGGTGTAGGGCCGCATCGGGGCCGTGCCGATCCAAAGCTCCCAGTTGAGAAAATCGGGGACTTCGGCCGGTTCCGGGCGGTCGATGCCCTGTTTCCAGATGGGGCGATTTGTCCATATGTGGACTTCGCTGACCGCGCCGAGGGCCCCGGTCCGGAGGACGGCCGCTCCCTCGCGGAGGCTGTCCAGCGACGTGCCCTGGTTGCCCATTTGGGTGATCACGCCTTTTTCGCGGGCGATCTCGCCGAGCTTGCGGGCTTCGTAGATCGAGTGCGTCATCGGCTTCTGGCAGTAGACGTGCTTGCCCTTTCGCATGGCCATCGCGGCGGCGGCGGCGTGGTTGTGGTCGGGCGTGCTGACGGTCACCGCGTCGATCTTGTCGCCCAGCGCGTCGAGCATCTCGCGGAAGTCGGCGAACTTCCGGGCGTCGGGATAGAGCGCGGTGGCCGCCTTCAGCTTGTTGCTGTCCACGTCGCAGATGCCGACCATCGCCCCGTGCCGCGAGGCGTTTCGCGAGTCGCTGCGGCCCTTGCCGTCGACGCCCACGGAGGCGAACTGGATCTGCTCGTTGGCCGAGTTGCTGGCTTGGGCCCGTAGCCCGCCGGCAACCCAGAAGCCGACCCCCGCCGCCGCGCTGGTTTGCAGGAATCGACGTCGATTGGTTTTGCCTGGCATCATCGTAGCTCCTTGATCGCAACAACTGGGAAAGAACGTTTTCGGTCGTGTGGGACCCTCTCACAATAACTCGCGACGGGCGGGCACGCAAGTTGGTGCGGTCCGAGAAGGTAGAAAAGGTGACAGCCACCAAATTTGGGTAATCCAGGCATTCTGCCAGTCGCCATCTTCTCCATCTTGCTCAGATTTGGTGGCTGCCACCTTTTCTGGGGCCCATACCTCTAGAGGGGGTTTGCCGGCCGGTCAGCGGTCGGATAGCTTGGGGGGTTGTGGACAACGCTGACCGAAGTGCCCGGGCAGCTTCCGTTCGGCCGGTTGGTCGTGACCGCATTGGTGCGGTCGGATCTCGAAGTATGGCCCGATGAATCGGGTCACTACGAGCCAGGCAACCTGCTATTGGAGCGTTGGCAAGGCACGAGAGATTTCTGAAAAAAAGGGAGTACAAGCGATGACCGTCCGAGTCCTGCTGCTTCTGAGTGTTTCCGTCCTGCTTGCCGGGGTGACCGGTTGCCCGCCGGTCGACCAGCCGGGGCCGGCCCTCCCGCCGACGGTTGGCCAGCCAGCGCCGGGGCCTGCCGAGCCGTCGGGCGAGCCGGAAGCCGCCGCCGCGCCCGCGGTCGACGCCGAGACGCTCGCAGCGGCCCTCGCGCGCGTCGAAGCGCTGGAGGGGGTCGTCGAGCGTGGCGACGGGGGGACGATTGTCTCCGTCGATCTGGAGAAGATGCAGGCTCCCACCACCGACGAGGACCTCGCGCTGCTTGCCAAGTTGACCGATTTGAGGAAGCTCAAGGTCGACGGCCCCAAGGTGACCGACGCGGGCATCGCCCATCTGGCGAACCTGACAAATATCGAGCTGCTCTGGCTCGTAAACACCACGATCACCGACGAGGGCCTGGTGCCGTTGAAGAAGCTTGCCAAGCTCAAGGACCTGAACCTACGCCGGAGCGGGGGGTTGACCGATGAAGGTCTGGCCCACCTGCGGGACTTCCCGAGCCTCGAGTATTTGCACTTGCTCTACAACGACTTCTCCGACGACGGACTTGCTAACCTGGAAGGAATGACCCGGCTCCGGCTGCTCGACCTGCGGGGCAACATGGGGCTGACCGACGAAGGGATCGCCCACCTCGCCGGGCTGACCGGCCTCAGGGCCCTCAAGCTGCGGAGCCTGATGGTCGGCAACACGGGCCTCGAACACCTCAAGGGGCTCGCCCACCTCACGCACTTGACCGTCGAGGACGCCCAAATGGTCTCCGATCCCGGGCTGGAGCACCTGGCCAATCTCAAGAAGCTGGAAGAGCTCAACCTGATGCGTGCCACGAGCATCACCGACGAGGGCGTCACGAAGCTCGTGGGCCTGCCGCTCAAAAGCCTCTACCTCCGCGGCACCACGGTCACCGGAACCGGCCTGGCGCAGCTCAAAGACGCCCCGCTCGTGAAGCTCGACCTGGGCGAAGCCGCCGTCAACGACAAGGGGCTCGAAGAGGGCATCTCGCAACTGAAGACCCTCGAGTGGCTCGACCTGTGGAACACGTTCGTCACCGACGCCGGCCTGGAGCACCTCAAGGGACTCGAGAACCTCAAGTACCTGCGGATCGAAGGCACCAACACGACCGAGGCCGGCGCCGCGAAGCTCCGCCAGAGCATGCCGGACACGGAGATCGTGCGATAGCCCTCATGCCGACCGGGCAGGATCACTTGTCCGCCGGATCGGTCTTGGCGTCTGGCCAGGGGCCTTCCAGCTTCTGGTAGTCGTTGGGGATCTGTCGGCTGAACATCGGGTCCTTGTCGTACGGGGCCCAGCCGGGCACGTGGCGCGGGGCGGCCCGCTCGGTCGACATCTTCTGCCACATCTCGGCGTAGGCCGGGCCGCTTTCGACCGGCTTCCCCTGGGCGGCGTCCCATTCGTAGACCACGCCGTTGCGGTAGCTCTCCGCGCCCATGGTGACGGTCGTCACCGCGGCCGCCCCGAGGTCGGGCGGGTTGTTGCACGCGGCCGGATCGCTCCCAGCAATCGCTTCGAGGAAGTTCTCCCAGTGAGCGTAGGTCTCGTTGTCCGGCCGGAACGCCTCGACGTGCGTCCGCTCCGCGTCGCGCTTCCGCGTAACCTGAGGTCGCTCGGGCTCGAACTCGAAGCCATCGGTCGCCAGATCGAAGATGATCGTCCCGTGGTGGCCGCGAATGCACTGCTCGATCGGGTGCGCGTTGCACATGCTGGCGGTGATCAGGACCTGGAGGCCCTCGTCGTAGTCGGCCACGATGGTCGCCGTGTCGGGGACGTCGCGGCCATCATACTCCAGGAAAATGCCCCCCCCGCCCACCACGCGCCGCGGATACCGTACGCCCAGGGCGCTGATCGTCTGCGTCAGGCGGTGAACGAACAGGTCGGTGTACAGCCCAGAGCCGAACGGCCAGTAGCAGCGCCACTGCCGGAAGACCGCCCGATCGAACGGCATCTCGGGGGCCAGGCCGAGTTCCGTGCCGAGGAACATCTTCCAGTCGATGTTTTTGGGGGTCATTTCCCGGGTCAACTGGTAGTAGCGCCACTGGCCCATACCGCTGTTGCGGTAGTACTCGGTTTGGGCCTGGACGACCTTTCCGATGCGGCCTTCGCGGATGAACTCGTTGGCCCGCTTCCAGCGCCCGTCGCTCGTGCGCTGGACGCCCACCTGCATCACCTTGCCCGTCTCCTTCCAGGCGGCGACCACGTCCTGGGCCTCCTGGATGGAGTGCGTCATGGGCTTTTCGCAGTAGACGTGCTTGCCGGCCCGGAGGGCGTCGATGGTCTGCTTGGCGTGCCAGTGGTCGGGCGTGGCGATGCAGACGACGTCGACGTCGGCCGCGTGAATCAGCTCGCGGTAGTCGCCGAACGGTTTCGGGTCGGTGCCCACCGCGTCCCGGATCCGCTTGGCGGCCTTTTCCCGGTTCACGCGGAAGACGTCGCAGACGGCGGCGGCCTCCACGCCCTTCTTCTCCTCGTGCATCTTCAGGACGACCTTGAGATGGGCGTTCGAGCGCCCGCCCGTCCCGATGAACCCGACCCGCACGCGCTCGTTGAGACCGGCTGCCCGGATCGGGGCCGGGGCCCCCAGCACGCCGACCGCGCCCGACGCCGCCGCGCCGGCGGCGCTCGTGGTCAGGAAAGAACGACGCGTCACCTGGGCCTTCGCCATGAGTAGCTCCTCCTTGTGGGAATGGGTGGTCAGTTGGGGCAAGGGGCAAACGAAAGACGGCTCCGTGTTCCTCGGTGTGTCCTCTCTTCCGTTTCGTCCTTCCCCGCCGATTGGTGGCAGACTCCCTGTGGCCTGTTGCCGGGCCCGGCATCATTGTATCCTGAGACGACCGGGCCCTGAACACCTTCCAACGAGATGAGGCTCAAACGACATGATGACGCGACTCGCGGCCAACGTGAGCTTGACCCTCGCCCTGTGCCTGCCGGCGGCGGGAAGCAGGCCGTCCGCGCCGTTTGGGGCGCAACGAAGCGGTTCGATCGCAACCGCCGGCTCGGGGTGCGACGAGAAGCCTGCGTCGGAATCGCTCCCCTCGGCCGCTTGACGCGCCGGTGGTCGAATCCCTACGCTGGTAGCCTGTCGTATCTTGTCCCGCGCGTGCGCATGGACGGTGTCGGCATAAATGGCGCGAGTGTCGACGACACGGCAAGCAACCGCGAGCCCCCACGAATCGAAGCACTCCCGGCGAGGCCCGATGGCCCGGGACAACCTCCGGGATTGGTGCCGGAAGCAGGGCTATTGCGCAAATTGCGAACCTCGGAGGAAGGACTTGGCGGAATGAAGCGTGCAAAGATCAGCATTGTTGGGGCGGGGAACGTGGGGGCCACGACCGCCCATTGGTGTGCCGCGGCCGAGCTGGGCGACGTCGTCCTGCTCGATATTCCCGAGACCGAGGGCATGCCGCAGGGTAAGGCGCTGGACCTGATGCAGGCCTCCCCGATCGTGGGATTCGACTGCCATGTCACCGGGACCACCAACTACGAGGACACGGCCGATAGCGACGTGGTGGTGATCACCGCGGGCGTCGCGCGAAAGCCGGGCATGAGCCGGGACGATCTGTTGAGCACCAACGCCAGGATTGTCGGCTCGGTCGCCGAGCAGGTCCGCGTGCGAAGCCCCGGGGCGATCGTGATCGTCGTTTCCAACCCGTTGGACGCGATGGTCCAGCGGGCGTGGCAGGTGACGGGCTTTCCCCACCGACGGGTGATCGGTCAGGCGGGCATTCTCGATACGGCCCGATTCCGGGCCTTCCTGGCGATGGAGTTGGGCGTGAGCGTGGAGGACGTTTCGGCCATGCTTCTGGGTGGTCACGGCGACACGATGGTCCCCCTGCCCAGTTGCACCTCCGTAGGCGGGATCCCGGTCACCCAATTGATCGAGCCCGAACGGCTCGACCAGATCGTCCAGCGGACCCGCGACGGGGGGGCGGAGATCGTCGGGCTGCTCAAGACGGGCAGCGCGTACTACGCGCCCGCGGCGGCTACGGCTCAGATGGTCGAGGCGGTGGTCCGCGACAAGAAGCGGCTCGTGCCGGCGGCCGCCTATTGCGACCGGGAGTACGGGGTCGGCGGCTACTACGTCGGGGTGCCGATTATCCTCGGATCGGGGGGGGTGGAACGCATTATCGAGATCGACCTTTCCGAGGCGGAGCGGACCGCCCTGCGGAGGAGCATCGACGCGGTCAAGGAGCTGGTCGCGGCCATGGCCAAGCTGACCGAGAGCCCGTGAGAGGGATCGAGGGCCCCCGGCCGGCGGTCGCCGCGCGCAGTGCTAGCATTCGGCCCCTTTCCGTTTGTCGACGGTGGATGCGGTTGACAACCGGGTGGCCGGTTGGGTAGAGTCTCTCGTGTCTGGATGCCCGAGGAGGGTCCGGGGGGACCGCGGCGACCGCGCCATGGCGGTTGCGCGCGGAGTTCTCAAACTCCTCTTCGAGTCGCTGGGGGGGACGTGCAGCATGACGTTGCCAACGTGGTTTGTATTCGGATTCATCTCCCGTCATCTTCGATCATTCCGCGATCATCAGGTTAACATGCAATCATGAACCGTATTCACCATCCGACCAAGTCATCTAAAGAGGCACCGGCCGATCCGGCCTTCCGCATCGAATCAGGCCTCTTCTCGACTTCCGAGGGTCACGACGCGTCGCGCATCCTGTTCGGGCCGAAGCACTACGAGGCCAACTACGCCTATCCGCTCATCGTGTGGCTGCATTCGCCGGGCGGCGACGAGCGTCAGCTCGTGCGGATCATGCCCACGATCAGCCTGCGGAACTACGTGGCGGTGGCCCCTCGCGGTTTTCGCCCCAGTGGCGGGGCGTCGGAGCGGCCGGGCTACGTGTGGCCCCAGACGCGGGACCACATCCACGAGGCCGAGTGTCGCGTGGTGGAGGCGATGGAAGCGGCCGCGCGCACGTTCCACGTGACCGCCGATCGCGTCTTCCTTGCCGGGTTCGGCGCCGGGGGGACGATGGCGTTCCGGGTCGCTCTGAATAGCCCTAATCTTTTCGCTGGGGTTATTTCAGTCTGTGGTGAATTTCCCCATGGCCATATGCCCTTCGGTCGCCTCACGGAAAGCCGGCAGTTGCCGGTGCTTCTGGCGGTGGGCCGCGACAGCCACGTCTATCCGCCGGCCAAGGCATGCGACGATCTGCGACTGCTGCACGCCGCCGGCATGTCGATCATCCTGCGGCAGTATCCTTCGGGGCAGGAGCTGACCGAACAGATGCTCCGCGACGTGGACCGCTGGATCATCGACCAGATCACCGCGCAGGCGACACCGTAGCGGATACCCGAACCGTCGCTCCCGACCGCACGTCGCCCGCGCGCGGACATCATGCGTGTGCCCTCGTTTCCGGACGGAGCGAGGGAACAAACGTGTGTTTGCTCCCGTTCCCAGGCTCCGCCTGGGAACGAGAGCGCCTATGGCGGGGCGCGGGAGCAGGACTCGTTTCCTAAGGGAGATGTGCTATGCGCTCGTCGAAAGGGCTGCTTCCTTGCCGGATCGGCCTCCTGCTTGCCCTGTCGCTGGGGAGCGGCTCCGCTCCGGCCGACGAGTTCCCCGCGGAGCTGGTCGACTTCGTCCCGTACGAGGGCAATCCGGTTTTCGCCGGCACGGGTAAAGACACCTGGGATCGGCATATCCGCGAGCGGGGGTACATCTTGCGGGAAGAAAATGCCTGGCACCTTTGGTACACCGGGTACAACCCCGACCGGTCCGACACCAAGCTCCTCGGCTACGCCACCTCGCCCGACGGGCTCCATTGGACCCGGCACCCGAACAACCCGATCTTCGACGAGTCCTGGGTGGAGGACATGTGCGTGGTCAAGCACGGCGAGGTGTACTACATGGTCGCCGAAGGGCGCCACGACGTCGCCCACATGATGACCTCCACCGATCGCGTCCATTGGCAGGACCACGGGAGCCTCGACGTCCGCTACCCCGACGGCAAGCCGCTCAGCCCCGGCCCCTACGGCACGCCCACCCTCTGGATCGAAGGCCCCACCTGGTACCTGTTCTACGAGCGGGGCGACCGGGCGATCTGGCTGGCCCGGTCGACCGATCGGAAGGTGTGGACCAACGTGCGGGACGATCCGGTGATCGCCACCGGCCCCGACGCCTACGACCGCCGCGCCGTGGCCCTGAACCAGGTAGTCAAGTACCAGGACCGCTACTACGCCTACTACCACGCCAACGCCGACCCGAAGTGGCGCGGGCCCTGGACGACCAACGTGGCGGAGAGCGACGACTTGGTGCACTGGAAGAAGTATCCGGGGAACCCGATCATCGCCACCAACCACTCCAGCGCGATCCTCGTCCACGACGGCCGGCAACTGCGCCTCTACACGATGCACCCCGACGTCCGCGTCTGGTTCCCGAGCGCTGCCCACGGGCCGAAGGAAAGCCGGTGAGTCGACCTTCCCCCCGATGATGGCCGCCTGCGGCTTCACCCGGGTGGCTCTTGCCGCAAAGCGAGCTCTCTGTGTACCATGGGGGGCAACCGCGTAGCATGGGAGTCTAACGAAGCAGACTCCGCTCAAACGACAGCCTCGCTTGCGAAAGGGGGCTCGCCGTGAAAAGGGCCGATTGTGTCCCGATTCTGGCCGCATCCCTGATAGGGCTCGCCCCCAACCTGATTTGGGCCGCCGCGCCGGAGACGCCCACCGTGCAGGCCGATCGGCAGCCCGCGTTTACGCCCGACCAGGTCGAGGCCGACTGGCTCCACCACGACGCGATGCGCCGCACCGGCGCCACAACCGGGGCCCAGGTCGAGCCGGAGGAGGACGCCGTCGGGGGCGTCGACGGCGTGAAAAACGGCAAATGGGGCTTTCACACGCTAAATGAGCCGAACCCCTGGTGGCAGGTCGATCTCCGCGAGCCGGCCCGCCTCGACCGCATCGTCTTGTACAACCGCTGCGACCAGTGCGGCGCCCGAAACTCCCGCATCCTCGTGCTGGCCTCGGACGACGCCCGGACCTGGAAGCAGCTCTACCAGCACGACGGCACGGTCTTCTACGGCCACAGCGACGGCAAGCCGATGGTGGCCAAGCTCGGCGGGGCCCGGGCACGCTACGTCCGCCTCCAACTTCCGGGCACGAGCTACTTCCACCTCGACGAGGTCGAAATCTACGCGACCGATGGGGACCAGAACGTCGCCCTGGACAAACCGGCCACGCAGAGCAGCACCAGCCAATGGTCGGTTCGGCACGCGCAAGCCGGCGCCGGGAAGCCGGAGTACGAGATCGCCCAAGTGCTCGAGCGAGGGCTCAAGCTGGCCGAGAGTCTCGGAAGACAGGGAGCCGACGTCGAGCCGCAGGTCGAGACTCTTCGGCAGGTCGCCGCGGAGGCGGAGAAGCTCGCGCCCGAGGCCCCGGAACGGGTCCGGCGCGAGCTCTACATGAAGGCCCGCTGGGCCGTGCGCGAGATGGCCTTTTCTAATCCGCTTCTGGACTTCGACACGATCCTGTTCGTCAAGCGCGTTCCCCCGGCCTTTCCGCACATGTCGGACCAATACTACGGCTGGTGGTCGCGGGGCGGCGGAGGCATCTGCCTGCTCGAAGGGTTCCGGGGCGACGACCCGCGGGTCCGCTGCATCACGGAGGATTGGGGCGAGGGGAGCTTCCTGCGGCCCGACGTTTCCTACGACGGGAAGAAGGTGCTTTTCGCTTACTGCAAGTTCTACCCCGCCTCCCACGGCATCGCGGACAAGGTGAACAAGGACAACTTGCCGGAGGACACGTTCTACAAGATCTACGAGATGAACGTCGACGGCAGCGGCGTGCGGCGCCTGACCCGCGGCAAGTACGACGACTTCGACGCCCGCTACCTCCCCAGCGGCGAGATCGTGTTCCTCTCGACCCGAAAGGGCCAGTCGATCCAGGTGGGTCGCGAGAGCGCGTCAGCCACCGCCCGGACGGCCGATCTGCCCGACAGCTACGTCCGCTGCGGCGGCGGGAACTCGCGGCCGGTCCCCGTGTTTACGCTCCAGTTGATGGACGGCGACGGCGGCAACCTGCGCCCGGCGTCGGCCTTCGAGAATTTTGAATGGACTCCGTCGGTGGCCAGCGACGGGCGCGTCCTCTACGCCCGCTGGGACTACATCGACCGCTTCAACGGCCCGTTCATGAGCCTCTGGTCGACCAACCCCGACGGCACCAACCCGCAGCTCGTCTACGGCAACTTCACGAGCAAGCCGCAGTGCGTGTTCGAGGCCCGGAGCGTGCCCAATTCGCACAAGCTGGTCTTCACGGCGGCCGCGCACCACTCGAACATGGGCGGATCACTGGTGCTTTTGGACCGTACACGCGGGACGGAGTTCGATCGGCCGCTGACGCGGTTGACGCCCGAGGTCTGTTTTCCCGAGACGGAAGGCTGGCCCGAGCACTACTACGCCAACCCGTATCCGTTGAGCGAGGAGTTCTTCCTCGTCGCGTGGAGCGACTGCCGGCTGCCGCGACACACGTTCCTGCCTGAAAAGGGCAACCCGAGAAACCCGCTGGGCATCTACCTGTACGACGCCTTCGGCAACCTGGAGCTGTTGCACCGGGACGCGGAAATCGCCAGCATGTACCCGCTCCCGGTCCGCGCGCGGCCCAAGCCGCCGGTCCGCGTGTACACGGCCGACTGGGACGCCCCGGGCGAAGGCCGGTTCCTGCTCCAGGACGTGTACGCGGGCCTGGAAGGCGTCGAGCGGGGCTCGATCAAGCGATTGCGGATCGTCGGCGTGCCCCCCAAGGTGCAGCCGCACATGAACAAGCCCGTCTTGGGCGTGTCCCGCGAAGATCCTGGTAAGTTCGTGCTGGGGATGGCCCCGGTCGAGGCGGACGGGTCGGCGTACTTCCCCGTTCCCTCAGGCGTGTCGGTTTTCTTCCAGGCGTTGGACGAGCGGGGCATGGCGGTGCAGACGATGCGGACGCTGACGTACGTGGCGCCGAACACAACGCTCTCCTGCATCGGCTGCCACGAGCACCGCGACACGGCCCCGGCCGTCACCACGCCGCCGCTGGCCGCCGTCGATGGGCCGTCGAAGCTCGCGCCGGGCCCGGCCGGCTCCTGGCCGCTGAAATACGCCGAGCTGGTGCAGCCGGTGCTCGATCGGCTGTGCGTGCGCTGTCACAGCCCCGAAGGCACCGCCAAAGCCCCGGCCTTCGATCTCACCCCGGCCAATTCCTACCGGAACTTGATTTCCTATGCCGAGGAGGACATCAAGAAGCTCGCGTTCGAGAAGGACCGCTCGATCGTCGGCGACTGCCCTGCGCGGAAGAGCAAGCTGATGGCCTTCCTGACCGAAGGCGAAGGCCACGAAGGCGTCGAGCTCGACGCCGAAAGCCACGACCGGCTGGTCACCTGGATGGACACCTACGCCCACGTGCAGGGCTTCTTCAGCGAAGAGCAGGAGCAGAAGCTTCGCCAGCTCCGGCGAGAGTGGGCGAGCATGCTTGCCCGCGATCAGGCAGACGGCGACTGAGCGTGAGCGACCGAGAGTAGGGTGCGTGAAACGCACCATTTCATCACACGACACGGAAGTGGTGCGTTTCACGCACCCTACGATCTTCGGCGTGGGCGTCGAAGACGTCTTCCAATACGACGATGCGGTCCCGAAGACAGCGGCCAAGTGACGCGATGGCCAACCGAGCATCGAGCGGCTCGCCCGATCGGCAATCCCCGCCAGCGCGTCACGACTAACCCGACGTCACCGCCGCGAGCCGAGGTTCTGCCGCTGCCACTCGAAGATCGAGGGCACGGGGGCCTCCGGGGACGCGCCAAGCAAAGCCCAGACGGCGAAACACGCGGCAAGGCAACCGCTCGTCGCTCGCGGTCGCTCGGACCGGAACCCATTGCGGCGCATCATTTCAGCGCCTCCTGCAACCGGAGGATCTGGGAGGCCAACAGCCAGCGATAGGCGTCGAAGTCGCGGCCGGACCAGAGCCCGTCGTACTTGTATTTCTCCTGCACCTCGATCGCGTCCCAGAGGAAGTCGAGCTCCTTCTGGCCCTGTTGGGCGAGCTCCGCCGCCTTGCCACCCTTTCGTTTCGCGCGGTCGACGAGCTGCTGGAGCGTGTAGAGGTATCGGCCGTCGTCGATGCCCTCGCGATAGGCTTCCCACATGGTGACGGGGATCGGCTCGCCGTCGGGCGTGGCGCGGTTGAAGAAGTCCATCGAGGTGCCGTCGAGGTAGTTCCACGGGTCGCCGATGCTGGCCTGGTAGATCCAGGGGATAAGCGTCCGGAAGCCCGACTTCCAGAAGCCAAAGCCCCAGGTCATCCTCGCGCCGCGGACGGGCGTGTGGTCGTTCTCGCCGCTGATGTGGTTCGGGTAGCACCAGAACTCGACGTCGTGCTCCTCGCTCAGCCGCTTGATCTTCTCGTGGCCGAACACGAACGGCTGGCAGCACCAGACGTCGACGTACGGCCACATCGGCGCGAACTGCTCGTGGCTCGGATCGGCGGTCACGTACGTCCGCACGCCCGGCACCCGCTTGATCGCCTTCATCACGCCCACCATGAAGCGGACGGCGTCCTCGCTGGTGCTCGGCTCGTCGATGGGGTAATAGAGAAACTCGGGCCAGCCGCGCTTCTTCCGCTCCTTCTCGATCGCCTCGACCATCTTGGTCACCTCGTCGAAGAACGACGCGGGCACGTCCGCCCGGACGAGCCGCAGATGGCTCCCCAGCCCCTGCTTGTCGACGAGCCTCGTGTACCACCAGCTCACGGGAAAGCTGACGACCAGC
>CAZDHR010000034.1:0-29822 GCA_964505295.1 uncultured Planctomycetaceae bacterium
CGATGGTCTCGATCTCTTCGCCCAGAAGCTCCACGTCGTAGAAGCCGTCGTACCCGGCGGCGCCCAGGGCGTCGACGATCTCTCGCAGAGGGATCGTGCCTTGGCCCAGCGGGCAGCGATTCTGCTCGCCGGTCGGTGGCTCTCGGGCATCGCCCAACTGCACGATGGCAACGTGAGGGGCGATCTCCGCGATGCGCTCGATAATCTGGCGGTCTTGGCCGAGGTGGTAGGTGTCGAAGACGATCTTGACCTGCTCCCCGTCGACCGCCACCAGCAGGTCGAGAACCTCGTCGATGTCCGTCAGGAACGTGAACTCCGTGGCACAGCCGGGATGCATCGGCTCCACGGCCAGCACCACCCCCAGTTCGCCGGCCAGGGGGGCCAACTCCTTCAGGGCGTCCTTGATCAGGCGGCGAGCATGATTGAACGTATGCCCGGCTCGTGCCCCGCTGTAGACCACCAGGGCCCCGGTACCGAGGGCGTGGGCGGTTCGCAGGGCCTCGGCCGCGTCGTCGACGCTGGCGCGAAACGACCTTCCATCACTCCCGGTAAACCCGCCGGCCCAGAAAAGATGGGAGACCTGGAGACCCTTCTCGGCCAGAAGCTCGATCCCCTTGGCTTCGCCACAGTCGGACAGCTTCTGCCGCCAAACGCCGATGGCCCCGATCCCGGCGGAAGCGTAGTTCAGCACGTCTTCCTCGAACGACCACCGAAAAGTCGTCGTCTCGTTTACCGACAATTGGGCCATCCGTGCTTGCTCCTTGGCAGTGCAGTCGCCAGCCTGACCCACCTTCTGGGGTAGTCCGTTTTCCGAGTCTTGTCGGTAGTATGGGCGATTCCCGCCAAGATGTAAAGCGGAACACGCTGCCAACCGCCTCGAACTCGGCGGAAACTGCCCTTGACGGGCTTGTCGGGCGTGGCGAGACTGGCCACCCGCGCGCCCCACCGCGAGACGAACGAGCGATGCGCATCCTCACGCGATACATTCTGGCCGAGCTGGGCAAGTGGTTCCTGCTCTCGCTAACCGCTTTGACCGGGATGTTCTCGATCATCCTGGTGGTCGACAAGGCGCTCGACAAAGGTCTTCCGCTCGGCCAACTCCTTCGGCTCATGCCCTACATCTTGCCCGAAGCCCTCGTCTTCGCCGTGCCGGTCACCCTGCTGCTGGCGACCACCACCGTCTATTCACGGATTGCCGGCTCGAATGAGGTGGTGGCGATCAAGGCACTGGGACTCTCTCCGATGGTCATCTTGTGGCCGACGCTTGCCCTGTCGTTTCTGCTCAGCCTGGGAACGGTCGTTCTGTACGACGTGGCGGTCTCCTGGGGCCGCGACGGCGTGCGCCGCGTGATCGTCGAGGCGGTCGAGGAGATCGCCTACGGAATGCTGAGGACCCAGCGTCAGTTCAGCAGGCCGACCTTCGACATCAACGTGAGAGAAGTGCGGGGCAACCGGCTCATCGGCCCCACGCTGACACTGAAGCCGCGCGGCAGCACGCCCCCCACCACGATCACCGCCGAAGAGGCGATCTTGCGCACCGACCGCGAGAACAACGTGCTGCGAATCATCCTCTTCGACGGCACGGTGATGGTCGAAGGGGGCGTGACCGGACGTTTCCACGGTCGCGAAGTCTATGAAATCCCTTTGGACGACCCGAGTGGAGCCGACATTGCCTCCAAGTCGCCCTCCTCGCTCGCGATGCGAGTGATCCCCGGAGAGATTCTCCGTCAGAAAACGGAGATCGACCGGTACCAGGAGGAGCTCGCCGGCCAAGCAGCCTATCAGATGCTTTGCGGCGATTTCGAGGGGCTGCTCAGCACGGAGTGGCGGACGCGAGAGAAATTGTCGAACAACAAACGGTCCAGGCTGTACCGCTTGCAGACCGAGCCGTTCCGCCGCTGGTCGGCCGGCTTCAGTTGCTTCTGCTTCGTGTTGGTCGGGGCCCCCATGGCGATGCGGCTCCGCAATGCGCAACCCTTAACCAGCTTCTTCCTATGCTTTGTCCCCATCCTGTTAGTCTACTACCCTGCCCTGATCTACGCGGTCGATGCGGCCAAGGGCGGCAGGTTTCCTCCACTGGCGGTGTGGGCCGGTAACGCGATTCTGCTAATCTGGGGGGTATACTTGCTCCGCAAGGTCCGACGCTATTGAGTCGCGGACGGCTTGGCAGGCCTCGCGGCAGTTGTCAAGGTGCAACGTTTGCCGGCGATTCGGGGGTGGGCGTGCTGCGAGGTGCCTTGCGCGACGGTTTGGGCCGCTCGGACCTCGGTTCGGCCTTCAGGTCCCAGGCGATCAACCACTGGGTGCTGACCGGCGCGAGGCCGAAATCGTCGCCGAGTCGCTGCTCGAAGTCGGACATGTGCCCGGCCCCGTAGAAGATGGCGAGCTTCCGCTTGCCCGCCGCGATTTGTTCGCGAAGCACCCCCAACGCGACCTTGTTTCGCTCGGAGATCAAGGTCGAGCCCTCCGGCCCCTCGATCGCATTGAGCGAGCCCTCGAGGTCCTCGAACTGTTCGGCCAGCACCCGCTTGATCGCCAGGGACCGGTTCTTGTCGAACAGGGCCAGAAGCAAGCGGAAATCCCCGCCCCCGGCGCCGGGGTCTTGGGCCTGCTTCGCCATGGCGTATCCGAGCATCCGAAGGAAGACCTGAAACACGCTTTCCCCGCGACGCCGCATCGATTCGGCGAACTGCTCCGGCGACATGTCGGCGTGGACGAAGTTGTCCGCGGTATAGTCGATTCCCTCCAACTGAAACTGGAGTCCCATGACGTCGGTCATCGCGTTTTGGAGCATCGATACCGCATTGCCGGTGGGCCGGACGCCTCCTTGGGGAATCTGCGTCCCTTCCGGGGCCACCAGTTCGAAAAGGACGGCATCGTATTGGGCAAAAAGGCGGTTCAGCTCCTCGTAGTAGCCCTTCTCGGCCACGTGGACGGCCGAAACGAGATCGACCGTGGGGCCGGTCTTGCCACAATCCCTCGGCACGCAGTGGACGATTGCCGCCTCCAGGGCGACGGGCGATTCCTCGTCGTCCCGAGCCAGGCGCAAGAAACGCCCTGCCTCCTGCTCGTCCGGCGACGCATCGGCCGCCGGCCCCGTTGACTGCTCCGACGTCTCATCAGGCGATTTCTCCGGCGTCTCGTCGGGCGTCCGCGCGACCGAAATCGGCACGTAGCAAATAAGGAAGATAATCAATACCGGCGGCACGGCCTGGTGGCATCGCATGGCAACATCTTTCCTCAGACGGTATGCCGTCCGCAATCACCGTCCAGCGTGTCAACGCGTTGCGATATCCGATGGCGAGGGCGGACCGCTGATTGCTGGGACCGACAAGCCAGGACACCCTCTGTTGCAAAGCGTCTTCGGCAGACAGGGCTCGGCCGCTCATGGTTCGAGATCCCTTGATTGCGGCGGACAAGCGGCTCGAGACGGTTTCCGGCAAGGGTTGTGAGAGACGTCCTGCCTCCCTCCACTTGGCAAGTATACGTGGGCGCGACGCAGGCGACAAACGCCTTCCCTTGCGGGAGGCTCCCGTCACGCCGCGGCGCGGCCCCGACTCACTCCCGGCGAGGCCGCTCGATGGCTGGACGAGCGGAGGATATCGTTGCGACCGCTTGACGCGCCCCAGCCCGACCGTCCGAATCGGGCCGCTGGGCAGGGCGGCAGCCGGGTCCCCGCGATGGGCGGTTCGGGCGGGCCCTGGGGAGTGCAGCCGGAAACCGCATCGAGTGCCGCAGAATGATACACGTGGAGGCGCGGACACGTAGCTTGTATCGCCCGATCGGGCGGCGGCTTGATCTCGACACAACCCCTTTGTAGAAAACGGCTTCCGGTGATTGTGGCTCCCCGGAGGGATATTCGGTCGTGATGGCACGGCTTGTGCGACAAGCTTGCGAGTTGGCGGGTCGTGCGCGGTTTGCCGTTCACGGAACGGGCCCGAACAGACGGGCCTGCGCGACCTGCTTCTCTTCACCGTCAAGGAGGATGGGGCAGCGGGAAAAAGCCTTGACGGAAGGCACGCGTCCGATCATGATAAACTGGTCAATCTGGAAAGACTAGGCGGCAGGAGTGTTGTCGCCTGGGGATGTACGTGTTCGCGCACGCTCGATTGACGCATTTCTTAAATCGCGTTTCCCTTTGGGACATAGGGAGTTGGAGTCCATTCGGTTCGGTTTCGGATCACTCGCTCCATGCTCCCCAACTCGTATGGCGGAACTGATGGGAAGGGTCTTGCAAGGCATTGTGCGTGTCGCCGACCGGCTGTCATGCCGCAGGGCCCATGGGCGGCGCTCTCTTTGGACAACAAGACGGGGTGTTTTGGGAACAGAACGGGGCTTCTGGGCAGCACGGATGATGGAATTCGCCTTAGCACGGACTCGACTGCCATCGCCGTCGTATGAGTGGATGCGTGGTCATGGCCTCGCCCCTGCGCTCGCACGATCTCGGCACTCGTTTGCGTCGCCTTGTCTAGCTTCGTCTCTGTGCTCGTCGTCGAGCGCCGCAGCGTTTCGTTTCAGGACGCCGACGGCATGCGTGGCTTGGGGATGGGGGCAACATTGGGCCCGAACGCCTGCTCGGTCTTTGCGCTATTGGATCCGGCGGGGTATCGCATGAGTCAATCACCAGAGGTCAACCGACCGGTCGAGATCGGGTGTGCCGCATCGGCGGAGTTCCACGGATGGATCTCGCGAGCCGGCGGCTCGCTGGCGATCACGACCTACCAGGCCGGCAAGGTGGCGATGATCGGCTGGGACGGTCAGCGAGTGACCTTGCTCATGCGGCAGTTCGACAAGCCCCTCGGGTTGGCGGTCCAGAGAAACCGCCTGGCATTGGCCGCACGCCACGATCTCTGGCTGTTTGCCAACGCGCCCCCCTTGGCGCACGACTACCTGGAGGACAGCCCGGGTCGGTACGACGCGCTGTATCTGCCTCGGGCGACTTTTCACACGGGGGATCTCCACACGCACGACGTGGCGTTTGCGGGCGACGACTTATTGCTGGTGAACACGCGGTTTTCGTGCCTTGCCCGTTTGAGCCGCGACTTCAGCTTCACGCCGGTGTGGAGGCCCAAGTTCGTCACCGACCTGGTGCCGGAAGATCGCTGTCACCTGAACGGGGTCGTGGTGTTGGACGACCGGCCCAAGTACGTCACGGCGTTGGGGACCACGGACACGGCGGGCGGATGGCGGGAGAACAAGGCCGCCGGCGGCGTGCTGATCGACGTGGACACCGACGAGATCGTTTGCGCCGGGATGTCGATGCCCCACTCACCTCGCTGGCACGACAACCGGCTGTGGGTGTTGAATTCCGGCACCGGCGAGTTGCTGCTCGTTGACCCGGCCAGCGGGCAGTCGAGCGTGGTTTGCGGCTTGCCGGGCTATCTGCGAGGCTTGTGTTTCGTGGGGCCGTACGCCCTGGTGGGGCTGTCGAAGATCCGCGAAAAGCACATCTTCGGGGGGCTGCCGATCCAGAATCGCTGCCAGAAGCTGCTCTGTGGGGTGGCGGTGGTCGATCTGCGGACCGGGTCGGTGGCGGCGATGTTCGAGTTTACGACCGGGTGTGAGGAGCTTTACGACGTGCGATTCCTGCCGGGCATCCGCCGGCCGATGATTCTCAACTTGGAGAAACCGGCGGTCCGCCAGGCAATCACGAATCCCGATTCCTCCTTCTGGTTGCGAGCCAGTTCGGAGATCCGGGACGTCGAGGCCACCGGCGCCGACGCCAGTCGGGACCTGGTTGGCCCGTTTCCTGCGGAACAGCGGGACGGCGCGGTGGAGCCGACGGGCACTATGCTTCCGGACTCCGGGACCCAGCTTTGAGGAACGAAAACGATGTCGCTTCTACGATCGCCTAAGCTGCGAAGCCTCAAATCCACATTCGAATCGATTCGCGACCGATGGGCCGTGAAATCGCGGCCGGGCGCAAGGCAGATGAAGCATCGACGCCTGACGGTCGACCCGTTGGAGGAGCGGACGCTTTTGTCCGTGGTGGCAGCTGATTACGACGACGTGCTGGTCAACCAGCACATCGACACCGAGCAGCAGGGCACGATCGCGGCGCAGTCGGTGGCCGTCGACAACGACGGCGACTTCGTCGTCGTCTGGTCGCGGTACGACGATGTGCTCGAGCTGGACCCGGGTACCGGCCAGATGGTTCCGGTCATCGATCCGGCGACCGGCCAGGCGATGCTCGACGCGAACATCTACGCCCGGTACTTCACCGACGAGGTCCAACGGCTGACGCTGCCCGACGCGATCGACGACGACAACGACGGGAACGACGTGGCCGGCGCGTTCTACTTGACCTACGGCGGCAACGAAGTCCAGAAGATCGAGATCACGGCAACGTATCGCCCGTCGACGGCCGGTTGGTCCCAGTCCAATATCGCCGGGTCGGTCACGTTCGGCTTCGACGTCAACGGCAACAGCGTCGTGGGTCCCGGCGAGACGACCACGGTCTTCTTCAACGAGTCGACGGAGGAGTTCACCGAAATCGCGGCCAACATCCAGACCCAATTGCGGGGCCTGGGCGGCGCGCTGACGGACGTGACCGTCACGGGCACCAACCCGCACGAGTACACCGTCGAGTTCGGCGACCTCTCGATGGGGCAAGACCAGCCCGAAATCACCGTCGAGTCGGTCAACTTCACGTCCGGCTTCCTGCCCGCGGTGATCACGTCGACCGTGCGGGAACTCGTGGAGGTTGGGCCGATTTTCGTCTCGGCGAGCGATCCGTATCAGACGGCCAATGCGTTGGAGGAAGCGTTCTCGTTCACCTCCGAAAACGTCCTGATGGGTCCGATCGACTTCCCACCCGATGACCGTATCGACCCTCCCGAGGGCCCGTACTACTCTCCGGCGGTATTGCGCACGGCGCTGCCGGGCGTTTCGGTCACGCCCGTGTGGGAGCTCGACCCGACGGACAACCTCGTCAAGCCGAGCACGACGAAGTTCGACATCACGTTCGACGGCGGCACCGCCGCCACGGAAGGCCCCTCGGGCAAGCAGGACCATCCGTTGCTGGTGGTTTCGCAGGCGGCCGACGAGGGCGGCGCCAACCTGCTTCCTTCGACGGAAATCAGCGTCGAGACGCTCAAGGAGCCGAGCCCGGAGTTCCGCGTCAACCCGGCCGAGCCGGACAACCCCTTCACGCAGCTTCCCGACCGGTACAACCAGACCAACCCCGACGTGGCCATGGACGCCGACGGGGAGTTCCTCATCACCTGGGAGAGCGACGTCCCCGACGTGGTGCAGTACGGCACGGTGAGCGACGTCTTCGCCCGGCGGTTCTCGCCGGCGGGGATCGTGGATCCGGCCGAGGTCGGCCCAAGCTACGATTGGTTCCGCGTCGACACCGATTTCGACGGGATCACGGACACGATCATCCAGGGCGTGAAGGACCTCGACAGCGGGTTCCGCGTGAACACGACCACGACCGGCGCCCAGGGCCAGCCCGCCGTGGGCGTGGACGATGAGGGCAATTTCGTCATCGCCTGGGGATCGGGGACGGAAGGGTTCAGTCAGGTCTACCCGGGCCAGGATTTGGGGTACTTCAACGGGATCCGGGCCCAGCAGTTCAATCGCGACGGTACGAAGGACGGGGACGAGTTCCTGGTCAACTCCGAGGTGACGTCGATTCACTTCGATCCCTACGTCGCGGTGAGCGACGATGGGTACTTCGTCATTACCTGGAGCACGACCGACGACGAGGACTTCGTCCAAGAGGACGGCTACGTGGTGAACGTCGACGCGAAGGTGTTCAACCCCGATGGGACGATCCGGCGCAACCAGTTTGGCGTCGGGGGTGGGGGAGGCTCTTCCGCGGATTTCGACGACAACAACAACTACGCCATCACGTGGTCGGTTAACGCGGACAGCGACAACACCGGCGGCGGCTCCACAGGCGTGCGCGCGGTGATGTACGACATCAACGGGGCGCTTCTCCGCAGCCAGTTCCGGGCCAACAGCGCCAGCTTCACCCCAAGCAGCAACACGATCTGGCCGGGGACGCAATGGGGCGCGGAAGTAGCGATCGACGCGGACGGGGAGCTGGTGATTTCGTACGAGGGGACCGGCCCCGACGTGTCGGATGACGTGTATAGCTCGGCCACGTTTCGGCAGGCGCTCTACGATCTGTTCTACAAGCCGGAGAACGCGGACCTGTTGCAATACTTCGACCCGGCCGCCGAGAGCTTTCCGATCAGCGGCGGGTATTGGGATCAGTACGGCAGCTACGTGTACCTGGGCTCCACGTCCGACTACGATACCGACCTGGAGAACCTCCTGATCCGCGCAAGCACGCAGCCGAGTCCGGCCAACAGCGCGCAGCTCGGCCGGATTCGAGCCCTGGTCGAAGAGGTGGCCGGGCTGTTGCAGGGCGACCAGTACGCCGTGATGTTCAGCCGCTTCGACGCCGATCCGGATTTCAACAACTCGAATATCCTCCAGAGCGACTCGGTCGCCAACAACGAACGGGACGGCCACAACCAGCGGTACATCCTCACGATCCCCACCACGAGCGAGGGGGGGGACTTCGAATTAAGGCTCTGGAACGCCTACACCGGCGGTTACGAGGATGTACAAATAGGCCCGGTGTATAACAATCAGGTGTTGAACATTGGCCAAACCCGAAACGAGATCGAAGACGAACTGCAGTCGGCAACTCGCACCGGCATCCACTGGGACAGCACGCCGGGAAACCTAACGGATAGTCAGTCGTTTGACGGGTCCGTCGAGGTGCGGACGGTCTCGTTCGGGTTCGGCTCGATCAGCTCGGAAGTGACGGCCCGTCTGGGGACGCCTTGGGGGTACACCATTAACGATTACGAGGTTGCCTATGAGATCGTCTTCTCGGGGGAAGTCCACGATTCCTACATCGGCCTGAGCGTGGTCGTTAACGACCTTGACCCGGATCCTCAGCCATGGCCGCGGCTGATCGAGCTGACGGACGCCGACACCGGGACCACGCAGCACGCAGTCTCGATCGGAATGGAGACGGACGGGGACTTCGTGATGGCGTGGACCCAGAACGAAGAGCATACCAGCGGGGCCACGTCGAACCAGAACATCTACTACCGCCGGTTCACGGAGACGACCGATACGGCCGGCCCCAAGCTGACCGATCTGGTGAATCACAACGACGAAGGGATGGCGGACGGGGACGAGGTGGTCGGCCCGGTCCAGTACGTCGTGCTGACGTTCGACGAAGAGTTGATGACCGGCGACCCGGACGAGAACCCGGACAGTGCGCTCAATCCGGAGAACTTCGTGCTCTTCCGGGGCGACCAGGAGATTCCGTTCGGGATCGCCAAGGTCGAGTTCGGGATGAACAAGGCGGCCGATCTGGCCGGGACCGACGACGGGCTCGGCGGCTCGTATCCGAGCGCGTGGACGGCGTCGAACAAGTGGGAAGCCGTCCTGGTCATCGACGGCAACGGCGGGTTGACGTCGGGGATTACGTCGCTGGGTACCGGGCAGTACACCGTCCGGGCCCGCGCCCCCCGGCCCGAGGACGGCGTTTCCGGCCTGCGCGACAAGGCGGGTAACGCACTCGGGCTGAGCGGGTTCCGCGTTGCCGGCGAGAGCTTCGAGCGGACGTTCCAGGTCAGCCTGGCCGAGCCGGACGACCCGGTGAGTGGCGGCACGACCGTTCCGTACGACAGCGGGATCACGGACCCCGAGACGCCGGGCGCTGTGGCCGTCGATTCCGACGGGGACCACGTGGTGGCCTGGACCGGCTATGCCGCGGGGCACGACCGGGTCTTCATCCGCGTGTTCGACGCGGAAGGGAACCCGGCCATGCTCCCGGTGCTCGATTCCTCGGGCACCCCGACCGGCACGTACCGAGAGTGCCCGGTGATGTGGGTGAGTCCGGGAACCGAATTCCTCGACGACGACCAGGCGGACGCCAACGTGGCGATCGACGCGGACGGCGACTTCGTGGTCACCTGGACGAACTATCGCGGCGGGAACGCCGACATCTACGCCCGCCGCTTCGGCCTCGCCGGACTGACGTTGGACCCGATCTCCTTCACGTACGTTCCCGTCTTCGATTACGAGCCCTTCCTGGTCAACACCTATACCGACGGCGTCCAGCAGTGGCCCGACGTGGCCATGGACGCCGACGGCGACTTCGTGGTCACCTGGTCCAGCTATGGGCAGGAGGCGGCGGAAGGCGCTCTGGGCACGGGGTGGGGTGTTTATGCGAGGTTGTACGACTCGTTCGGGCAGCCGTTGGCGCCCGAGTCCCGGGTGAACGTCACCACGGCGGGAAACCAGCAGTCGGCCAGCGTGGCGATGTCGGGCGAGGGGGAATTCGTGGTCGCGTGGACCAGCGACCAGAACGGGATCGGCGACGACATCGTCGCCCGGGAATTCAACGCCGACGGGTCGCCCAAGGTCTCCCCGCTGGTCGGCGAGATCGTGGTCAACGACATCCTGCCCGGCGACCAGAGGTTCCCGGACGTGTCGATGCGTCTGGACGGAGAGAACTACATCATCACCTGGACCGACTCGGCCGCGGACATCAGCGGCACGTCGATCTGGGCCGAGTTGTCCCGGCCGTTGCCCAAACGGTTCACCGACAGCACGGGTCACGCGATCAGCGGGACGCACCGATTCACGATCAACGTGACCGACAGTTTCACGATTGCCGACTTGAACATTCAGCTCGGCATTCTCACGCACCAGAGGCTCGAGGACCTGCGGTTTACGTTGGAGAGCCCGTCCGGCACCCAGGTGATGCTCTTCGAGGACCTGCCGCGGCCGTATCTCGATGGGACCCGGCCGACGGGCAACACCATGGTGGGCACGCTTTTCGACGACGAGACGGCAACCGCGCTTCGGATCACCGACTCGCAGGGCGGGGCGGTTCCGCCGTACAACGACAGCTACGTCTCGCAGCAGATCCTCACCGCGTTCGA
Organism: uncultured Planctomycetaceae bacterium; assembly: GCA_964505295.1. Lineage (GTDB taxonomy): Bacteria > Planctomycetota > Planctomycetia > Pirellulales > Thermoguttaceae > DATKZH01. The sequence continues at coordinate 10,923 of CAZDHR010000034.1, forward strand.
CGGGGAGAACTCCCAGGGAGTCTGGACGTTGATCGTCGAAGACCGACTGCCCCAGAACAACCTGGTGGGTGGTCTCACCCCGCTCGACGTGGAAGTCGGCTCCTGGAGCTTGATTATCGACGAGGTGGACGCCAGCGCCGACTCGTTCCTGGTCAACACGACCCGGGAAAGCTACCAGATGTATTCGTCCGTTGCCATGGACTATGAGGGTGGGTTCGTGGTGAGTTGGAGCGGGTACGGGGACCAGCACGGGCAAGAGGACGCGTCGGGACACGGCGTCTTCTACCAGCGATTCAGCGATCTTGCCACGCGGATCGGCTTGGAGCGCAGGGCAAATTCGCCGCAGAACACCGAAGGAGACCAGTGGATCTCCTCGGTGGGTATTGACGCGACCGGGAACTTCGTGATCGCGTGGACCGGTCCGCAGATCGATCCAATCTCGGGCGCCGCGCTGGACGAGACGGACATCTACTCCTTCGTCAGCGTCAACGACGCGGCGGAGTCGGACGACGACGGCCCGCTGGTGACCGACGTCCTTTGGAACGACGACCGAGTGCTCGACGGCGACGTTCTGGATACCACGTCGGATGACGTGACCGAGTTGACCGTGGTGTTCAGCGAAGACATGTCCCTGGCGGTCACCGCGACCGGCGATCCCGACCTGATCAGCGTCGAGAATCGGGATAACTGGGTGCTGACGCGGAACGGCTCGGAGATCATCGGCGGCGTGACCGACGTCGACTTCGGCTACAACCCGATTACCCGAAGGTACGAGGCCGTCGTATCGCTCGACGGGAACGGGATCGGTTCGGGTACGCCCGGACTGCTCGACGGCGAATACGTGCTGGCCGTGAAGGACGACATGACGGACGTCTCGGTCTACTTCGATCCGAACGATCCCACGGCGTTGGTGGCAGGGAACCGGCTGGACGGCGACGCGGACGGGCAGCCCGGGTCGAACCCGATCACGGTGGGGTATGGCGCGTATTTGCACCATTTCATCGTGGGCGGGAGCGCGGCGAATGGAGAGGAATTCCGCGTCAACTCCGAGGACTACGTCCAATACGAGCAGACGTTTTCGGAGTCTGCGGGCACCGGCCTGGCCCGCGAGGAAAGCACGCGCTCGGTCGCCGTCGACCACGACGGTGATTACGTGGTGGTGTGGACGAGTTACGGCCAGACGGCAGGCGAGCCGGCGGGCGCGGACGTCTACTTCGCCATGTTCGACCGGTATGACAACCCGATGACGTTCGACCCGACCTCGGGAGAGGTGTTGGAGCAGCGCGTCAACACGTTCACGGAGGGACATCAGCGAAACGCCGCCGTGGCCATGGACGCCGACGGCGAGTTCGTGATCGTGTGGGAAAGCCAAGGCGAGGACCCGGACGAGAGCTGGGGCATCTATGCACGCCGCTACGACTCCATGGGCCGGCCGCTGGTTTCCGACACCAATCACAATGGGGTAATCGATTCGGCGGATACGGACCTCCCCTTCCGTGTCAACACCGAGTTCACGCGGAATCAGCTCAACCCGTCCGTCGCGATGGACGATTCCGGCGGTTTCGTCGTCGTCTGGGCGACCGCCGGGCAGGACTTCAGCTTCTTCAACGACGTCTACGCCCAGCGTTACAGTCGGTTTGGCGTGGCGCAGGGATTGGAGATTCTGGTCAACACGTTCGATCTACCCGGCGTCCAGCCGCCCCCGGGCGGCAGCTTCGAGATCAACCCGGCCGTGGGGATGTCCGGCCCGTCGGGCAACTTCGTGGTAGCGTGGGACGTGGTCACTGCCCAGCAGAACGGCGTGGTCACCAACTCGGTGATCGCCGCGCGGAGGTTCGCGGCCGACGGGAGCCCCCAGGGGGGCGAGTTCCAGGCCGACACGGGCACGGGCAGCGGAGGGGGGGACACTCTCCGCGTGGCTCGCAACCCCCAAGTGGCCGTGGACGATCTGAGCGGCTTCATCGTCGTCTGGGAAAGCTATATGGGGAGCGTCGTGGCTGCCTACGACGTGTTCTTCCAACAGTTCGACTCGGGCGGGGGATCCATCGCCAGCGGGCAGGTCAACATGCCGGAAACCCTGGGCGCGGGCCAGTTTGCCGACGACCAAGTGAATCCTTCGGTGGCGATCGACGCCGACGGCGATTTCGCGGTGGTCTGGAACGGGCAGGGTGCGCAGCCCGATCCTTTGAATCCGAACGCCCCGGCTCTGATCGTTGACGACGACATCGAAGGTATTTTCATTCGGCAATACTACGCCGCCAGTGACAGCGATGCCGACGGGATTCCGGACCTTGCGCCGGCCCCGGTGACCGTGCAGTCGCGTGTGAACCGGACCGAGGGCGGGATCCAGCAGTTCCCGAGCATCGGCATGGAGCCGGACGGCGACATGATCGTGGTCTGGAGCGGTCGGGGCGTGGGCGACATTCATGGGATCTTCGCCCGCCGTTATGACGAGCAAACCGACACGGCCGGCCCCGTGGCGACCGAACTGAGGCTGGAAGACGGCACGTTGGTCCCCGACAACCCGAACGATGACCCGATCGACAGCACCGATACGTTAGTGGTCGTGTTCGACGAGCACATGTGGACTCACGAAGGTTGGGAATCGGGGGATCCCTGGGCGCCGGGCAAGGACCCGGACAGCGTCGAAAACCCCGCGAACTGGGTGCTGAGACGCAACGGCATCGAGATACGCGACGTCATTACCGGTATTTCGTACGGTCACAACAATGCCACCAACAAGTGGGAAGCGGTAATCACATTCGATTGGGATCTGAGCGCCGGCGACTACACGCTGACCGCGCTGCATCCGGTTCCGGATATTCCGGAGACCGATCCGGACGAAGGCCAGTCGGGTCTACGAGATGCTCAGGGCAACCCGCTGGCCCTGGACGGCTTCGAGCCCGGGGGGGCCGACGTCGTCGTGCCCTTCTTCGTCAGCCCTCTTGGTGGGGATGATAATTCGGTCACCGGTTTGACCGGCGGGCGCACCTACGCGGAGGCCCGAGGGGCAACCGCGGTGGACTCGGACGGCGATTACGTGGTGGTGTATACGGCCAATATCGCCGGGGTGGACCGGGTCGTGGTACGGATGTTCGACGCGGACGGCACGGCCGTGACGGATCCGTTCCAGATTTCCACGGTTCCTGGCGAGCAGAGGTACGCCACGGTCGACCTGGACGCGGACGGCGACTTCGTGGTGACCTGGACGAACTACGACGGCGGCGACGCCGACGTGTACGCCCGGCTGTTGTCCTCCGAGGTCCAGGGCGGGTTGCCCACACCGATGAGCGGCGCCTTCCGCGTCAACGCTTACACCGACCACAACCAGAAGTGGTCCGACGTGGCGTTGGACCCCGACGGCGACTTCGTGGTCACGTGGTCCAGTTATGGGCAAGAGGAGGGCGGCAATCTCGGTTCCGGGTACGGCGTTTACGCCCGGCGGTTCAACCGGTTTGGCTTTCCGCTCGGCGGGGAGTTCCAAGTGAACGTGACGACGGGCGGCAACCAGCGCAATGCCACCGTCGACATGGCCGACGGTGGCAGCTTCGTGCTCGCGTGGACGAGTGATCAGAACGGGGTGGGCAATGACGTCATCGCCCGGCTGTTCGAAGCCGACGGAAAGCCGAAGATCGGTCCGCTGGGAGGGGAACTTCTTGTCAACGCCGGCGCCACCGCTGGGGACCAGAGCTACCCGGACGTGGCCATTACGCCCTCCGGGGAAGACTTCATGGTGGTTTGGACCAGCGCCCATGACGATGGGAGCGGCGACGGTATTTTCGCCCGGTCGGTGAACGTGCCGCTGTTGGAGGAGCAGGCCGATCCGGTGATGGAGTACGTGTGGACCGGCTCCCAGGACTTCTGGCTCGGCAACAACGCCAGGGCGCAGATCGCCGTGCCCTTCGACATCCCCATCAACAACTTCACCATTGCCGACGTGGACGTCCTCGTCGATGCCGATCACCCGTTCACGTATGACGTGAAGCTGACGCTGGAGAGCCCCGCGGGGACATCGGTGGTTCTGGTGGAGAACGAGCCGGATCCGGTCACGACGTCCTCCGATTTTGCGGGGACGATATTTGACGACGAGAGCACGATTGCCATTACCGATCCTCCTCCGGCGGCCGTGGGACCCTACAACGATCCGCTAGGCTATCAGCCGGAAGACCTCGTCAACTATGGGGTCGGGTTTGGCTTGGACGCGTTCGACGGAGAGAGGTCGAGCGGTGTGTGGACCCTGCTGGTCCAAGACACCGTGGACCGAGGGTTCCCTACCTTCCAGAATGAGATTGCTCGACGAGGTACCCTGAATGAGTGGAGGCTCACTCTCACCAGGCAGCCCGCCATGGGGGCCACCTTCCAGGTAAACACGAGCACACTGGCCAACCAGAACTTCGCCTCCATTGCCATGAACCGGCGAGGCGGGTTCACGGTTGCCTGGAATGGCCGGGGCGACCAGCCTCGGCAGGAAGACACCTCGGGAAGCGGCGTCTTCTTCCAGCAGTTCGCCCTCGACGGGACTCCCGTGGGCGCGGAAACGCGAGCGAACTACCTCGTCGATGGAGACCAGCGCTACGCCACGATTGGCGGGGACGCTGCCGGCGGCTTCACGATGGTGTGGACCGGTGACTTGGCCCTGGGGGTCACCGACGTGTATCGGGCGTTAAGCGCCGATTTCGTCTCGAATCGCGACCTGGACGGTCCGGTCGTCAGCGACGTGCTGTTGTCGGACGGGACGCCCGTGCTCCAGGGGGATACCGTCGCTAGCGGCGTCACCGAGTTGGTCGTCGCCTTCAGTGAAGACTTGTCGGTCCGGGACAACGACGACACGTCGCTCGATCCCGGTCCCGGACCCGACAGCATTCTCAACCCCGACAACTGGGTATTGCAGCGCAACGGCAGCACGGTATCCGGCGCGATCCAAAAGGTGAGTTTTGCCCTCAATCCCGATACTCGGAAATACGAAGCCGTCGTCTCGCTGGATGCCAGCAGCATTGGTGGCGGAACGGCCGGCCTCCCGGAAGGGGACTACGTGCTCGTGGTCATGGACACGGTGAACGACGCCTACGATTTCGAGGCGGGAGACCCGTACTTCTCGGGGAACGCTTTGGACGGCGACTTCGACGGGAGTCCCGGCACGTCTGCGGCGTCAAGCGGACCCGCCGGCTATACGCACGAGTTCCACGTCGTCCCGGGGACGTCAAACACCGTCGAGTACCGCATCAACGAGAGCGGGGCGGTCTCTCTCCAACAGACGTTCTCCGAGCCGCTCGGCACCGGGTACGGTCGCGAGCAGTCGACCACCGCGCTGGCCGTCGACCACGACGGCGATTACGTGGCCGTGTGGACCAGCTACGGTCAGGACGATCCCTCCGACTTCAATAGCGGGGGAATCTACTTCCGGATGTTCAACCGCAACGACGAGGAAATCAAGGGAGAGACCCTCGTCAACACCGTCACCGACGGTAACCAGCGAAACGCCGCCGTGGCCATGGACGCCGACGGCGACTTCGTCGTCGTTTGGGAATCCGAGGACGACAACGTGGATGGCAGTTGGGGCGTCTACGGGCGGATGTACAATTCCGTCGGCGAACCGCTCGGCGATCAGTTCCTCATCAACACGACCCTCCAGAACGATCAGCTCAACCCGTCCGTGGCCATGGACGATTTCGGCAACTTCGCCGTCGTCTGGGCATCCGAAGGGCAGCAGTACAGCTACTTCAACGACGTCGTCGGGCAGCTTTTCAACTACGACGGAGACACGATCGGCTCCGAGTTCATCATCAACAGCACGGGTGTGCCGGGCACCGGAACCGGGCCGGGCAACGTCGATCTGAACCCCGCCGTGGCCATGGACGACCTCGGCAACTTCGTGGTCGCCTGGGACCAGATCACCGCGCAACAGAACGGCGTGGTCACCGACAGTGAGATTCGCGCCAGAATGTACGACGCCACCGGCGCCGCGGCCGGGGCGGAATTCGTGGTCGGAAGCGGCATCGGTGAGTCGGGAGATCCGGACATCGGACGCACGGCCCGGAACCCCCAAGTGACCATGCAAGACGCGTATGACGCGGATGGCGACGGCCAACTCGATCCCGGCGTCTTCATCGCCGTGTGGGAGAGCACGGTCGGCGGGCAGTACGACGTGTTCTTCGAACAATTCGACGGCCTCGGCACGTCGCTGTCTGGCGATCAGGTCAATGTCTTGGCCCCGGAGGATCCGGACGCGGACGACGACATCGAGGTAGCCCTCGCCGCGATCTACGGCGGCGGTCAGGTGAATCCGTCGGTCGGCGTGGACGCCGACGGGGATTTCGTCGTGGTCTGGAATGGTCAAGGCGCTCGGCCGGACCCGCTCAATCCCGGCGACCCGGACTTGGCCTCGGAACAGGACATGGAAGGCGTCTTCGTCCGCAGCTATCAGTCGAACCAGGCGGCCCCGGAGGCGGTGACCGTTCAGTCGCGGGTGAATCGCACGGAGTCTGGGATCCAGCAGTTCCCCACCGTCGGCATGGAGCCCGACGGCGACCGAATCGTCGTTTGGAGTGGGAAGGGCATCGGCGACAGCAACGGGATCTTCGCGCGGCGGTACAAGGAAGCCACCGACACGGCCGGTCCCAAGGTGAGCGATATTACGACGGTCTCCGGCGAGCGGATCGGGTATGGCGGCCAGCTCACCGAGTCGCCCAACTACATCGTGGTCGTGTTCGATGAGGAGATGATGGCCGGCGATCCGGCGTCAGTGGCCGACAGTGTTCTCAACACGGCCAACTACAGCCTGGTGAAGGACGGGACCGTGTTGGTCGGAGCGATCCGCTCGATCAATTTCGACCTGAACATGGCTTCCCAGATGTTCCCCGGGGTCGACCAGACCAACAAGTGGGAAGCCGTGATCGAGTTGGATGGCAACGGCACCGGGGCCGGCGTGACGGCACTCCCCGCCGGCCAGTACGAAATCCTCATCTCCGGCACTCTCCGCGACGTGGTCGGCAATCCGCTCTACTCGTCCGGCCTGAACCCCTACGGCCGGGACACCACCGGCCAGTTCAACGTCGTCGGGTTCACCTCCACCGACGAAGAGCCGGTCAACGACCCGCCCACGGGCGATCAAGTGCTCGTCGGCGACACCGGCGCCGAGTACGCCCCGAGGGCCGTGGCCTCCGACGGTGACGGCGAATTCGTCGTGGTCTGGACCGATACGACGTCCGGTGGCATCTACGCCAGGGTGTACAACGACCTCCGCTGGTCGGGCAACCAGATCGAGCGGATCTCGACCGGCCCGATTCCCGCCGACGCCTTCCAGGTTACCGACGACGCGACCGCCATGTTCGCCTCCGTCGCCCGCGACTCCGACGGCGACTTCGTGGTCACCTGGGAGCAGAACGACGGCACCGCGGCCGATCCCGATTGGAACGTCTGGGCGCGACGCTATGATGCCGAGGGCCGTCCGTTCGACGACGCGTTCCGGGTGAATTCCCTCACGGAAGGCCATCAGCGGTATGCCGCGGTGGCCATGGACGTGGACGGCGACTTCGTCGTCACCTGGCAGAGCAACGACGCGACCACGGACCTGGAAGGTCGCGCCCGCGACGGCGACGGCTACGGGATCTACGCGCAGCGGTACAGCCCCTCCGGCCAACGGTTGGGTGGAGCGGACGAGGTCCAGGTGCTCACGTTCAGCGAGAGCCCGGTGGGCACGTTCACGCTCTTCTGGGACGGCGACGACGACCCGGGCACCTCGAACGTCACCGCCCCGATCGCGATCGACGGGAACCCGGCGGCGAGCGTCGAGCAGATCGAAGCCCAGCTCAACGTCCTGGGCGGCGACGTGAACCGCGTGCAGGTGCAGGCGACGAGCCTCACGGAAATCTTCGTTTACTTCGTGGATCAAGGCGCCGCCAAGAACCAGGAGCAGATTGTCGTCGCCAACCCGCCGAGCTTCGTGAACCCCGTGTCCAGCGTGACCGTCAGCACGCTGACCGAAGGCTACGGCGGCGAGTTCCTGGTGAACGACACCACGGAGAACAACCAGATGCACCCCTCCATCGCGATGAGCGCGGAGGGAGCTTTCGTCGTCTCGTGGACCTCGTTCGGCCAGGACGGCGACGCGGCGAACGAGTCCAACATCTACGCGAAGAAGTTCGCCTCGAACGACTCCTTCCGCTACGCGGTTAACGCTGCCGGCGCCAGGGACTACGACCACAACGCCCGTATCCAGTATCCCGACGCCTATTTCGCCGTGTCGACCGACAGCCCGGACAACCACCTCGTGAATCCCGCCTCGGGCTACGACGGCGTTGTCCAGTTGATCGACCCCTTGACGGGCGGATACGGGACCGGCTCGCTCTTGCGAACCGGGCGGCACATCCTCACGGCGGCCCACGTGGTCGACTTCGGCGGCGGCATTCCCGCCCCAACCATGGAGGTGAAGTTCGACACGCCCGACGGGCCGACTTCGCTCTATGCCACCGAGATCTACATCCACCCGGGCTGGAACGGCGACATCTTCAACGCCAACGACCTGGCCATCATCGTGTTGCCCGAGGAGGCGCCGGCTGAGGCGGAGCGGTATGACATCTACCGGGCCAGCGATGAACTCAACCAGCGAGTCGATATGGTCGGCTACGGGCAGGAGGGCCAGGGGGCGGAGTACGCGGTTTCCGACCAACAGAAGCGGATCGAATGGAACGAGTACGAGGCGCTGGGCGACGACCTGAACGGTCTGCCGATGGCTGACTTCTCCGCGGGTATCGGCTCGTTCGATATCCCCGCCGGTACTCTGCTCATGTACGACTTTGACAGTGGGCTCGAGGAAAACGACGCCCTCGGAATGGTGCTCGGAATCGGCGACCTCGGCCTGGGTGAGGAGGAAGGCAGCTCGTCGCACGGCGACTCGGGTGGGCCCGCCTTCATCAACGGGATGATCGCAGGCGTCGTCAGCGGCGGCGTCGAGTACGCTCCCGCGGACTCCGACGCCACCACGTTCAACGTCAGCTTCGGCACGGTCGGCTTCCACACGCGAGTGTCCGCCTACGCCGACTGGATCGAGATGATCGCTCAGTCGACCACCGGCGAGTTCCTTGTAAACGACGTGCCGCTGGACCCGACCACGGGGGCGGCCCTGGCGTCGGGCAATCAGAAGTGGTCCTCAGCGGCCATGGACGCCGACGGCGATTTCGTCATCACTTGGACCGACGAGCTGAAGGCCCCCGATCCCAACGAGCACCTGGACGTTATGGCCAAGCGGTTCAACGCCGACGCCACCGAGTTCGAGGTAACCGACCCGACCACGGGATTGCCGGCGCCGCTGGGCGAGTTCCAGGTCAACACGGCCGGCGACGCCGCACGCTCCCAGGTGGCCATGGACGCTGACGGGGACTTCGTCGTCGTCTGGGGGAACAAAGCGCAGCGATACGCCAAGAACGACCTGGTGGGTGATTCGTCGCTCGGCGCCAACGGCGAACTGGGCGGCAACTTCACCGTGTTCACCGGTGGGCCGGGGCTCTACGCCAGCGTCGCCGTCGACGACACCGGCGATACGGTTTTCGTCCGGGAGGGCTACGACTCGCAAAATCCGACCACGCTCGGCATCTTCTTCAAGCGGTCGGAGGCCGCCGAGGACGACGCCGGCCCGATGGTGGCCGACGTGATCAACGTCATCTCGACGGGCCCGGACGTCGCCCTCCAGCAGTTGACCGACGGCGTGGTGATCGACGAGGGACCCACGACCTTGATCGTGAGCTTCAGCGAGGACCTCATCGACAGCTCGCCGTCGCTGATCGACAGCATCACCAACCCGACCAACTGGATCCTCACCCGCAACGGGCAGGTGCTTTCCGGCGGGGTAGCCTTGGTCGAGTTCGGGCTGAACCAGACCTCCACCAGTCCCTTCCCGATCCTGCCCGAAGCGACCAACAAGTACGAAGCCGTGCTCACGCTCGACGGCGATCCGAGCGACCCGGGTAACCAGCCCCTGGGGCCGGGTACGTACATGCTGCGAATCCGTAGCTTCGTCGAGGACCAATTCGGCAACCGCCTGGACGGCGACTACGACGGCTCGCCCGACGGCGATTTCCGGCGCACGTTCGTCGTCTCCGACGAAGCCGGGGGGCCGGCGCTGGACGGCAATCAGAGCCGGGTAGGCGACCCCGACGCGGACGCCGAGGATGAGCTGGTCAACCAGAACGACGCGGGCAACCAGGACGCCGCGGCCGTGGCGTCCGACGCCGAAGGCAACTACGTCGTCGTCTGGGTCGAGACGGCCGACGTGCTGGACCTCACCGGCGCGCCCACCGGGGTCGTCGACAGCAACATCAAGGCCCGACGGTACGACCGCTTCGGAAAGCCGATGGGCGGCGAGTTCATCGTCAACAGTTACCGGACGGCCGACCAGATCGAGCCCGCCGTGGCCATGAACGCCTACGGCAGCTTCGTGGTTACGTGGTCCGGCGAAGGGGAAGTGGACGACCAGGGGACGATCGAGCTACAGGGCATCTTCGCTCGCGTGTTCGATGCCTTCGGTCAACCCGTGGGCGAGCAGTTCATGGTTAATCAGTCGGGCGACGCCCGCATGTATGGCCAGACGGCACCCAGCGCGGCCATGGACGACCGCGGCGACTTCACGATCACCTGGAGCAGCTACGGCCAGGACGGAGACCAGGATGGCGTATACGCCCGGCAGTACGACTTCCTCGGCGAGGCCAAGGACGATGAGTTCCCGGTGAACACGACGTCGGCCAATCGTCAGGCGAATTCCGACATCGCCATGGACGGAGACGGCAACTTCGTGATCATCTGGTCGGGCTTCGAGCAATCGGGCGACGGCAGCGAATGGGCCGTCGTCGGCCAGCGCTACAATGCGGCCGGCGCGGCTTTGGGCGGCGAGTTCGTCGTCAACACGCACACGCTCGACGACCAGACCGACGTGCACGTCGGCATGGACGCGGACGGCAACTTCGTCGTGACGTGGGCCAGTGACGTCCAGGACGGCAGCGGCTGGGGCATCTATGCCCGTCGCTACGCTGCCGGCGGCGCGGCGCAGGGCGCTTCGTTCCGCGTCAACCAGACCACGCTCCACTGGCAGTATCAGCCGGACGTCTCCATGGACGACGACGGCCGTTTCGTCATCACCTGGACGACCGTCGGCCAGGATAACCCCGACGCGGACGACCGAGGCATCTACGCCCGCGCCTACGACGACGCCGGAAACGACTACGTCGATCCCGACACCGGGCTGGTCGTGGGTGAGTTCCGGGTCAACGCCAACGTGATCGGTAATCAGACGAACTCGGCCGTGGCCTTGGACGCCGACGGCGACTTCGCCGTCGTTTGGACCGGTCCGGACGACGACCAGAACGGCGTCTACCACCGTCACTTCCGCATCAACGACGTTGGCGCCGGTACCGGGGGAGGCACGATCACCGGGACCATCGGAGGCGTTTACTACGCCGACGGCTCCAGCGGCGCAACGTCGACCGTGCTTGCCCTGCAAGGCACCTCCGGCGACGACACCTTCGAGTTCATCGCCGGCCCCACGGCCGCCACGTCGGTCGTGCTGGTCAACGGCGTGCGGTACTCGATCAACCCGGCGGTCCTGTCGATTCGTTTTGACGGGCAAGGCGGGAACGACGAGGCGATCTTCAAGGGAAGCGCGCTGAACGAGACGATCGACCTCTACCCGGACCACGCGGCGTTTTCCGCCAGCCGGTACGCCGTCTCCGTCACCGACGTGGAATGGACCTTCGCCCTCGGCGGCGGCGGCACGGACTACGCCATCCTGCACGACGATCCGGAAGGCGCGGACACGCTCAAGGCCTGGCCCAGCATCGCCAAGCTCTACGGGGACGGCTTCTACACGATCGCCAAAGAGTTCAGCCACGTCCACATGTACGGCACCGAGGGCAGCGGCGACATGGCCGTCTTGTACGACGATCCGCACTCCGCGGACACGTTCAAGGCATGGCCCAACCAGGCGAAGCTCTACGGGGACGGCTTCTACAACAAGGTTGCCTCGTTCGACTCCGTGTATGCCTACGCCACCGAAGGCGGGGCAGACGTGGCCATTCTGTATGACGACCCGGACGGGCAGGACACGCTCAAGGCCTGGCCCGCCGAAACCAAGCTCTACGGGGACGGGTATTTCAACCGGGTTAGCTCCTTCAGTTCCGTGTACGCCTACGCCACCAAGGGCAATGGCGACCTCGCGGTGCTCTACGACGATCCCGACGGCACGGATACTTTCAAGGCGTGGCCCGACCAAGCGAAGCTGTACGGCGAAGGCTATTACAACAAGGTCGCCTCGTTCGACTCCATGTTCGCCTACGCCACCAAGGGCGGCGCGGACGTGGCCGTCCTCTACGATCAGGCCGGTACCCGCGACACCCTCAAGGCGTGGCCCTACGAGGCCAAGCTCTACGGGGAGGGCTTCTACAACAAGGCCAACGGGTTCAGTGCCGTGTACGCCTACGCCACCGAAGGCGACGGGGACAAGGCCATCCTGTACGACGATGCCGCCGGGCAGGACACCCTGAAGGCGTGGCCCAACGAGGCCAAGCTCTATGGCGACGGGTACTTCAACCGGGTCAAGGGGTTCTACTCCGTGTACGCCTACGCCACCGAAGGCGGGAACGACGTGGCCAAGTTCTACGACTCTCCGTCGAAGGACACGTTCGCGGCCACGCCGGAGTCGGTCAAGCTCTACAACGGGACCTACTACAACAGGGCGTCCTCCTTCGCCAACGTGTACGCGTATTCGACCAACGAGGGATACGATACGGCGTATCTGAACGATTCGGCGCTTGAAGAGTACCCCGATCACCTCGAAGCCGACGCGAACTGGGCTCGCCTGTCCAACGAACTCCTCGGCTACGCGTACTTCGTCAGCGACTTTGAAGAGGTCGCCGCCACGCAGAGCAACGCCAGCGACACCGAGGACGTCGACACGGCCGCCCTTGATTTCCTCTTCAGCACCGAGCGGAACTGGTAGGATCCGAGATTGCGGCACACGGGTTCCTGGGGGGAACCGAAACGACCTTGGACCAAAGGCTCCCGGGAAAGGGAGACGGAAGGGGGCCATTCTCGACGTCGAACGAATGGGTGTCCAACCGTTTCGAGGGCAGTCGTCGCGCGCCGATGGTTGAGGAAGTCGACAACGCCGATCGGTCCGCTGGCTTCGACGGCGTGTACCCCGCGTGGCCCTCTCCCAGGGGCGAGATGGCCCCGCCTCGCAGAGATCCGGGCACCCCGCACACTACCTTTCGCCGTTGCGGAGCACTAGAATGACGGGGATGGGCTTGGGGAATCGTCTTCGCCGGAGGCAGCGGCGCAGGTCCCCGATCCGGTCGATCGCTTCGTCGGCCGTCGCTTTTGCCTCAGCCGTTGCGTCGTGTTGGTGCCCCGGAGGCCGGACGGCCGTCGCAGAGGCCCAGTCGAGTTCCCCCCATCCCATATTCACCGCCCTCTTTGGCTAGGGAAATCCGATGAGGCGAAGGTTCTCCTCGGCGTTAGGACCGGTTCGAGCGATTGTGAGTCGTTGCCTGCGGCGCACGCTCCTTTCCGGCCCGCGGACCTCCGCTACCGCCCACTCGCGGCGGTGCCGATTAGAGTCGTTGGAAGAGCGGGCCCTTCTGAGCATCGGCACCGCGGCCGACGAGCTGCCGTCGGACGCCTGGACGCCCACCGTCGACGTTGTCTGGTTTGAAGAGCTCGCGTCCGCGCCCGAAGTCGATCTCCAGGTAGGCCCTCTGCAACTCGAAACCAAGACGTCCGAGCAGAAGACGGTGCCGGCCGACGGCTCGGTTGCCGCGCCGCCCGGCCAGTGGGTGGTCCAGCTCACGGCGGAGGCGACCAGCCTGGCGGAAGACGTTGCCGGCGCAGCGGACCTGCTGGAAAGCTCCTCGTTCGAGACGCAGGTCCTCTGCGGCTTGGGCTTGCAGGGCATGGTCCTCCTTCAGGCCGACGCGGACGTTGATTCCAGTACGGTGGAAGCCTGGTTGGCCGGCAATCCGCAGGTCGCCTACGCGGAACCGAACGCGGTGATCGCGACCGAAGCGATCCCCGACGACGACGCGTTCTCGTCGCTTTGGGGCCTGCACAACACGGGCCAGACGGGTGGCACGGCGGACGCCGACATCGACGCCCCCGAGGCATGGGACATCACGACGGGGAGCGCGAGCATCGTCGTGGGAGTGATCGACACGGGCATCGACTACACCCACCCCGATCTCGCCGCGAACGTCTGGACCAACCCCGGAGAGGTGCCCGACAACGGGATCGACGACGACGGAAACGGATTTGTGGACGACGTCCACGGGTACGACTTCGCCAACGGCGACGGCGACCCGATGGACGACAACGGCCACGGCACGCACGTGTCGGGCACGATCGCCGCGGTCGGCGACAACGGCGAGGGCATCACCGGCGTCAACTGGACCGGCTCCATCATGGCCCTGAAGTTCCTCGACGGCGAGGGCAACGGCTTCACCAGCGCGGCCGTGCAGGCGCTGAACTACGCCACGATGATGAGAGCCCAGTACGGCGTCGATGTTCGCGTTACCAACAGTAGCTGGGGGGGGGCCCAGTACAGCGAGGCGCTTCGCAACGCCATCCAGGCCAGCGGAGACGCGGGCATCCTGTTTGTCGCGGCGGCGGGCAACGACGCCGTCGACACGGACCAGGAACCCCACTACCCCTCGGGCTACGACCTCTCGAACATCCTCTCGGTCGCCGCCACCCATGACGACGACGCCCTCGCCTCGTTCAGCAACTACGGCGTCACGTCGGTCGATCTGGCCGCCCCCGGCGTCGACATCTACAGCACACTGCCCGGCGGTGGCTACGGTACCTACGGCGGCACCAGCATGTCCACTCCGCACGTGTCGGGGGTGGCGGCCCTGGCCTGGTCGGTGGTTCCGAATGCCACCGTCGCACAGATCCGCACCGCCATCCTCGATGGCGTCGACACCATCGCCTCGCTGGACGGCCAGGTTGCGGCGGGGGGGCGACTCAATGCTTACGGCACGTTGGAGCGGCTGTCCTTGAACGTTTCGGCCAGCACTCCGGCGGCCGAATCCGTCGTCTCCGAGGCACCGCTCGAATTCACCATCCAGTTCTCGCACGCCTATGATCCACTCACGCTCGACGCGGCCGACCTGACGGTCAACGAGATCCCTGCCGATCGCGCCACACCCGTCGACACCGTCACCGCCCGCTTCCAGTTCGACACGACGCCGGCCACCGCCGAAGGCCCCCAGGTGATGGAGATCGAGGAGGGAGCGATCCTCCGCGAGGGCAACGCCGACCCGATCGGTGCTTGGCAGGCCACCTTCTATTACGACGCGTTGGCCTTGGCGGTAATCTCCACGACGCCTTCGGAAGGCGCCGTCGAATCCGTTGCGCCTGCGGAAATCGTTCTCGATTTCAACGAGCCGGTCGATCCCCAGTCGGTGGATGTCGATGACTTGTCGCTCAGCGTCGGCTGGGTGACCGCGGCCACGATGCTCGACGACTCGGTCGCCTACACCACGAGCGGTCTGCCGCGCGACGGCGACGTGACCTACACGCTCTCGGAGGGGGGAATCCGAGACGCCCACGGCACGCCCGGTCCCGCTTACGTCGGCTCGTTCACGATCGACGATCCGACGATCGAACGGTACGAGGCGGAGGACCTGCCTCAGAGCATCACGGACCACAGCACGGTCGTTTCCACGCTGACGATCGAAGAGTCGTTCGCCATCGCCGACCTCGACGTCGAGATCGAGATCGGGCACACGTACGACGCCGACCTGGAGGTCTATCTCGTCGCCCCCGACGGGACCCGAATCACGCTGTTCGCCGGCGTTGGCGGCGCCAACGACGATTTCACCGGGACCATTCTCGACGACGAGGCGGATACCGCGATTACCGACGGCGAAGCCCCGTTCACCGGACGGTATCGGCCCGTCCAGGCGCTGTCGACCTTGGACGGCTTGGACGTGCTGGGGACCTGGACCTTGGCGGTCGGCGACCGTGGGTCGCGGGACCAAGGGATCCTCTACGGCTGGACCTTGGTTGCCGAACGGGGGGCCGCGCTGCCACCCCGCATCGCGTCGATCGACCCGCTGCCGGCCGACGGCGGCGACGCGTGGGGAGCGTTGGACACGTTTGAGGTTCACTTCTCCAAAGAGATGCACCCGGACAGCGTCAACAATCCCAGTTTTTGGAAGCTGCTGGAAGCAGGGGCCGACGAGTTGTTCGACACGGCCGATGACGTCGCCCGCGCGCTCGCCGTTTCGCCGGCGTACGTCGACGGGATGACGGCCACCGTGGAGATTGGCGAGGGGGCACTGCCCGTCGGCAACTATCGCCTCACCGTCGCCAGCGGCGGCCTGGTCAGCCTGTCCGGCACGCCTCTGGACGGAAACGGGGACGGAACCGGCGGCGACGACTACGTGACGCACTTCCAGGTGCTCCCGGCCGACTGGTTTCCGTCGAACGACGTACCCAAGCCGGTCAACAACCAGTCCACCGTCACGTCGACCTTGACGATTGCCGAGTCCTTCCCCATCGCCGACCTCGACGTGAAGATCGACGTCACGCACTCCTACGATGCCGACCTGGACGTCTATCTGATTGCCCCCAACGGCACGCGGATCGAGCTGTTTACCGACGTGGGCGGCAGCGGCGACGACTTCACGGCCACCGTGCTCGACGACGAGGCGGACACGGCCATCACCGGCGGCGAGTCGCCTTTCACGGGCCGTTTCCGGCCCGAAGAGGCCCTCTCCATCCTCGACGGTTTGGATGCCCAGGGCACCTGGACCCTGGAGGTGACCGACGACAATGCCCTCGACCCGGGCACGTTGAACGAGTGGGGGATCATTATCGAGCAAGAGGCCGTGTTCCCGCCGCAGATCGTTTCCGTCGATCCGCTTCCCGCAGACGGCGGCCAGATCCTCGGACCGGTCGATCATTTCGAGGTTGTCTTCTCGGAAGGGATGGAGGCCACTACGGTAAACAGCGCCGATCACTGGGAGTTGACGGGGGCCGGGCCCGACGGACATTTCGATACGGCCGACGATGCCCAATACCCGCTCACCGTCACCCCGGCCTACACCTCCGGACTCGCGGCAACGCTCGAGCCGGCCGTGGAACGGTTGCCGTCGGGCTACTACCGCTTTACCGCGCTCAGCGGCGGGCTGACCGACCTGTTCGGCACGCTTCTGGACGGAGACTCCGACGGCGTCGGTGGCGACGACTACGTGACGCACTTCACCGTGTTGCCGGGTACCCAGTATCCCTCTGCCGACGTCCCCCAGGACCTTGTCGACTTCAGAACCATCACCTCGACCATCACCATCGACGAGTCGTTCCTCATTGCCGACCTCAACGTCCAGATCTCCATCTCGCACACCTACGACAACGACATGGACGTCTATCTCATTGCCCCCGACCTCACTCGGATCGAGCTCTTCACCGACGTCGGAGGCAGCGGCAACGACTTCAGCGGCGTGGTGCTCGACGACGAAGCCGTGGTCTCGATCACCGAGGGCGCGGCCCCGTTCGTCGGACAGTATCAGCCCGAGGGACTCCTCTCCGCGGTCGACGGCTCCAACGCACAGGGAACGTGGACGCTCGAAATCACGGACGACGCTGCGATGGACCAGGGGGTCCTCGATGGCTGGACGCTGATTATCGAGCCCGCCACCTCCACCGACCCCCCCTACGTCGTCGGCCACCTGCCGGACGGCATAGCCGTGGGGCCGGTCGAGACGGTACGCGTCGAGTTCGACCAACCGATGGACGAGAGCAGCTTCTCTCCGGCCGACGACGTGCTGAGCTTCGCCGGTCCGGAAGGTCCCATCTCTCCCACGGGCTACAACTGGCTTGATCCCCAAACCCTCGAGATCCTGTTTGCCCCGCAGCAGGCGGGAGGCGCGTACACGCTCGTCCTCTCGCCGCAGATTCTCGACACTTCGGCAACGCCGCTCGACCAGGACGGGGACCTGTCGGCGGGGGAAACGCCCGATGACCAATACACGGTCACCTTCACGCTTCCCCAAGCACTGGGAACGGTCGCCTTTCTGGAACTCGACGGTTTGGACCCCTCGGCCGACGAGATCTGGTATCAGTTCCAGACCACGCGCGCGGGCGTGCTGACCGTGGAGGCGAATTTCCAGGTCGGGCTTGGGAACGTCGAGCTTGCGTTGTACGCCGACGGCGTGAGCGGCTCCCCCGTGGCCGTCTCGATCCCCACCTACGGGAACCGG
The DNA here is from genome assembly GCA_964505295.1 of uncultured Planctomycetaceae bacterium. Classification (GTDB taxonomy): domain Bacteria; phylum Planctomycetota; class Planctomycetia; order Pirellulales; family Thermoguttaceae; genus DATKZH01. The sequence continues at coordinate 29,168 of CAZDHR010000034.1, forward strand.
CGGATCGATCGCGACGTAGACGCCCCGGGTGAGGTCTATTACTTGAGGGTGAGCGGCGACCACTCCGACGTCGGTCTCCGCTTGGCCAACGTGCTCCGTCGGGACGGCGCCGAAGTCACCCTCTTCGGGACCGACGTCGAAGACCGGTTCGAGTTCGAGACGTCGACGACCCGCCAGGTGACCATCAACAGCCTTCGGTACGAGTTCGAGACCGACGAGGTCTCGTCGGTGACTTTCCTGGGCGGCCCCGGGGACGAAGCGGTCCTTTACGGGAGTGACACGGAAGCCGTGTTGAAGATGTGGCCCAATCAGGGCACGCTCACCGGCAACGGCTACACGGTGGCCATCGACGGCGCAGAATCGATCACCGCTCACGGCGGCGCCGTGGCCTACCTGTACGACTCCGCCCAGAGTGACACGTTCGTCGCCACGCCGGAGTCCGCCAAGCTGACATTCGAGGGACTCGAAGACTACTTCGTCGAGGCGGTCGGGTTTCACGAGGTCCACGCCTTCGCCTCCGACGACGGGCAGACCGACACGGCCATCCTCGAAGACCAGCCCGGGCAAAGGGATCGCTTCCGCGCCTGGTCGACCGAGGCGAAGATGTTCGGCCTCGGCTTCTACAATCGGGCCAAGGGCTTCGACGACGTGCAGG
>CAZDHR010000035.1:0-29494 GCA_964505295.1 uncultured Planctomycetaceae bacterium
CGCAAGTCAAAACGCGCACCCAGAGGACCGTGACCAAAGATGTTGACAGCAGTAGGTCGTTGACTCCCATAGAAGGGCGGCGTAGCCCTTGCCTCAACCGCGATGGACGCTGATCGCCGGAAGTCCGTGAACGGCATTATCCAAGACTGCTACGCCTACTCCACATACGCCAGTTCGATGGTCCCTACGGAAGCTGATGCTAACCCTCAACCTAGCCGGTCACGTCCGTGTGGCGCCGCTGGTGCACCAATTTCGTGGGCAGCCTGACGGTTCGGGCCCGCCGCGTGTGAAGCACCTTCAGGCAGCTCGAATCCTTCGCGTCATAGGTGTCCTGTGAAGCAAATCGTTCAAGAACTTCGCAGCGGCGATGTCCTCCTTGCAGACGTCGCCGTGCCGAACGTCAAGCCGGGGCACTTGCTCATCCAGGCAACCCGCTCGCTTATCTCGGCCGGCACCGAGCGGATGCTCGTGGAGTTCGGCCGGGCTGGGTACCTGGCCAAGGCGAGGCAGCAGCCGGAGAAGGTTCGGCAGGTGCTCGACAAGGTCCGCACCGACGGGCTGGGCGCGACCGTCCAGAGCGTGATGGCCAAGCTGGATCAGCCCCTGCCGATGGGCTATTGCAACGTGGGGCGAGTCATCGAGGTGGGCGAAGGCGTCGAAGGATTTCGCCCGGGAGATCGCGTTGTCTCCAACGGCAATCATGCCGAAGTGGTCATGGTCCCCAAACACCTGGCCGCCAAGATCCCCGACGGCGTGACCGACGACGAAGCGTGTTTTACCGTCCTCGGCGCGATCGCGCTTGAGGGCATTCGCCTGCTCAGTCCCACCTTGGGGGAGACGATGGCCGTGTTCGGTCTGGGCCTGATCGGGCTTCTGGCGGTCCAGATCCTGAAGGCCCACGGCGCCCGGGTCATCGGTTTCGATTTCGACGGCGACCGGGTCGATCTGGCCAGGCGATACGGCGCGGAGGCCGAGAACCTGGCCCTGGGCACGGATCCGGTCGAGGCGGCCAGGGCCTTCACCGGGGAGCTCGGCGTGGACGGCGTGCTCGTGACCGCCGCCACGAAGAGCCACGAACTGATGCACCAAGCGGCCCAGATGTGTCGCCAGCGGGGCCGGATCGTGCTGACCGGGGTCGCGGGACTCAACCTCGACCGATCCGATTTCTACGAAAAGGAGCTGACGTTCCAGGTTTCCTGCTCTTACGGACCCGGGCGTTACGATCCCCGCTACGAAGAGATGGGGCAGGACTACCCCGTGGCATTCGTGCGGTGGACCGAGCAGCGGAATTTCGAGGCCGTTCTGGAGTTGATGCGCGAGAAGCGGTTGTCGACGGGCGAACTGATTTCGCAGCGGGTCCGCTTGGCCGACGCCAAAATTGCCTACGACGCGGTGGCCGCCAAGAGCGTGATCGGGGTGATGCTCACCTACCCCGAAGCCGAGACGCCGGAGGCCCGGCAAGCGCTCGGCGCCCGGGTGGTTCGCCACCATCCGCCGCGAGAACAGGCAGACACGGTGGTGTGCGGCCTGATCGGAGCCGGCAATTTCGCCCAGCAGAAGATCTTCCCGGCTTTGGTCAAGGCCGGGGCGCGATTGAAATGGGTCGCCACGTCGACCGGCTTGAGCGGCTCGACGGCGGCCCGCAAGTTCGGAATCGAGCAGAGCACGACCGACGTCCGGCGAGTTCTCGACGACCCCGAAGTGAACGCGGTCGTGATCGCGACTCGCCACAACACGCACGCGTCGCTGGTGATCGGGGCGATCGAGGCGGGGAAGTCGGTATTCGTCGAGAAGCCTTTGTGTCTGACCGCCGAGGAGCTGGGCCGGATCACGCAGGCCCACCAAGAGGCCGATGAAAGGGGGCCCGAGCGACCGATTCTGATGGTCGGCTACAATCGCCGCTTCGCTCCGCTGGTGACCCTGCTGCGATCGCGTCTGGGCCGTCGCAAGCGGCCGTTGGCCATGACCTTCACCTGCAACGCGGGCAGCGTACCTCCCGATCACTGGGTGCAGGACCCGGCCATCGGCGGCGGCCGGATCATCGGCGAAGCGTGCCACTTCATCGACCTGCTCCACTTCCTTGCCGACGAGTCGCCGATTGCGCGAGTCACCGCGATGAGGCTCGGGCAGGAGGACGCCGTCAACCCGGGCGACACGGTCTCCATCACGCTGCGCTTCGCCGACGGCTCGCTGGGCCAAATCAACTACTTCGCCAACGGCGCGCGGAGCTACCCCAAGGAACGGCTGAGCGTCTTCGGCGAAGGGCGCGTGCTGCGCATGGACAACTTCCGGCGGCTGGACGGCTATGGATATCGCGGCACGAACAAGAGATCCTGGACGCAGGACAAAGGACACGGCGCGGGATTCCGCGCATTCGTCGAGGCGGTTCGCACCGGCGCGCCGTCGCCCATCCCCTGGGAAAGCATCGTGAACACGACCAAAGCGACGTTCGCGGTCCTGGAAGCCATCGAGCGCGAAACGATCGTTTCGATCTGCTGAGAAGTGTACGAGCTCCGGGATGGTTCCGTTCAGCCTCGCATGGCCAACGAACGCAGGACTTCCATCGGAAGTCCGGGCTCCCGGGGCTCGGTTCACTTCGGGTGATCATCGGCCATGCAGACGTCAACAAGAGCCCCCTTGAAGCTGAGCGACTGCGAATCTCGCGGCAAAGCGAGTTGGAGCGGGCAAGCCGTGCGCTGGTGGTACGTCGCCCGATACTACCGCACGTCGCAACTGGCCATGCGGCTAATAAGATTGCTCGAACGCAAGTCGATCCGGATCGGCGGGGGACGCCGCTACGTGCGCCTGCCCCGGCTCGTCCCGAAGCCGCGTGGCGATCCCGGTCTTGCCTCGCTGGCGCGGCGCAAGCTCGCCGAGCGAGGGCTTAGGGACTCTGCCCTGAGTGCCCGCGATCTGCTCCAAGGTCGATACCGATTTCTCAACGTCGAGCGCACCTTGCCCGACCCCATCGATTGGCGGCTCGAGGGCTGGCCGGAAGCGGCCCACTTGTGGCGATTTCATCTGCACTATCATGAATTCCTGCTCGACCTGGCAGCCGATGGCCGCGAGGACGGCAAGAGGGCGGGTTTCGACCGGGCTTGGGAGATCGTCGGCCAATGGATCGAGAACAACAGGCCGAGCAACTCGCGAGTCGTGATGGACGCGTGGCATCCCTATTGCATTTCGCGCCGTTTGCCGGTGTGGATCTACTTGTGGTCGGTTTCGCCCCCCGGCGGCGAGCTGCACGCCCTGGTCCTCCGCAGCGTGTTCTCCCAAGCGTGGTATCTCGAGCGTCATTTGGAGTGGGACGTTCGCGGCAATCACTTGCTGGAGAACGCCAAAGCATTGGCGTTGACGGGCGCGTTCCTCGACGGCCCCGACGCCGACCGGTGGCAGGGGAAGGCGGCGAGAATCCTGCGCAGCGAGCTGGCTGAGCAGATCCTGGCGCACGGCGAGCATTTCGAGCGTTCGCCCATGTATCATACCCAGATGCTCGAGGCCGTGCTGGACGTCCGCGACGGTCTGAGGGGCGTGATGCCCGACGTGGCCCGGCTTTGTGCAGAGACCGCCGAGAGAATGGCGGCCTTCTTGCGAGAAATCGTACACCCGGACGGCGAGATCCCCTTGCTGGGCGATTCCGTCCTTGGCCAGACGGCCCCGGTCGGCCAATTGGTCGACCGTGCCGGCGTGCGTCCGCGTCAGGAGCCTGCAGACGGCGGCGATCCACCGCGTGTATCCGGGCAATGCGCCGATGCCCGCCGCGTGGGCGACTACTGGGTCTATCGACAAGGCGACGACTTCCTGCTGTTCGATGCCGGCCCCGTAGGGCCCGACCACCTGCCGGCGCATGCGCACGCCGACCTGCTCTCGTTCGAGGCTTCGATCCGGGGGCAAAGGCTCTTCGTCGACAGTGGCGTATTCAGCTATCAGGACGACCCCATGCGGCGCTACGGTCGCTCGACCCGGGCGCACAACGTCCTTCAGATCGACGGTCACGACCAGTGCGACACGTGGTCGCGCTTTCGCATGGGGTACCGGGGATGGCCCTCCGGATTCACGGCGGGAGAAGAGTCCGGCTTCCATTGGGCTCGTGCCAGCCACAACGCGTATCGGCGTCTCGACGTTCCCCGCGTCGGTCGGTGGATCGCCTGTCGGCCGGGCGGCCCCTGGCTTTGCGTCGACTGGGTGGAAGGCAGAGGTCGGCGCGATCTCTCGGCCTGGCTGCATTTGCACCCGGACGTGGCCGTCGAAAAGGTCGGGGATGACCGGGTTCGCCTCGAGGCCGGCGGGACTATCCTCCATTTACACTATCTGACGGCTGGCCGGGTCACGCTGGATGACGGATGGTATTCCCCTCAGTTCGGCCATCGGATACGATGTCCGGTCGTTCGATGGACGGCGTCCGCGTCGTTGCCGGCGGTCTGCGCGTGGTCGCTGGCGTGGGGCGACTGCCGTGGGCGGGCGTCCGTCGAGCACGCGGAGGGGGACAACGTCGTCGTGCGCTGGACGGAAGGCAACCAGTCGCTGCGCTTTCAACTGCCGGATACGGCAAGAATACCCCCGATGGTCCGTGATTGAGGACGGTACGGTATGGCGGACGTGAACCTGGCGTGCGTGGTCGGTGCCCGGCCGAATTTCATGAAGATGGCGCCCGTGTTGCGCGCCTTGGAGGGTCACTCGCACGTCGAAGCCGTGCTCGTCCACACCGGGCAACACTATGACGAGAAGCTCTCGGACGTGTTCTTCGAAGAGCTCGATATGAAACGGCCCGACGTGTGCCTGGAAGTCGGCTCCGGAAAGCACGGGGTGCAAACCGCACGAATCCTGGAGCGGTTCGAGGCTTTTGTTGAGGCGGGGCCGCCCGGCGGCGGGCGCTACGATCGAGTGGTCGTCGTGGGCGACGTCAACTCGACCATGGCGGCTTCGCTGGCGGCGGTCAAGCTCCGCGTCCCGGTTGCCCACGTCGAGGCGGGCTTGCGGAGTTTCGACCGGTCCATGCCCGAGGAGATCAACCGGATCGTCACCGACGCCGTCTCCGATTTGCTGTTCGTCTCGGAGCCGACGGGCCTGGAAAACCTCCGGCGCGAAGGCCATCCGCCGGATCAGGTCCATCTGACGGGCAACGTGATGATCGACACGCTCGTGCGGCTGTTGCCGAAGGCCCAAGCACTGGGCACGCTCGATCGTTTCGGTCTAAAGCCGCGCCGGTACGGCGTGGTCACGCTGCACCGCCCGGCGAACGTCGACGCGGCGGATACTCTCGCTCGATGGCTGGACGTGCTCGTGGAAACGTCCGGCGAATTGCCGCTGGTCTTCCCGGTGCATCCGAGGACGAAACAACGCATGGAGCAGTTCGGCCTGGCCGGGCGACTCGATGCGGCGAAGCAAATCGTCCAGTTGCCTCCGCTCGGCTACCTCGATTTTCTCGCCACGACCTCGCAAGCCAGAGTGATCATCACCGACTCGGGAGGTCTTCAGGAAGAATCGACCGCGCTGGGCATTCCCTGCCTCACCGCACGCCCCAACACGGAACGGCCGATCACGGTCGACGAAGGGACGAGCACGCTCGTGGGCAACGACCTGCGCAAGCTGCGCGAGTGTCTCCGCGCCGTGCTCGACGGCACCTACAAGCGAGGAAGCTGCCCGGCGCTCTGGGACGGCCGCGCAGCCGAACGAATCGCCCGACTGTTGGCGGAAGCATCGCTGCACTGATCGCGGAACGTCAATCGGGTCCCAAGCCCAGGGGTTGCAACCCCTGGGCTTCGAGCGTGATCGATCCTCAACAATCGATCCTCAACGCAGGACTCAATAAGTGGGCCGTGAAGCCGTTGCGAATTCCTCGAGCGAGACCGGCGAGCGAGTATCAACGGACCTCTGCGCGGCCAGGCAGAGCAGGACCGACCACCGGCCATCCTCGCCCGAGGCCGGGGGAGGCGTGCCCTCGTTCACCGCGCGGACGATTGCCGCGATCTGATCCTCCAGCTCGACGACCTCGCCGGTCACGTTCTCGAAGGGGATCTCCTCGATGTGGTTGTGGTCGCCGTAGCGGAGTCCGAAGACCGGTTCCGGGTGCCGGGCGTCGGGGGCGCTCCAGTTGGCCCAGATGGCCCCCGTCGTGCCGGTCACTTTGCAGGTGACGTGGTGCTCGAAGGCGGCCAGCGTTTGCGAGACGACCGCGAAGCCACCGCCCGAGAAATTCATGATCGTGGTGAAGTTGTCCTGGAGCTCCGGGTGGTCGGGCTGCCGGGAGTTGGCCCGGGCGTAGACCGAATCGGGCTCGGCGAAGTCGGCCATGTACCACCGGGCGAGGTCGAAGAAGTGGATCGGCTCCTCCAGGATCCAGTTGCCCACGCGATCGATGTCGAACCGCCAGCCCTCGGAGCCCAGGCGATAGGGGAAGCGCGAGAGCTCGGCGAGCACGTACTGCGGCGTGCCGACCACGCCTTCGCCGATCAACCGCTTGACCCTACCCCACAAGGCCGAGACCCGCATCTCGTGGTCCACGGCCAGAACCTTCCCTTTGTTCTTCGCCAAGGCGATCAGCTCGTCGCAGTGGGCCAGCGTCAGCACCATCGGTTTTTCGAGGAAGACGTGCTTGTCGGCCTCGAGTGCCGCCTTGGCCACCTCGTGGTGGAGGTGACTGGGGACGACGACGTCGACCACGTCGATATCATCCCGGGCGAGGAGCTTGCGATAGTCGTCCAGCACGTCCGCCTGCGGATGCGCCTCGCCGGCGGCGGCCCGGCCTTCCTCTACCCGCTCGGCAATCGCCACGAGCCGGGCCCCTTGCGTTTTGGCGATGGCCTTGGCGTGGTGGGCACCCCAGAGGCCGTGTCCGACCAGTCCGAATCGAAGCTCGCTCATTCGGGCAGCTCCTTCCCTTTGGTTTCCGGGGCAATGAGGAGGAGAATCAGGCCGACGAGAAAGAGCAGGGCCATCACCGAGACCGTCCATCGCAGGCCGAGGTGACCGATCATGAGCGCGCTAACGACCAGCGTCACCGCGGAGACGAGCCGGCCCACGTTGAAGCAGAAGCTGGCGCCGGTGGCCCTCAGGCGAGTCGGGAACAGCTCGGGGAAGTAGATGGCGTATCCGGCGTGCATGCCCACCACAAAGAACCCCATGATCGGGGCGAGCATGAGAACCTGGGCGTAGGTGGCCGCGCAAAGGTACGTGACCGGCGCCATGATCAGGGCGCCGACGTGGTAGAGGGCGAAAGCGACGCGGCGGTTCGTGAACATGCTGATCGGCGCGAAGGCGAGCAGTCCGGCGAAGCCGCCGGTGATGTTCATCAGGAAGTAGGCGGTGCTGGCCTTGCTGCGGGCTTGCGCGGCCGAGTCGCTGTCGGGCAGCACTTCCCGGACCAGTTCGGGCACCCACGCGTAGACGATCCAGTAGGTCCCCAGCCCGACTGCCGCGAGCCCCAGCCCGATCAGGGCGCGATTTCTCCACTGCGGGGTGCCAAACAGCTCGGAGAGACTACCCGCCTTCTGCTTGGATTCCTCCGGGCTTTTGGCCGCGGCGGCCTGCCATTTCTCGGACTCCTTGATGCTGGACAACACCCAAACCACCAGTAGGGCGGGGAGCACGCCGATCAGGAACGCCCACCGCCAGTCGTGGTCGCCGGTGAGGACCATGCCCAGGCCCGCACCCAGAGTGGCTCCCAGCACGCTGGACGCGTGAAAGATCCCGCCGGCCATCGTACGGCTTTTCATGGGAAACACTTCCGCCACGAGGGAGGCGGCGATCGCCCATTCCCCGGCCACTCCCATGGCCACGAGGAAACGCAACGCGACGATGTGCCACGGGCTGGTGGCGAAGAAGTGTAGTCCGGAGAATATGGAGTAGGTGAGGATGCTCCACATCATCGTCTGGCGCCGGCCGATCTTGTCACCGAGGACGCCGAAGACGAGGCCGCCGACCGTCCCGCCCACCAGGAAGGAAGCGAAGCCCACGTAGGCGAACCAGGCAACCTGGGGGTCCTTCGCGCCCACGCTGAGTAGGTCGGCCAGAGCGGGCGTCTTGAACACCGCGAAGATCTGCCCCTCGAAGACGTCGAAGATCCACCCCAGGCAAGCGATCACCAGCACGATCCACTGGTAGCGGGCGATACCCTCGTACCAGCGGCCCTCGGTCTCGTTCTGAGCGTTCATGCGACGGGGTCCTTTCTGTTTTCGTGCGACGGACCAGAAGAACTCGGTGCCCCGGTTCGTGGGCCGGCGGTGGAAGGCTCGGCCTCCGGGCCGACGTGCGCGCGGGCCTCGATGCGGATCAGCACGGCCAGCCCTCCCAGGATGATGGCCGCCCCCAACCACTGGAGCAGCGCAAGCCGCAAGCCCCACAACGGCCATTCCACCGCCGCTGTCAGGACCGGCGCGGAAAGCATGTACATCCGCAGTTTCCAAACGTCCATGCGCCGCAGGGCCACGTAGTAGAAGGGCAACCCTACGGTGGCGACCACGCCCAACAACACGATCGGGGCCCACCCGGCCGGCTCGGCCAGCACCTCCTGCGTCCGGGCGAAATCGCCGCCGGCCAGCCCCAGGGCGACAAATCCTAACATGCTCATCGAGTGGTTGTACAGGGCCACGGCCTCCTCGTCCATGGTTCGGAGGATGTGCCGGATGATGAAGGCGTTGGCGGCCAGCCCGAGGGCCGCCACCACGACCATCACGTCGCCCAGCAGGTGCCCGCCGAAATCGAACTTCTGGATCTCGCTCAACAGGGCCAGTCCGACGAACATCAGGGGCACCAGGGCAAGCTGTGCAGGGCCCAGGCGCTCCAGGCCCAACACGGCCCCGATGAGCACCACGAAGATCAGATCGAGCCGCATCAGCATGGCCACGTTCGTCGCCGTGGTCCACTTCACCGAGGCGAACCAGAGCAGATTGATGGCGATCGACAGCGCGCCCATCAACAACAGCCACCCGATCGCCCGGCGGGGCAACAACCGGCGCCATCCGGTGCCGGTCGCCAGGATCCATCCGCCCAACAGCGGCAGGGTGATAAGCCGGGAGAACGTACCCACCAGCCCCACCGGCCACCCTTCCATCTTCACGGTGAACCGCAAGAGCAGCGTGAACACCACCCAGGGAACGACGGCCAACGAAGCATAGAAGGCTTGCCGCATGCTCTCTCTACTTGATCGCCGACGGGGGCCGACGGGGCGAGGGGAAGTTGGCGTAGCCGACCGCCGGGTCGCCGCGGAGCACGGCGGCCACGTCGCGCGAGACCGAGGCAACCACCCGGTGCTGCGCCTCCGCCGTGAAGGCGGCGATGTGCGGCGTCAGGATCACGCTGTCCATCTCCGACAAGGGGCTCGGCCCGGGCGGCTCGATCCCGCGGACGTCCAACGCCGCGCCCGCAATCTTCTCTTCCCGAAGCGCCCGGACGAGGCCCTCTTCATCGACCACCTCGCCTCGCGAGGTGTTGACGAACATCGCGCCGGGCTTCATCTTCGTGAAACGGGCGTAGTCGAACATCCCCCGCGTCGTCTCCGTCAGCGGCACGTGACAGGTGACGAAGTCGGCCTCGGCCAGAAGATCGTCCAGCGGCACGAGTCTCGCTTTGAGCTCGCGCACGGCCGGGCTCTGCGGGTCGATGAAGTCGTCGTGGGCGATGATCGTCATGCTGAAGGCCCGGGCGAGGGCGGCCGTCAGAGTGCCGATTCGTCCGAGCCCGACCAGGCCAAGCGTCTTCTGCATCAGCTCGGTGCCGGTGAAGCTGCGCCGTGCCCAGCCGCCGGAGCGGGTATCGCGATCGGCCGCCGCGATCCGCCTGGCCAGCGCGAGCATCAGGCCGACGGTCAGCTCGGCCACCGAGACGGAGTTCTCGTCGGGCGTATAGGCGACCACGATGCCCGCCGCGGAAGCCGCCTCGACGTCGACGTTGTTCAGGCCGGCGCCGGCCCGGGCGATGATCTGGAGATGCTCGGCGCCGCGAATTAGATCGGCGGTGACCTGCGTCTGGTTGCGCACCACGAGGGCCTTGGCCCGCGCGACGACCGCCGCGAGCTTGTCGGGACTCTTCCAGAGATCGGGATCGAACCGTACGTCGAAGTCCTGTTGGAGCGACTCCATGGGAGCGCCGACGATGTTCTCGCTCACCACGATGTCCGGCATGGCGTCTATCTCGGCTTCTTGGGGACGGGTCTGCCGGAAGGGGTGCCTTGACGCTCCCGGCCGTCGCCGCCCTGACTCGACAAGACGGGTTGTTCCACGGCGGGCACCGGCTCGGCGGCTTCGGTCGGTTCCAGTTCGAAGACGACCTCGTGCCCCTCGGCCAAGGCGCTCAGTTCCGAGAGCGTCTTCGGGTCGATCGGGACGCCGTGTTGGCGGTTGTACTCCGCCTTGCGGCTTTCGGGCTCGCCGGGGACGAGGATTTCGTCGACGCCCGGCCGCCGCCGGCACGCCTTGATCCGGTCGATCATCCGGTCGACGCGCTCGCGAAACTCGTCGGGGTTCATGAAGGCGGCGACGTCGACCAGGCAGAAAAAGTGTCCCACATTCTGCGGGCGATCCATGTCCTTGTACATCGACCCGATCTCGCTCCCCACGGCCGCGCCGGAAAGCACGCCGCAGAACAGCTCGATCATCGTGGCCAGCGCCGAGCCCTTGTGCCCGGCCATGGTCAGCACGGTACCCGCCAGGGCGGCGGCGGCATCGGTGGTGGGGTTGCCGTCGGCGTCCAGCGCCCAACCCTCGGGAATCGGCTGGCCGGCCTTGTGGGCGGCGATGATGTTCCCACGGGCCACGAGCGACGTGGCCATGTCGATCTTCAAGGGAAAACCCTTCCCGGTCGGAAACGAGGCGGCGATCGGGTTGGTGCCGAAGAACGCTTCGCAGCCTCCCACCGGCGACATGGCCGGCTCGCAATTGGTCATCGCCACGAGCACCATGTCCTGCGCGGCGGCCAGGTTGCAGTAGTACGACAGAGCGCCGAAGTGCTGCGAGCGACGGATCGTCGCCGATGCGACCCCGTAGCTGCGGGCCAGGGGCTTCAGCCGCTCGAGCGTCTTGACGGCCTGGACCTGCCCCAGGCCGTTGGCCGCATCGACGACCAGCACGGCCGGGCGCCGTTTCTCGACGCGGAGCTCCGCCGCCGGATCGATCAACCCTTGCCGGATCCGGCGGAGGTAGATGTTCAGGCGGGAGACGCCGTGCGTGGAGGTGCCCTGCACGTCGGCTTCGAGCAGGGCGTCGGCGAGGATGGCCGCGTCGTCGCGCGGAACGCCGGCGGCGGCCGCCAGATTCGTGACGAGTTGTCGGGCTTCGTCGATCGGATAGCGATTCATGGTTGTTTGCACTACTCCAGGTTACACGGAGACGGTAATCAACTTGATCAGCGCGATGCTGATCACCCCCACCAGCAGCGCCGCGGCGAACCCGACGCACAACGGCTTCCACCCCAGGACCTTCAACTGCCGGATGCTCGTGCCGAGCCCGACGGCGGCCATGGCGATGGTCAGACACCAGACGGAGAGGCCCTTGGCAGTGGCCAGGAAGGCTTCCCACAGTTGCCGGTCGAGCAGGCCGAAGGCGGGCCTTTCGGGGCCGCCCAGGTCGCCGATCGACCGCACGGCGGCCATCACCACGAAGGCAACCACGAACAGCGGCACGTACTTGGCCCACCGGAGCCGGCCGCCGGCTTGGGCATCGGCTGGGCCCGAGCGGCGACGGTGGTAGAGGATGGCCATCAAGGGGATGACGATCCCCATCGAGAGGTTCCGAACGAGTTTCGTGGTCATCGCGGCCTTCAGCGCAAGGGCTTCGGGACCGCCATACTGCTGCTCGTACATCAGTCCCGCCCCGGCAACCTGGGCCGTCTCGTGAATCGCCGTGCCCAGGAAGAGCCCCACGGGGTTGGCCGCGCCGTGGAACAGCCAGCGGGCGAGGAACGGGTAGGTGAACAGGGCGATCATCCCGAAAAGCGTGATGCAGGCGACGGCGTAGCTCACTTCGTCCTCTTCGGCGTCGATGGCCGGCCCCGTGGCCACGATCGCCGAAGCGCCGCAGATGCTCGTCCCCACCGCGATCAGACTGCCCAACCGTACCGGCAGTCCCAGGGCCCGGCTGAGCCAGGTGACCAGGAGCAGGGCCGAGGCGATCGTGCCGACCACGACCGGCAAGGCGCTCAGGCCGATCTCGCCCACCGCCGCGAGGCTCAATCGCAGGCCCAACAGCGCGATCCCAAACCGCAGGATCAGCTTCACCGAGAGCCGCAGCCCTTCTTCGTAGACCTTGGGCAGGCCCGCCACGTTGCGGACCGTCAATCCCAGCAGGATGGTCATCAGGATCGCGCTGATGGGGCTCTTGTCGAACCGCAGCACGCACTGGCCGCCGGCCAACGCGCTTGTCGCGGCGACGACCCAGGAGATGGCCGTCTTGCCGACCCAATCCGCCAGGATTGCCCCCACCCACGCCAACGCCGCGGCCAGGAGCACGCCGGGCAGCGCGCCGGCCATCCCGCGGTGCAAGGCCCGCTGCCATCGAGATCGAGGCTCTTCTCCGGGTGAGCTCATCTTGGTGACTGGTCCTCAAAGCGGCTTGCCGTCCCGACCGAGGTTTCCTTGCGGCCGGGAAGTAGGCTGCGGTGGCGGAGATGCCAGGCTTCTCCGCGCCGCAAGATCGTCCCTTGGTCAATCCACGCGTCGTGCCTGGTAAGCATCCATCGGGTGAGCTGCTCGAGCGGCTCGGCGGCCCAGCTCGGGCTCCGCCAGAGGTCCGCAGATCCGAGGAGCCCGCCCACGCGGGCCCCGAGCACCACGTAGTGCCGTACCGAGGGGAAGCCCATCACCAGCGGGTCCACGCCCGCGTCGATCGGCACAAAGCACCCAAGCACTACGACCGGCCGATAGCGCCTAAGCGCTTCTTCCGCCGAGGCCCGCACGACCGGCGAGCCCGGGGGCGGGTCGGCGTCGGTGGCGACGACGGGCACGCCCGTCGCGCGGATCGCGGCGGCCAACTCGCCGCGGCCGGCACACACTTCCAGCACCGGGCCCGCGCCGAGACGCCGCAGGAACTCGCCCAGCGCCTCGACGAACTGCTCCGTCGGGATCAGGAAGCGGCCGTCGCGCTCGCACGCGCTCAGCCAGCCGTCGCCTTGCTCCGCAGCGGCGATCTCTTCGAGCTGCGATTCATACCTCAATAGAGTCATTATCGACGGTTCTCGATCCAAGAATTCGTCGCGTTTGGCGCGCCCATACGACCGTCGGGAGACCGAGGGATTCACACGCTCGGCCCGCAGCGGTTGATCGCAAAGGCGTTGAACTCCCGGAGCGCCTCGGCCTTGGTCATCTTGCCGTCGCAGAGCTCGAGGACCTCGTCGAAGAGGCGTTGGCCGGCCTCGTCGAGCGTGGTGCCCTCGAACATGTCGGAGACGTCGACCTCCATCGTGTCCTGCATCTTCTCCCACGACTCCCGGTTGCCGGTGAGCCGCATGGTGATCATCAGCGGGTGGTTGATCGTATGGCCGCCGCCGGTGGAGAAGCTCATCACCTGGGAGCCGGCCGCGGCGATCCCGGTGATGCTCTCGCCGCCGTGGCCGGGCGTGTCCATCAGCCATAGGCCGGGCTCGTCGCCGATTCTGTCGGCATACTCGACCACGCCGACGATCGGCTTGGTTCCCCATTTCTGCATCGCGCCGAGCGACTTCTCCTCGATGGTCGACAACCCGCCCGCGATGTTGTCGCCCGTGGGCTGGCTCCCGCGCAGTTCCACGCCGCAGGCGAGGATGCGCTCCTCCATCCGGGCGATCATGCCGAGGAGCTTCTCGGCGATCTGGGGAGTCTTGGCCCTCGCCTTGATCAATTCCTCGCCGCCCATCATCTCGGTGACCTCGGCGCCGAGTGCCCGGCCGCCGGCCTCGATGACCCGGTCGCAGACCCACCCGACGCACCGGTTGTGGGCCAGCCCGCTGGTCACGTCGCTCGTGCCGCAGTTGAAGCCGAAAATCAGCTTGTCGAGCGGGACCCGCTCCCGCTGCTGGCCGGTGATCGTACGGTTCATCTCGACGGCGAGGCGGGCGGCCCTTTCCAACGCCTTGAGCGCGCCGCCCTCGCGGCGGATGTTCACCACCTCGACCGGCTTGCCGCTTGCGGCGACCTCGTGGGCGATCTCGTCGGCCGTGCAGCCGTGCTCCTTGAAGTGGTCGACCACGACCACCGCCCCGGCGTTCGGGTTCCGCCCGTGGCCGACCAGCGTGCGGAACGTTTGGGCCAAATCCGGCGCGATCTGGCACCGCCCGAGCGGGTGGACGATGGGGATCGTGTTCTGGACCATATACGCGACTCGCTCGCACGTGGGATTCGCGTAGAGCGTGCCGCTGAGCATGAGCACGTGGTTGCGGATGCCGACCTGTCCGTCGGGCCGGGGATAGCCGTAGAAGTAGTCTCTCACGTTGAAGCTCCTGTCACAAAGCCGCGACCGGTGGCCTCGCCGTGAAGCGCCGACCGATGGCCGCGGTTCGGGAATGCGATGGACGTAGTTGTGGGTTGGGCGCGACCGGCGGTCGCGGCTCTATGGCGAGCGGCGCTCTGCCGGAATCAGCCCAAATCCCCGCGCCCGCGGTTCGATTCGATGTTGTGGACGTGGACGTACTGCCCGGTTCGGATGTCGCAGGAAGCCCGTCCGATGTTGAGGCCGTACTTGATGATCGGCTCACCCGACTTGATGTCGACCGGGGCGAACTTGTGGTTCGGGGGGATATCGTCCAGCAGGGTCACGACCCTGGTCTCCTCCTTGCCCTCGGTGGTGCATTCCACCGAATCGCCCTTGGTGCCGGGTCCGATCAGGTTGGCAACGTTGTCGTCGCTGTGGATAATCAGTGCTCGCAGACTCATTCCTACTCCCTTCGTACGAAAACGAAATCACCACGCCCGGACGCGCTTCCAGGCCTGGTGCGCCCGAAACGCCTCGGCCGCTTCCACGCCGGCTTGGTCGCCGCGGGTCGTGCACTGTCGCATCATCAGCTCTTCGAGCGGGGAAAAGTCGCCGTCGACGCCGCGTGTGAGCTGGCTTCGGTGACAGGCCAACATCCGCCGCTTCAAATCCACGTAGTCGCTCACCTCGATATAAAACTCCGGCGAGAAGCCGGACATGTTCGCCGTATCCATCCACCACAAGGCCGGCTGGGTCTTCATCGGCGCCGAGCGCGTCTGGTGCCCGGTCGACGTCGCGAACCAGGAGGCCGCCTCCGCAAGCGCCGAGGCCGCCCGGTGGTCGGCATGGTAGTCCTCGGGCGCATGGGCCAGGACCAGCGTGGGCTGGAACCGGCGGAAAAGCTCGACCAGCGTCCTTCGCGACTCGGGGTCGTCGACCAACTCGCCGTCGCCGAACTCGCCCAACAACAACTCGGCCCCGAGCAGTTCCGCCGCGGCGGCCATCTCCCCGCGTCGCACGTCGGCCAGATTCGGAATCGGCGTGGTCGGCTGCCCCTTGTCGCCCTGGCACAAGACGCACACCCCGATCGCCGCCCCGTCGGCTTCGGCGCGGGCCAACGTCCCGGCGCACAGATACTCCGCGTCGTCCGGATGGGCCACGACGGCCAGGACACGCTCGTTGGAGAAATCTAATCGCATGGCAGAAAAGGGATAGGTGTAATAAGGGAAAACGGGAAAGGGGAAAGAAAAGCGAGAGAATGTTGATGATGGAGGTTCATGGACGTAGTTCTACTCTTCGGGCGTCGAGTTGGAAGTCGGCGAAATTGACGAGAAGGCCAACCGGCTTGCCGACGGCTTTCAGGTACGATCGAACTTGGGCGTAGTGCTTCTTGTGCAGCGTCTCCACCGTCTTCAGTTCCACGACGAGCTGATCCTCCACGAACCGATCCAACCGATGAATCCCGACCTTCTTGCCCCGATACTCCAACGTGATTTCTTTCTCCGATTCAAACCCGATGCCCTGATGTCCCAGCTCGATCTCCACCGACCGCCGATATACCTTCTCGATAAACCCCGGCCCCAACTCCTTGTGAACCTCGATCATGCACCCGATGACCCGATACACGAGATCATCGAAATCCGATCTTCCCCTTTTTCCCCTTTCCCCTCTTTCCTCATTACACATATTTCGCCCCCAACAATAATTCCCCTATCGGAGCCGGATATCCGGCGGCTCGGCCACGAAGTCGGCGACGGTGATCTGGGCGTCGGGATGGGTGCGCAGCAGGGAGGCGGGGCAGGCGGCGGTCAGGGGGCCGTGCAGCACCCGGCGCACGACCGCGCGCTGCCAAGGCCGATTGCAGTAGAACCGGCACTTGCGCGACTCCAGAATCTCCTTCATTCCCACGGTGATCGCCCGGCGGGGAACCAGGGAGAGCTCGCCCCCGACGGTCACCGAGTTGATCGTGCCGGTCTCCCGGCTCAGACTCAGCACGCGCGTGGGCAGGGCGCCGAACTCCTCGGCCGGCATCGACTCGCCCGGCTCGGGCGGCTCGTTGAACGCCATGTGGCCGTTGATCCCGATCCCGCCGAAGCAGACGTCCACGCCGCCCCGCTCGTCGATCAGGCGCCCGATCGCGCCCGGGTCGTCCGGATGCGGAAACACGCGGTGCTCTGCCACGGGGGCCAACTCCGGATCGACCAGGTCGTAGAACTTCCGGTCCATGAACCCGCGGAAGCCGAGCGGGTGATCCAGATCGACCCATTGGTCGTCGTCGGTGAGGTACTCGTCCATATTGATGATCATCACGTCGCGCCAGTCGCTTCGCTGCTGGTTGATCATCTCGGCCAACACGGGGTACTGATCGACCGGGCCGACGGGCACAATCATCGTCGCGCTGCGGCCCTCCCGGCGGGCCCCTTCGACGGTCTCCAGCCTCACCCGGGCGATATCGCGGGCCACGTCGTCCATGTCGCCCACGATGCGGACCTTGACCGGCACGCCCTGGCCGAGCTGGTCCGCCCCGACGCTCAAGTATTCCGGCACTTCAATGCTCATGCCTTCTCTCCCAGAGTTCGTCGTCTGGTGTCAGGGAGTACTGTGTCGAGAATCGAATTCCTACGAAGTCGAGAATCGCCTTCCTACGAAGTCGAGAATCGCCTTCCTACGAAGCCCAGGGGTTGCAACCCCTGGGCTTGGGGCGCGTTTGACGTCCCCCTGCCAGTGCAGGGATCAGTCTCCACGATCAGTGCACGCATCAAAACGCAACCTTTCGAAGAAGTCTCGCGGCGAGCGATCGCCCCCCGTCACACGCGAACG
This sequence comes from uncultured Planctomycetaceae bacterium, assembly GCA_964505295.1. GTDB lineage: Bacteria > Planctomycetota > Planctomycetia > Pirellulales > Thermoguttaceae > DATKZH01. The sequence goes on from CAZDHR010000035.1 coordinate 17,199, forward strand.
AAGATCTTCTGCCGATACATCCAGACGCAGATCAGCCAGAACACCAACAGGATCATCACCGACTGGACGACCGGCGCGTACGGACCGTCGTGTGCGAGATTCACGCCGGTGGTCGTGGCGAGCCAGTCCTTCACCGCGGCCGGCATCAGGTCCGGCCCGAAGTGGATCGTCAGCATCTTGGTGACCCAGCCCTTCATCGATTGGGCCATCACGTAGACGGCGATCGAGTTCATCCCCACGACAAGCAAAGGCCAGGTCCAGAACTTCAGTCGCATCACGTCGATCACCAGGTAGAACGCGGCCAGCATCCCGAGGACGTAGGCCCCGCTGAACAGGGCCCAGGAGGGCGTCCAGATCCGCTTAATGACCGGGCAGACCGTCGCCCCGGCGGTCGCCCCCAGGGCCATACACACCACGCCGCCCAGCACCAAGAGCAAGAACTTTACGATCGAGCGTCGCGGGCCGCGGAGCAACTGTCCGGCCATCACGCCCAAGAGCATCGTGAAGATGGACGGCACGAAATTGAGCGTCGTGTAGCCGCCGCGATTGAACTCGAACGGCTCGGAGCGAGGGAACTGGTTCAACAGCCACCGGTCGAAATCGGCCGCCAGATTGACGTTCTTCGTCCAGGGGGCGAACCGGTCGGGCATCCGCCACTGGTCCGCAATCGGTGCTGGGGGCGGGGCCGGATCGCTGCCGGCGGAGCCGCCCTGCGTTTCGTCCGCCGGCGCGCCGATCCCCACCGAGGCGTAGTCGAAATCGGGGCCCGGCTGCGGATAAAGAAAGAAGGCGAGCCACCATCCCACCAGGATCAGTACCGCGACGGCCAGTTGGACCGCGAGTCTCCTGTCCAGAAGCAGGTACACGAAGAGGTATCCCAGCCCGATCTGGCACAACACGTTGGCAAACACCCAGTTCGTCTGGTCGCTCCATTGCGAGGAGAGGAACACGCCCAGAAGAACGAGAACCAGCGCGCGGGTCACCACGTGCGTCCACGTCCTGAATCGCGAATCGCCGCGGTCTTTCCGCTTGGCATAGGAGTAGGCCATCGCCACGCCGACCATGAACATGAACGACGGTTGGATCAGGTCCCACGCGGAGCAGCCGAACGTGTTCAGGTCGACCTGGCGGATCGACTCGGGCACGACGGTCTGGCTGATCCATTCGGGATGCGAGAAGTGGTACTCCAGCGTCCTCCAAAGCGTGACGCTCTCGGTCCCCTGTTCGAGCGCCGCGCGGGCGAGCTTGGCGATGCCGAAACCGGCCGAGGCGAGCACCACCATGATGAACCCGCGATAGGCGTCCAGCGACGCCAACCGGGCCGACGGCTCGACGGCCGCCGACCGCGCGGCGCGAGGCTCCTTGCGGTCACCCTTCTCCGCAGGGCGTGCTCGATAGGGACGTTTCGGTTTCATGTTGCGCGTGCCTCGCCCGAAGGAGGATTCCGAGCCGCTTTCGCATCACGCCGCGCTCGCGTACCGATGACCGGGCGGTTGGCCCGTTAGCCGGGGCCTTTCCCCGCGTTCTCCTGAGGAACCTTCTCCCAATCCTTCAGGAACAGGTCGATCGCGATGTCGGTGAGTGGGTGCTCGCAAAGCTGCTTCATCACGTCGAAGAACATCGTGCACACGTCCGCCCCCACCAGGGCCGCTTCCAGCACGTGGATCGGGTGACGGACGGCGGAGACGATGATCTGCGTGGAGTAGTCGTAGTTCCGGTAGATGGTTTTGATCTGGCGGACCACGTCCATTCCCGGGTGGCCGACCGCGTCCAGACGTCCCACGAACGGGCTGAAGTACGTCGCGCCGCACTTGGCCGCCAGCAGCGCCTGAAGCGGCGAGAAGCCGACCGTCACGTTCGTCTTGATGCCCTCGGCCGTCAGACGCTTCACGGCCTTCAGCCCCTCGCGAGTGATCGGGACTTTGATCACCGCGTTGTCGGCGATCTTGGCCAGTTCGCGCGCCTCGGAGACCATCTGGTCGGCCTCCAGGCCCAGAACCTCCAGGCTCACCGGCCCATCGACCGTGCGGCAGATCTCCTCATACACGTCGCGCGCCGGGCGCCCGGTCTTGGAGACGTGCGTCGGATTGGTCGTCACCCCGTCGACGATCCCCCAGGCGTTGGCCTCGCGGATCTGATCGATCAACGCCGTGTCGATGAACAGCTTCATGTTGCCTTGTCCTTTTTCTTCTTGCTCGCCTTCTTGACGGCGACGGACGTTGCCGAGCCCGTCGTTGCCGGTTCCGCCGAGTGCGTCGTTTCCGCCTCGCCGACCCAATGGGGCACGAACCGGTTCTCCGCGACCTGGCGCTCGATGGCCCGTCGGGCGGCCTGGACGTGCCGCCGCGCGAGCCGCTCGGCTTGGGCCGGCCGGTTGGCTTCCACGGCCTTGACGATCTCCAGATGCTCGTCGCGAACCTGCCGGATGTCGCGATCCGCCCGAACGAACATCCCCAACACCTGATAGCTCTCGGTCAGCTTGGCCAGAAGCTCGTTGCCCGAAGCCAGGATCATGCGGTAGTGGAACCGGCGGTCCAGGGCACTCATGGCCTCCACCTCGCCCTCCCGGCCCAGCCGGTAGTCCTGCTCGGCCATCGCGACCAGCTCCCGGAGATCCGCCCGGCTGGCCCGCTCGCAGCAGAGCCGAGCCCCCAGCCCCTCGAACACCTCGCGGATTTCGTACGCGGCCAGCAGGGCCCGGGCGTCGAGGCCGCTGACAAACATCCCCAGGTTGTCCACCGCCCGAACCAGCCCGCAGAACTGGAGCTCCAAGAGCGACTCGCGGACCACGCTCTGGGCAACGCCGAACCGGCCGGCCAGTTCCTGCTGCACGAGCCGCTGCCCGGGCTGATACTCGCCGGAAAGGATCAGCCGCTGGATCCCGTCACGCACGCGGTGCCGGGCCAGGGAGGACCCCCCGCCCGATTCGGAGGTTGACTGGGTTGACTGGGGGAAGGATGCCATCGGCTATCCCATAATCGGTTATTATCGATAATTAGCGATAATAATCGATCCTCGCGCCCCGTCAACCCCCCCGAGCAGGAATTCTCGAACCGGGCGGCACTTCCAGGCCGGCCGTGCCGCCGGCCCTCCCGAAGCCGCTCCGGCAAGCCCTTCCCCGGAGGAAAGACGAGCCGCGCCTGGAACGTCCACGCCGATTGTTGCCGCCGCCTTTCGGTCGCATTAGAATCGCGCAGGCGAACGACACGTCTGGCTGGAGTACGGCCCTCAGGCTGCCAAAACCAACTGAGACTTCCACGGCCTCTCTAAGCCCACGGGTTGCAACCCGTGGGCTTGGACGTGCTCGAGCGGCGATCCATCACAGTGCACCACTCAACAACACACCGGCGATCGAGGAGACTCACGATGATCCAAACAGCAATCCGTGCGCACAGATCCATGGTTCTGATGGCCGTGTTGGCGGCGCTGGCGGCAAGCCCGATTTCGGCGGCGGAGCCGGGCGCGAAGCAAGCCCCGGGCCGCCCCAACTTCCTCATCGTCCTGGCCGACGACCTCGGCTACGGCGACTTGGCCTGCTACGGACACCCGCGGATCAAGACGCCCAACCTCGACCGGCTCGCCGACGAGGGCATCCGGCTGACCAACTGCTACGCCGCGGCCGCCAACTGCTCCCCCGCGCGCACGGGCCTGATGACTGGGCGCACGCCCTACCGCGTGGGCGTTCAGAACTGGATCCCCATGTTCTCGCCGATGCACGTCCGCAGCTCGGAAGTTACCGTGGCAACGCTGTTGCGCCGCAGCGGATACACCACGTGCCAGGCCGGCAAGTGGCACATGAACGGCCGGTTCAACCTGCCCGGCCAGCCGCAGCCTTCGGACCACGGTTTCGACCACTGGTTCTCCACGCAGAACAACGCCCTTCCCTGCCACCACAACCCGGACAACTTCGTGCGCAACGGCGAGCCGGTCGGGCGTCTGGAGGGCTTCTCGGCGCACCTGGTCGTGGACGAAGCGGTTCGCTGGCTCGGAGAGGTCCGCGACCCCGAGAAGCCGTTCTTCCTCTACGTCTGCTTCCACGAGCCGCACGAGCCGATCGCCACCGACAAACGGTATGCCGACATGTACCCCTCGGACGACCCGAGCCTCTCGGTCCATCACGGCAACGTCACCCAGGAGGACGACGCCTTCGGCCGGCTGATGGGGGCGGTCGACAAGCTGGGCCTCCGCGACGAGACGCTGGTGATGTTCACCAGCGACAACGGCCCGGCGATCACCCACTGGCACCCGCACGGCTCGCCCGGCCCGTTGCGCGACAAGAAGGGCTCGATGTACGAAGGGGGTATCCGCGTGCCGGGCATCGTCCGCTGGCCCGGACACACCAAGCCCGGCACGGTCTGCGACGAGCCGGTTTGCGGCGTCGACCTGTTGCCCACGCTCTGCCAGATCGCGGGCACGGCGGCCCCCGACGACCGGCCCATTGACGGGACGAGCTTCCTGCCCATCTTCGAGGGCAAGGCGATCCGGCGCAACACACCGCTCTACTGGCAGTTCAACTTCGCCAGCTCGAAGCCGAAGGTGGCCATGCGAGTCGGCGACTGGAAGATCCTGGCCACGTTGACCGAGCCGGACATGAGGCCCGGCGTGGATATCACCGACGAACTCCAGCAGAGCATCAAGCGGGCCGAGCTGGCCACGTTCGAGCTGTATAACCTGCGCCAAGACGTCGGCGAGACGACCGACCTGGCCGAGAAAGAGCCCGAGCGACTCGCGGCCATGTCGGCCCAGCTCCGCAATCTCTACCACGAGGTCCGCGACGAGGGCCCGGTGTGGCCCGCCTGGGAGTGGTCCCGCTACGAAGGCCAGCGCATCAAAGCCGCCCGCGACGCCGGCATCTGGCCGGAGTGGAAGAAGCCGTCTGGGAAGCGCGGAAAGTAGGGCGCCGCTTTTCTACCGGCCCATCTGGGCCGGGGTAGCGGAAGATAGAGCGGTTGCCGGCCAGCGGCGAGCCGGGCGGCTCCAGCCGATTATCGGTCGTGGACCACGCCGTGATACTGCCAGAAACCGTGGGCCTGCGCGATCACTCCCGCGGCCGCGAGCTCGGCCAGCACCGCTTCGGCGCTCTGCCGCATCGGACTGGCTTCGCGGCTGTTACGCAGGCGAATGAGCGACGCACAGGCTTCCGGTGATTCGAGCGCCAGGCAGCCGAGCCTTCGGACCATGAAAACGCTCAACGGCTCTTTCGTATTCATCGCGATTCGCTCGCACAGCTCGGCGGCCCCGTTGCCCAACAGTTCCTCGATTTCGTCGACAGCGCGCTCGGTGACGACGGGAGAGCCGGATTCCTCGAGGCGTGTGATCGCCGCCACCAGCGTTCGCATCTTCTCATCGTCAGCGGTTTGGGCAGATCGACGCAGGGCCCAGCGGGCCACGCGCTGGAGCGAAGGCAGCCGCGAGTCTGGCGCCTCCAACAGGGGCGTGAGCCGGGCCTCTTCTGGCGGTGCTTCGTCGAACATCAGGGCCAGAGCCGTCGAGCCGGGCCCCGTGGGTCGTTGGTCCCGGTAGAGATCGGCCGGGAAACCCGCGGCGGCCCCGAACCCCATCCCCCCGTAGTGTCCTGCCATTCCCATCTCGCTGCCGAACTCCTCTGAAGAGAGAGGGCCGTAACTCATCTCCTCCGCCCCATCGTACCCGTACATATCGCCACCGGGCATAGCCATCATACCAGGCATCATTTCCTCATATCTCTCTCCCGGCTCTCCGGCAGGAGCCTTCCTGACGGGTTTGTCGGCCGATTCCGGCTCCGGCGGCGTAAGAATCGGCGTTTTCGCCTCGACCACGGCCATTTCCAAATCGTCGTCCGCAAGAACCTTTCGCTCCATAAGCTGATCGCCGGACCACAATTCCACCAGCTTGACGCTGCCCCCCCGAACGGCGTGCGGCCCGGCGGACATCCCGGGCCCAACGTAGTCGTCGTCTTCGTCATCATAGCCCATCCCCATTTCTCCACCGTATTCCATGGAGTCTTCGCCGATAGCCGAACATCGCCTCTTGCCAAGCTCTAGCTCGCACAGGTAGATCCCCGGTTTGGGGACGTCGAGGAGGACCTCGTGGTAATCCACGCAGCGAAGATCTGCTCCGGGATCGAACACCATCAACCGACTGAAATAGCGCCCCGCTTGATCGAAATCCCAAGTCACCCGCAGCTCCGTAGCGCCGGATGCCGACTCTGCGATCCCATAACCGGACATCATCGGGCTTGGCATCATCATCATCTCGCCATAGCGGGACGGCCGCGAAGTCGGCGACGTCGGTTGCGTGTCCCTCCGCTCGTGCCGGCCGTCCGAGAGCACGGCCGCCAGAAGGTACCGGTTTTTGTTCTCGCGGACTGGGCCGTACGCGCCCTGGACTACGTTCAATCGACGGTGCAGCGGTCGCGCGACCGCCCGGGCCGCAGCCGCCAACTCGGCTTGCTCACCGGCCACGATCCGATCCAGCAGCCGCAGCGCGTAGGGAGGCGGGGCCGCGGATAACGCCGTGACGGCCGCCAAACGGTTGTGGAGATCGGCGGACGGGTCGAAGACCAATTCGCTCAAGGCGCCTACCTCCTTTGTCGACAGCGGCATCGGCGGTTCCCCCTGATACCTCAACTCTGTGAGCCGTTGTCCCCGAGGCACGGAAAAAACCGCCGTGCAAGGGCCGTGGTACGGCTTGGTGGCCGGTTTCGCGTCTCGCTTCTTTTTCACCCCTTGAGGACCGAAGGACACGGCGTCGCGGCAAAGGCTGACGACCGAACCGTCGCGCTCCCGGCGAATGACCGCCTTCTCCCAATAGGCGCCGGCGACTGCCATCGCCACCAGCTCGGCGCTCGCCGTGCCGGCCTTCGCTTGGAGCGTCTGCGAGTCAAGCGATACGTATTTGTCCCCCATCAGATCCAAATTCACGTCCAGCGGCAGCACGAACAACTGGCGCCCGGAGGGCGCTCGACCGGCTTTTGCTTCTCTGGCGTACGGGTACGCTGCCACCACCGTCCGCTCCAACTGCTTACTCTTCTTTCCCAGGTCGTCGTACGCTCGTCGGGCGGTCTTCATCTCCGGCTCCACCAGTAATGCCGCCCGGAGGCATTCCTCCGATTCGAGGTAGAGTCCCTTCCGGTAACACCATTCGGCCCACTTGTAGAGCGTATCGGCCGTGCGGGGTCGGCTGCGCAGGTGTTTTTGGCGAAACTGCTGCGCATCGCTCACGGCGGAGGTCGACCCGGACTGGGCGGACGCGCCCTCGCCGCGTGACGGCTCAGACGGAGGGCGAGTCGCTTCGGGCTCTTCCGGGACGGCCTCGTCGACGACCGTCTCGTCCGCCGAGGCGACCGCTCCGTTCTCCGACGTGTGCGGCTCGCTCAACTCGGCCGGCTCATCCGGAAACGGCGACGACTCCTCCGCGTCCTCCGGCGCGGGCGGGTTCGAGGGCGTCTCAGACTGCGCCGACTCGCCGTCCCAGCCTTCCCCCCCTCCGATGGCTGGGGCATTGTTCGATTCTGCGCCGCCGGTCGACCGCGGCACTTCCGCCGTGTCCGTTTCCTCCGGCGTTTGGCCTGCCGCCTGCTCGGCGGTAGGCTCCTGTCGTGAACAACCGGAACCAACGGCGACCGCGATCAAGGCCACCGCCGCGAGGCTGGGAAGAGTCGCTCGGCCCGGCACGACAAGCCGCACGAGCCGTTGGACGCTCAGTTTCCGGCCCCAAGAGTTCAGAAGCGGTTTCATTCGCCTGGCCCTCCATAGGTCACGCTGGAGAAGATCGACACAGCCTTTTCTCGATCGAGAAACCACGGGTTCCGGCGACCGGTGCTTCTTGCAGAGGGGCGTTCCGGAAATGCGCCGCGTGCGTCTCTCGTGGAGTGTATCACTTCTGCCCAGGGCAGCAAGAGACCTCTTATCGGACTGATCCTGGTCTGTCCGGAGATAGCGCAAGCAAGCCGTGGCCCTCTGCAAGGCACTTCGCCGCGCGAGTCTCCGTCAACCACACGATTCTCGCGAGCAGGCTTCCCCTGAAACGCCCCCAACTCCGCCGCAGAGAATAACCGAATGAAGACGAGGCTTTGGAGGACTGTTCGAGCCGGACCGAGATGATGAATCCCCCACCAGCTTCACTCCCATTATAGGGGCTGTCGCAACGAGGTGACAAGGGGAGCAGGTCGTGGGAGAGAGTCTCGCGAGAGAACTGTGGGAGAAGGGGGAGAACTGTGGGAGCGAACTGTGAGACCGGTAGCCGTAAAGGCTTTCTGCTTACACTTGCAGTACTACGTCCCTTCGAACCACCGGAGCCGCGTCTGGCGGGCTAGGCGCTTGAGCACGTCGGCGTGGTGGCCGGAGAAGACGATGACGTGATGGGGCATCCCCGCGTGGCAGAGGGACTCGAACCAGTCGGGCACGTTGCGGTCGTCGATTACGGCGAGGCCGTGGGCGCCTAATAGCTCGCGGCGCGGGGGCTCGGTTCGGGCGTTGCAGGCGGTCATCTGGTACGCGCCGTCGCAACGCCACAGGCGGAACAGCGTGATCGGCCGATCGGCGGCCAGTGTGGCGTTGACGACCAGGGGAAGGTCGTTGTTGAAGTGGCGGCCGAGCCGGGCCGTGCCGGGCGTGCACATGGCGAGCGGGGCATGGCCGGGGTGCCATAGGGTGATCGCGTGGTCGTCGTGCTCCAGCCAGTCGCTCACGTACCCGACGCCCAGCCCGAGCAGCTTCCCGATCAGGCAGGAAATCGCCCCGTCCACGTCGCCCTCCAGAACAACCACCTCCTGCTCGCCGGCCAGGCGCGCCATGGCCAGGTACGGCCAGGCGGCGAAGCGGTTGGGCAACTCGGGCCAGCAACGCACAGCCAGCGCGTCGAGGTTCTCGCCGGCCAGTAGCGCCCGCATGGCCAGGTAGTAGCGCCCGTCGGCGGCCAGGTCGTCGCGGCGGAGGCCGTCTTCCATGGGCAGTCCCATCGCCTCAACGCGGGCGACCTCCTGCCGGACAGCCTGATCGTCCTGGCCGTCGAACAGGTCGAAAAACTCCAACAGCGAGACGTGGTGCATCGCGACGCCCAGCGCCCGGCTGAGCGAGGCCGGATCGACCGCCATGTTGACGAAGCCCGGCGCGTGGTTGCCGACCAGCCCGACCTTGGCGTGGCGCAACTTCGCGCCCGCGCCGGCCAGGCGCACGGCGGTCATCAGCGACTGGCGCGTCTTCGCGTCCTGGGGGTGTCCGTTGACGACTTCAAAGGGACGGCCAAGCTGGCGGAACGTCGAGGCGAACACGTGCGTTCCGACCAGCGAGCAGGAACTAACCTTGACGCTGTCCTGACGCTCGGGCGTGGCCCAGAAGACGAGAGGATCGCTCCACACCTGGGCCAGAATCGGGACCAGGCGCCCGTCGCCCATGGTCGGCTGGAGCACGACGAGCGCGTCGCAGCCGGTATGGCGCAGCTCGTGAAGTGCCTGGCGGAGCGAGGCGTCGTCGACCGCGCGCGTTGGGGGGCGGAAGGGGTCGAGATCGAGCTCGGTCACGGCGGCCCAGGCCATGCCCTCGATCTCTGCGCCCCACTCCGGGTCGAAGCCCGGTCGTTTGCGCCCGATGGCGAGGAACCCAACACGCGGGCGCGGCGGCTGGGAATCGGCGTGCGTGGTCGGGCCCGAGTCGCCGGGCGTTCGATCGGCAGGGCTGCTCGGGGTCATCTTGTATTGTCTCCCAAGGTAATGACCTGCTGCTCGTGTTGACACGCGTGGTGCGTGCCCTTTCCGTCGTCGCAGCCGTGTTGCGGCGTGTGGCCGCAATGGCCGCACGTGTCCCCGCACGATCCCTTGAGCGGACGGTCGCCGAAGATCGTCCCGACCGACATGCCCAGCATGGCGAGTACGAAGACCACTGCGCTGGCCAGGAATACCTCCACGTGCACAACCTCTGGGCTACTGTTTCAGGACTTGCTCGAACCGGGGCGTCATCTTTTCGGCGAAACCGGTCTCGCTGTTGACGAGGAACAACACGGCCAGCTCGTGCTCGCGTGCGAAATTATATCCGGCCTCCGGCCCCAGGACCATCAGGGCGGTGGCCAGGGCGTCGGCCCGCATGCACGACGGGTCGAGCACGGAGACGGAGGCCAGCTTGTGCGTGATCGGACGGCCGGACCTGGGGTCAAGGATGTGGCAGTAGCGGATGCCGTCTTGCTCGAAGTAATTGCGGTAGTCGCCCGAGGTGGCCACGGCCAGCCCGTCGAGCGGGACCACGCGTTGGATCTGCCGGGTGCTCATCAGGGGCGACTCGACGGCGATCTGCCACGGCTTGCCCCGCGGGTTGCGGCCGCGTGCCTTGACCTCGCCGCCGACGTCGACCATGTAGTTTCGGATCCCGCGGTGCTCGAGGTGCTCGGCGAGCCGGTCGGCGGCAAAGCCTTTGGCGATGCCGGAAAGGTCGATCGACACGTCCTTCCGCTCCTTGCGCACGCCCGGGGGCGACCGGCGGACCTCGATCCGCCGGAAGCCGACTCTCGCCTTGGCCTCTTCGATCTGGGCATTGGAGGGGACGCGGTCGATAGTCGGCCTGGCGGGCCCGAAATTCCAGAGGCTCACCAGCGGGGCGACCGTGACGTCGAACGCGCCGTCGGTCAGCTCGCCGATGCGCAGGGCTTCGTCGACGACGGCGGCGGTCTGGGGGGAGACGTCGAACCAGTCCGGCCCCTCGAAGCGGTTGAGGCGGGAAAGCTCCGAGTCGGGATCGTACGTCGACATCAGGGCTTCCAGCCCGCGGAGCTTGTCGAGGATTTCTCGCTTTAGAGCTTCGACTTCGACGTGCTTCGGCAGGTCGACCACTTTGACCGTGAACCGGGTGCCCATGGTCGGGCCGGAGAACGTGACCGGCTGCGGCGACTGCTCGGCCGGCGGACGACGGCATGCGCCGGCCAACGCGGCGAGACCGAGCAGGAGGACGACGCGACAGGTCGGATAAGGACGCATGGAGTTTCGCGCGTTGCGGTGTCTTCCCGGAGAACGTCTTGCGCGCCGCGGCTCAATAGCGGGCCAGGTCCTTGCCGGCCTGCTCCGGCCAGAGGACCTGGACGTACTCCTGGACCTTCGCGTTGAGCATGCGCAGCTCGCTGGCCACGGCGATGAACTGCATGCCTTGCTCGGCCCGTTGGAGGGCGGTTTCCGGGTCCATGCAGTGCATGCCCGTGGGGGTGCCCACTTTCTTGCCGATTTCGATGACGCGCTGGATCATGGCCTCGTGCTCCTCGGGCTCGGGCATCTTGCCGTCGGGCGAGCGCATGCACCAGCGCAGATCGACGGGGCCGATGAAGATGGCGTCGCAGCCGCTCAAGGCGTAGATGGCTTCGGCGTTTTGGACGCCGGTGGGGCTTTCCGTCTGGAGGATGACGAGGATCTCGTCGTTCGCCCGCTCGTAGTACTCGGCGGACGAGGCGGCGAAGTTCAACGAGTGCATGCCGCCGCCGACGCTGCGGTTGCCCTCCGGCGGGTACTTGGCCGCGGCGATGGCCGTCTTCGCCTGCTCGACCGTGTCGACCATCGGCACCACGATCCCCCACGCCCCGGCGTCGAGAATCCGCTTGATGCAGTAGTGGTCGCCCTCGGGTACCCGGGCCAGGGGCACGCAGCCGCCGTCGGCGATGGCCGCAAACAGCGTGGCCGCCTGCGACCAATCGCAGGGCGAGTGCTCGACGTCGACGGTGAGCCACTCGAAGCCGCTTCGGGCCAGCACGCGCGCGGCGTGCAGGTTGCCCAGCGAAAGCCAGGTGCCGAACGTCGGCTTGCCCTCGCGGAGCTTCTGCTTGACGGGGTTGCTCTTCATGGTGCCGGATTCCTCGCAAATTCCAGATGATTCTCGCCCGGGCGCCGTAAACCGTTGATTGTCCGCGCCGCGGGCGGCGACGCAAGCCCCCCGTTGACACGGCCAGTGGCGGACGGACCGGACCGGCACGCAGGATCGAGGCCGGGCGACCAACTTCCCCGCAGCCGGTGAACGATCATCCGCGAGCCCAAGCCCGGGGGTTGCAGCCCCCGGGTCTGACGTGCGATCATTGGCCGTGCGGGATTCAGCAGCATGGCGGCAGGCTCTTCGAGCCGCTGCGGTAAGTGAGCGGAGCATGCATGTCGGACTTCGTGACGATCGCGAAAGTGGGCGAGATCCCGGAGGGCAAGGGCCGGCGTTTCACGGTCGGCGAGCGCCAGATCGCCGTGTTCCACGTCGGGGGACGGTACTACGCCCTCGATGACCGCTGCCCTCACATGGGCGCTTCGCTCGCGATGGGCATCTTCTTTCCCCTCGCACGATCTGATACCTGGGGCGGTG
>CAZDHR010000036.1:0-29290 GCA_964505295.1 uncultured Planctomycetaceae bacterium
CCACGTCGGAAACTTGCCATCCTTCGGCGGTGCGCCGGGCCAGCTTCCACGCGCTCTGGTAAGTGGCCACGTCGGCGTCGATGAACAGGATGCAGGGGTTTCCCTGCGGGTCGAGCTGGATGTCTTTGAGCCACACCCCGTGCTCGCCCGACTCGTAGACCTGCTCCGCCGTCTCCTCCGTGATGGGCAGGGAGTATTCGCCTCCGTCGCTCCGCTTCCACGTGATCCCGCCGTCGTCGGATCGAGCGTAATAGACGTCGTACCTCCTCGCCCAGAGGTGCTTGGTGCGGATCTCCTCCGGCGTGCCTCCTCCCAGCTTCGACCAGGCGACGTGGACGGCCCGCGGAAACGGGCCGGTCCGGGCGATGGTGATCGCGTAGATCCGGGCGTCGGCGAACCGGATCAGGTTGACCGTCGGCTCCCAGGACGAAGCCCCGTCGGTCGACCTCCGGTAGCACCAGCCGGGCGACTGCCGGTAGGAGACGAAGATCTCGCCCTCCCGGAGCTGCCACGGTTGAGGATAGGACGTCCCGGGATCGTCGATGACGGCCACCTCGGACCATTGCGAGGCGTCGTACGGCGACCGGGATTTGACCACCCGGGTGGGATGGCCGTGGGCTCCGTAGAAGACGTAGAGCGAGCCCGCCTCGTCGATCAGCAGGGTGGGGTTTCGGTGGGCGTCCATGTCGGGGTTGGTCCCCAGCACGACCGGAGGGGCGAACCGCTTCAAGCGATGGTCGTAGTAGCTGATCGTCGGAGCATTGTCGGGATTGCCGAACACGAAGAACGTCTTCCGCACGGCCGGGGCATACACGGCGATCGGCCGGTGCCACACGCAATAGGTGGCCATCGGCCCGGAGTAGACGTACTTCTTGCCGGGATAGGCGTTGGCCGTCCCACAGGCGTACCAGACTCCCTGCGACGGGCCCGTGAACGGATCCTCGGTCGAGTCGGCATTCTCCTGGCCATGCCCCACGGAAACAGCGCAGGCCACGCCGAGACACGCGGCAATCATGCATGCGACAACGGCAGCGAAACGATCTTGCGGCAACCCGGTCATTGTTCTTCCTCCCAGGAGCCACCATTTTAGCGTGTGAAGCAGGCGATTGGGTGTCAATCCTCGGCAGGCAAAAGCCCGCTCCTGTCGGCCGTGCCGCTCAACCGGGGGGCTTGGCCCCGATGATTGTGGGGACGCCCCATCGCGGTGATCGGGGGGCCCAGGGCGGCACGCCGCAGCCCGCGGCCCTTTGTCCATATCTCCAAGTCTTTTTGCGGCAAAGACTTACAGAGCATTCTCCCGGGCGCCTTCCCGCTCGGAAGCCATTCGTCTAACATGGCGCCAACCGCTTTCTAACACGCTGCTTCCATGCCGGTCCCTCCCCGGCGGCGAGAGCCTGTCGTGGGAGGGCGAGTCACCTGTGGACGTAGGAGCCGCTTGATGGAGCTGTTTATCACCGTCGCTGCATTCTGCGGACTGGGGATGCTGCTGTGGGACTGCGTGGAGGTCGGGCGCAACGACGCGGCCAATATCGTCAACGCGGTGTTCGGCTCCCGCATCCTGCGGCGAAGGACGGCCGTGTTCGTGGCGGGCGTGGCCGTCGTACTCGGGGCGACGGTGGCCACCCCCGTGATGGAGACCGCGCGCAAGGGGATCTTCGAGCCCGGCCAGCTCACGTTGAAGATGGCCCTGGCCGTGTATGTCAGCGTCTATCTGGTCGACACGGTGCTCTTGTACTCGTACTCCGCCTTCGGCATGCCGGTGAGCACGACCGCCTGCCTGGTCTTCGAATTGGTCGGCGCTTCGCTCGGCATGTACGGTCTGTCCCAGGTCCATGGGGGCACGGTGGGCGCCGACATCGTCCATTGGGAAAAGGTGGGCACGGTCGTCTCGGCGATCTTCGTCTCCATCCTGATGAGCGGGATCGGCGGGTTCCTCATCCAGCGCGTCTTTCGCGGCGCCATCCGCGACAAGTACCAGGACCGGGAGACGATCCTGCTGCATGGGCCGTGGATCGCCGGGTTGATGTTGACCTGGCTGGCCTATTTCATGCTCCTCAAAGGGCTCAAAGGCCTCGGCTTCGTCCAGCACCTCCGCGAGGCCACGGTCGACGTCTATGGGGCCTCGGCGGCCCTGCTGGTCATGTGGGCCGGGTTCACCCTGGCCGTTCATCTGCTGTTGACCCTTTCCGGGCCCCGCGGCACGCGGCACCTTTTCCACGTCACGGCACTTCTGGGCATGCTCGCGATGGCGTTTGCGTTCGGGCAGAACGACCTGGCCAACTGCGCTTCCCCGGGACTGTCGGCCATCTGGTTGTGGCAGCACGCCGATGAGTCGGTCGCCATTGCCAGCCGGGTCGACATCCCTACTTGGGCCCTGTTCGGCTGTGGGCTGTTGATCGTCTTCGGCATGTCGACGCGCCACGCCCAGCGCGTCACCCGCGCCGAGGTCAACACCGGCAGCCAGTTCGACCACGTGGCCCTTTATGCGCCCAAGTGGTGCCGGGCCGTGGCCCGAGGGTTGCTGTGGCTTCGGCCCAAGGGCGAAGCGCTGGCCCCCCCGCCCGCCTTGAGCGAGCGGGGCAAAAAGATCCACTACGATGCGATGCGCGCGTCGGTGATCATGTCCGTCAGCGCCAGCGTGATCGCCCTGGCCTCCAGCCGGGGGCTGCCCGTCTCGACGACCTACGTGGCGTTCGCGGCGGTCGTGGCCACGGGCCTGGCCGACCGGGTGATGGCCCGGGGCGACGCCGACCTGAAGATCGGCCGTGCGATTTGGGTGATCACGAGCTGGTTCCTCGCCGCGCTCGTGGCCATGGGCGCCGCCGCGGTGGTCGCCCGCACGGTCTATCATCTGGAGATCGCGGGCCTGGTGGTTGCGCTGGCTTTGAACCTCGCCATCCGCTACTTCGCCAAGCGGCGGTCCGACGCCCAGGAAGAGCGGGTCCATGGCCGGCTTGCCGCCGCCGGGGCGGAAGGGATCGACGAGGGCGAAGCCGCTGTGCAAGGAGGCCTCGCGTGATCGTCGGCCCGAGCGACCTCGCCGATTGACAGGTCGGGTGCCACTGCCGGCTTGCCCAACCGTGGCACCCCGAAATCCGAGTGCAATGAGGTACTAGCCATGGACGCACGTGTAACGGTTTGCTGACGTCCCCTTGAGACTCCGCCAAGTTCTGGCGGTTGCCCCGCCGCGAACGGCACCGGGATCGGATCGGCTGAGAGCATGGCAAGCCTGATGGACACGCGGCGTATCGGGTGGCTGGCGCGTCTGATTCTCTTCGTGCTGATGCTCTACGCCTTCCTGGCGGCCATCGAGCTGTTCAAGAACGCGATCGGGATGATCGGGCAGGGCGCGGCGGACCGGTTCTTCAGCGGGCTGGAAAACCCGTTCGCCGGCCTGGCCGTCGGCATCCTGGCGACCGCGTTGATGCAGAGCTCCTCGGTGACCACCAGTATGGTCGTCGCCCTGGTCGGCTCAGGGGAACTGGAGTTGCGATACGCCGTCCCCATCGTGATGGGGGCCAACATCGGCACCTCGATCACCTGCGCGCTCGTCTCGCTGGGCCATATCACTCGCAGGGCCGAGTTCCGTCGGGCCTTTGCCGGCGCCACGGCGCACGACGTGTTCAACCTTCTCAGCGTGACGCTCCTGTTTCCGCTCGAATTGGCCACCGGCTACTTGCGGCACAGCGCTCAATGGCTGGTCCGGGCGCTGCCGTTCGAGGCGGTGGGCGGGGAGTTCCACAGCCCCGTCAAGACCGCCGTCGAGTGGCTCGCCCGACTGGTCCAATCGTGCGTTCAACGCGCGCTCGGCCTCGACGAAGGAAAACTGCTGGCCGCCCTGCTCGCCGTGCTGGCCGCGGCGATTATCGTGGCCGCGCTGGTCGTGATCACCAAGAACATGCGCATGCTGATGGCCGACCGGATCGAGCAGTGGCTCAACCGGGTGCTCCGTCGCAGCGGGCTGCTGGGGCTGGCGATCGGCGCGTTGATCACCGCCGCCGTCCAGTCCTCGAGCATCACCACCTCCCTGCTGGTGCCCATGTTCGGCTCCGGCGTGCTGACGTTGGAGGCCGGGTTCCCCATCATGCTGGGGGCCAACATCGGAACCACGATCACCGCCCTGTTGGCCTCCACGGTCACCGGGCCCGCCGGACTGACGATCGCCGTGGTCCACCTGCTGTTCAACCTCTCGGGAACGCTGATCTTCTTCCCGGTCAAGCTCGTCCGGCGCGTCCCCATCAGGCTTTCCGAGAAGCTGGCCGACCTGGCGGTGCGGAACTGGATTTGGATCGTGGTTTACCTCGTCGGGGTGTTTATCGTCTTGCCGCTGGCGGGTATCCTGATCTGGAGATAGTCGATCGAAGGAGCGTTGTCATGTTCGACTGGTTCACCGGCAAAAGCGGGACCGGAGGCGCCGGCCTCGAAAAGATGTGGGCGGAGTTCGGCCAAATGCTCGACGCCGGACGCCACATGTTCGATACGGCCGCCAACGCCTTCCTCGGCGGCACCGACGTGGAGGTGATCCGCAAGGACCTGTTCAAGACCGACAAGCGAATCAACCGCGCCGAGCGGCGGATCCGCCGCCAGATCGTCGTCCACACCTCCGTCCACGGGGCCGCCGAGTTCCCCGCCTGCCTCGTGCTGATGAGCATCGTGAAGGACGCCGAACGCCTGGGCGACTACGGAAAGAACCTCTTCGATCTGGCGGAGCTCGCTCCCCATCCCCCTCAGGGCGAGCATCGCGAGGCGCTCGTCCGGCTCAAGGATCGCATCTCCGACACCATGGCCGCCTGCCGCGAAGTCTTCGACGCCAACGATAAGGACGCGGCCACCGAGCTGATCGTGGAAGCCAAAGAGATCGAGGACCTCTGCGACGAAAGGGTTCGCGCGCTCGTGCGGGGGGCTGCGCCCGACGCGATGGCCCCCGCCTACGTGCTCGCCTATCGCTACTTCAAGCGGGTGAGCTCCCATGTCCGCAACGTGGCCTCCAGCGTCGTCCAGCCGCTCGACAAGCTCGACTTCACCTCCAAAATCACCACCGAGGAGACCACGCAGGAAGAAACCGGGCAGAAAGACGCCAGGCAGGAAGATGCGACACAAGAAGAATGACCTTCCCGATTCCGCGCCCAGACTCCGGCGGCGCCGGTTCATGCAACTTACCGGCGGGGCCTGCGCCACGACGTTGGTCGGCTGGCAACCGCCCCACGCCCGAAGCGCCGGTAGCCCTGCAACCGAAGGCTCCCCCTCGCTCGACCGCGACAAGCTCCGCGCCCGGAACCAGAACCGCTCGACCGTCGTCGCCCCGCACGGCATGGTCGCCACCAGCCAGCCCTTGGCCACGATGGCCGGCCTCGACGTGCTCAAGGCCGGCGGCACGGCCGTCGACGCGGCGGTCGCGGCCAACGCCATGCTCAGCCTCGTCGAGCCGATGAGCTGTGGCCCCGGCGGCGACCTGTTCGCCATCGTCTGGAGCGAGGAGGACCGGAAGCTGTTCGGGCTCAACGCCAGCGGGCGCTCGCCCTACGACTGGTCGTTGGAAGCCGCCCGGGCACTCGGCATGAAAGAGATCCCGGCGCACAGCCCGTTGTCGTGGAGCGTGCCCGGGTGCGTCAGCGGGTGGGGCGCCCTCGTGGAGCGATTCGGCAAGCTCGGCCTGGCCCGAGTGCTCGAAGCGCCGATCGCCTACGCCCGCGAGGGGTTCCCGGTCTCGCCGATCATCGCCCGCTCCTGGGGCATCAACCCCGAGAAGGACCCCGGCCTGGCCGCCACGTTCCTCCCCGGCGGCAAGCCCATCCGCTTCGGCAGCGTCTTCACCAACCCCGACCTGGCCCGGTTCTTCAACGCGATCGCTCAAGGCGGGGCCGAGGCCTTCTACCAGGGCGAGATCGCCGAGCGGATCGTGCGGTTCTCCAAGGCCAGCGGCGGCCGCTTCTCGATGCGCGACTTCCACGACCATCGGGCCGACTGGGTCGAGCCGGTCACCAGCAGCTACCGCGGCTACGACGTCTGGGAGTTGCCGCCCAACGGCCAGGGCATCGCCGCCCTCCAGATCCTCAACGTCCTGGAGAACTTCGACGTCGGCTCGCTCGAGCCCAACTCGGCCGAGCACCTGCACCTGTTCGTCGAGGCCAAGAAGCTCGCCTTCGAGGACCGCGCCGTCTACTACGCCGACATGGACTTCGCCGACGTGCCGCTTCAGGAGTTGATCTCCAAAGAGTACGCCAAAAAGCGGGCCGCCCGGATCGACCCGAGCCGGGCCGCCCGGGAAGTGCCCGCCGGACGGCTCCGCGGCTCGTCCGACACCGTCTACCTCACCGCCGCCGACCGCCACGGCAACATGATCTCGCTCATCCAGAGCATCTACTACGGCTGGGGCTCCCGCTACGTGCCCGACGGGCTCGGGTTCGCCCTCCAAAACCGCGGCCAACTCTTCTCGCTGAATCCCGACCACCTCAACCAGCTCGAGCCGCACAAGCGGCCGTTCCACACGATCATCCCCGCGTTCGTCACCCAGGCCGGCCGGCCCGTCTTCTCCTTCGGCGTGATGGGCGGCGACTTCCAGCCACAAGGCCACGCCCAGGTGCTCTTGAACCTGCTCGACTTCGGCATGTCGGTGCAGCAAGCCGGCGAGCAGCCCCGGGCGGCCCATTTCGAAAGCTCCACGCCCACCGGGCGCCGCATGCAGGCCGGCGGCAGCGTCGGCCTGGAGCGGGGCATCCCCGACGCGGTCCGCGACCAGCTCGCCCAACGGGGCCACAAGCTCCGCCCCGGCCATGGCGCCTGGGGCGGCTACCAAGGCATCTGGCGCGAAGACGACCCCCTCCGCTACTTCGGCGGCTCCGACCCGCGCAAGGACGGGTGCGC
This sequence comes from uncultured Planctomycetaceae bacterium, assembly GCA_964505295.1. Lineage (GTDB taxonomy): Bacteria > Planctomycetota > Planctomycetia > Pirellulales > Thermoguttaceae > DATKZH01. The sequence goes on from CAZDHR010000036.1 coordinate 6,865, forward strand.
CATGGGGTATTAACATAACACCGAACAAATCCGACGCATCGTTCCCACGCTTCGCGTGGGAACGCACTGGCGCGACGCTTCGCGTCGCCAATCCAGACGCAAAGCGTCCAGCGAGCCCGTTCCGACGCGAAGCGTCGGAACGATGAGGCGCGCCTTGTCGGACCGGCACGAAGGAGCAAGCCAAACGATGAACCAACGAGTTGCCTTGACGATCGCGACGACCGCTCTGGCCGCATGCAGTGTGGCACGGGGCGACTGGTACGAAAGCAGTCGTAGGGTGTGTGAAACGCACCACTTTCCTAGTCGTAGGGTGTGTGAAACGCACCACTTGCCTACTGCGCCATGAATTGGTGCGTTTCACGCACCCTACTGCTTGCGGGAATCGGCAGTTTTGCGGCCGGGCTCTACGCCCTGGTGACCACGATCCGGCCGCCGTCCGCGTCGACCTCGACGTGATCGCCGGACTGGATGACCTCGAACGGGTCCCGTTCCAGATCGGCGACCATCGGGATCTGGTTGACCACGCAGCCGAGCACGGCCAGGCAGTCGACCTCCGTGTTGACGAAGGCGACCGGGGCGTTGCCTTCGCGATGGGCCAGGCCGATCACCATGGGCGTGGCCGAGGAGCCCTTGGTGGAGCGGATCACCAGGACCTTGCCGCGCAGGCGCTCGCCTTCGAGCGGGTGGCCGGAGGCGATGACGCGGCCCTGTACGGGATCGACCTCGCCCCAGAACGAGAGCGTGGTCGGGGCGACCAGGGCCTCGCCCGCGGCTTTGCCTTTCACCAGTCCCCGGCACTTGATCTCAATCACCTCGGGCATCGCTCCACCTTCCCTGAATCGCGGCGTTGAGGCAGCCCCAGACGTTGTCGACGATCACTTCCGCCCCGATCATGCCCCGGGCGTAGTGGGCCTGCTTGAACCCGGCCGTGACGATCCGCCCGGCCTTCACCCGCATCGAGTTGGTGGGGCACGTGTCGCAGAAGAGGTAGCCGCCCGCGTCGGTGATCAGCCGGGCGTGGCCAAGCCGCTCGGCATTGGCCCGGGTGGCGTAGGCCATGCACACCCAGAGCGTGACGCCGTCGGCGACGTGCTTGTCCTTCAAGTGGAGGGCGATTTCGGCCACCTCGCGGAGGGAGGCGTGGGGGCAACCGAGGATCACCGTGTCGATCTGGTCGCCCGTGTGCGTGCGGAGCTGGGCGTAGGTGTCGCGGAGCTGGCGATCACCGAACGTGATCCGTCGCTTGGGCGGCTTGCCGCCGAGGGCTTCCTCAAGCGTGGCTGCCTCGGGCGTGACGCCGGCGACGTGACACATCGTCACCCCGCCGCCGGAGGCCAACGCGGCCGAGAGCTGCTTGGCGTCGTCCTGCGAAAGCTGCGGCGCGCCCTGGAACACGGGGATTTCCAGCCCCGCCGCCTTGCCGGCGAAATAGCCCAGGGCGCCCCAGTCGGTCGGCGTGGTGAGCTTCGCGGCGACGTCGACCTGGAGGGTCGCCCGGCGGTTCGCGTCCAGGAGCACGCCGAACTCGGGCACATAGCCGGTCAGAGCGGCGGCGATCGCGCTCTCGGTGCCGTGGCGTGTGGTTCGGGCGCCGAGGATCGAGTTGGCGTAAACGACCGCGGAGGACTCGGTCCACGCGCAGATCTCACCCTTGAGCGGGACGTTGCCCACCAGGTACGGGGCGCACGTGTAGGTCATCAGGAAGCCGGCGTCGCGCGCGGCGCGCTGGATTTCCTGCTGCGCGGCGACCTGCTCGGCCGGCATCTCGATCTCGTCGTACTGGTCCTCGTGGGCGAAGGTGATGTGCGACGTACTGTGACAGCAGGCCTTGTGCCCGCAGGCCGGGCGGAGAAGCTCCATCGACTGCGCAAGCGCTTTCTCGCCCGCGCCGTGCACCAGGTTGCCCGGCACGGTGACCAGGGCGTGCGTGTTGGCGACCGGGACTAGGCGCCGTGCCCCCATCGCCTCGCCCCACTCGACCAGCCAGCGCATGCACTTGGCCGGGAAGGGGCCGCGGGCGCCGTCGAGGATTTGACGCTGGTGGTCGGTCAGTTGCATTTGCGGTCGGTGGATTGGGTTGTGTCCGTCACTTGCTCAATCGCTCGATCGCCTCAGCCACTTGCGCGCGCCGCGCGTAGATCGGCGCCGGGTCAGTGGTGAACGTGGTCATGTCCTCGGTGATCGACTCGGGCACTTCGAGCAGGGCTTCGTACTTCTTGACATCCTCGGGCGAGAGCTTGTCGCGGTTCTTGGTGACCAGCTCCCGCAGGAGATAGAGGCACTCGTAGTCCTCGATCCCCTCACGGAGCATCTCCCAGCGGATGCTGGAGACCGGCGGCTCGATCACCGGGTCCGGGCCGGAAATGCCCGGCGCCGCGGCCGAGAGCGGCGGGTAGACGAACCGGCCGTCGCCGTTCCCCCAGAATCGCTTCACGCCCTTGGGCGTCGAGTAGCCGCTCACGTAGCCCATCGGGTCTTCGTACGGGTTCTGCGGCTCGTCGGGATAGGCGGCGCTGGAGGTCCAATACGTGGCCTGCCAGACGAGGTTGCCCACGATGCGGCGCTGCCACGTCTGCCAGAGCCACACCCGCAGCTCCGTGGCCGGGTGGTCGATGAACAGCGTGCAGTAGGGCGCCTTGGGGCCGCAGCAGACGTACCACCAGAAGACGTCCCCCTCGGCGCGCCGCTTCTCGGCCGCCTCGTGGTCGTAGTTCGGGCTCACGGGGCACCAGATGTCGACCGGCCCGGCCAGCGCTTCCTCGGGCTGCTCGGTGAGCATCGTGCGCAAGCCCGGGGCGTACTTCTTCAGCCGCTCGAACCCGTTCCGCACGAACTCGTAGTCCTTGGGGGCCGGCTCGTCGAACCAGTAGATGTAGGGCATTTCCAGCCAGCCCTTTTCGCGGAAGTGGGCTTCGAGTTGCTTCACGTAGCTGGAGAACATGGCCTGATACTCGGGCGTCGCTTCGCCGAAGCCTTCGATCTCGGGCTCGTGCCGGGCGTGGAAGGTGCCGCCGCCCATCCCGCGGATCGGAAGCCGGAAACTCGTGAAGTGGAACTCGTCGATCGCCCGGGCCATCGCCCGATCGAAGCGGGTGAAGTCGAGCTCAGCCCGCGGCGGGTCGGCCTTGGGCAGAAACCGAACGCCGATGGGATCCAGGGGCGTAAGGTCGTAAGGGCTCATCCGGTGCTCGGAGAACATCTTGAGGTACATGTCGACGACGCGGCGACGGTCCTCGTCGGTCTTCAGTTGGTGATACCGGAAGACGTTCCCCGGCGACAGCCCGAAGGCCGTATCGATGTGGTTCCGCTTCGGCAGGGCGAAGTCCCAGACGTGCAACTCGATCGGCACGGTCGCCGACCAGCCTTCGGCCTCCAGTCGAATCTCGCCCGAGTAGTCGCCCGCCGCGGCGTCGTCGGGCACGTGAACCAGCACCCACAGCGGCTGGTTCGCTCCGGCCTCGACGTCGACCGGCGCGTCGAGCGGCGGCAGGGCGTCGGGCCACCAGTCGCGCACGCCGGTGCGGTCGGTCGGGTGATCGACGAAGTGATAGTAGACGCGGAGAATCTGGACGTTCTCCGGCCGGATGCGGCTGTCGTGGGGGCCGGCCAACGCCCCAGCCTTCGCCCTGAGCCCCGCGAGCGGCTTGCTGGGCCGGACGACGATCTGCACCGCCTCGAAGTCGTTGCGCGCGGCAGAAAGCCGGGCGGCGCTGCCCACCTTGGCGGCGGGCGGTCGCTGCCGGGGGACCTTGTGCACCGCGTCGCACCACCAAACGGCCGGACCATCCTTCGCACCGTCCCCGCCCGTGCCGCCAGCCAACAGCTCGCCGTAGTCGGACCGATAGAAGTCGGGCACGGAGAGGGTCAGCGTGGTTCGGGCCGACGGACCGTCGGCCGACTCCAGGGCCAGCGCAACCTGGTGCTCGCCGGGCCCCTGGGCCGCGACGCCGATCTTGAACATGGTCCGCCCGTTGCCAGCCAACTCGCCTTCTTGGGCGGGAAACTCCACCGGCGACTTGTCGGGCGATGCGAGCGTGGCCCGGAGCGTCGCGGCGATCGGCCTCTCCGCGTTGTTTTTCACCGTCACGAGCAAGCTCGCCTGGCCGGCTCCCTGTGCCTCCCCGAACGTGATTTGCTCGATGGCCAGGTTGGGGCCGGTGCCTTCGACGTCGGCGAAGTCGGTGCTGCCGGCGGCGTCGGACGGCTCGCCGTCAAGCTTCGCCTCGAACTCGACGCGGTTGACCTGGAACGAGCTGTTCTCGGCGGACGGCCGAAGCCGGAGGAAGAGCACCTCGGCCGGCACGAGATCGGCCGGCAGCGTCGCCTCGCCGACGCCGAGCCCTTCCTGCGTCGCCAGGGCGTGCCACTGCTTCCCGTCGCGGCTCGCTTCGGCCGTGCAGCCGCCGCGCGTGTGGTAGTTGACGTTGAAGCTTACGTCGCCCGAGAGGAACTGATGTCCGGGCAGCTCGAATCGGTAGACGACATCGCTTCCGGGCCCGAGGCACCACCGGTCGCTGTTGAACGCGGCGGTGGCCCGCTGGAGCGTGCGGTGGTAGTTGCTCCCCTGGTGGCCGAAGGTGCCCAGGAACCGGTAGAGGCCGTCGCGAATCGTCTCGCCTTCGCCAAGGATCAGATCGCCGACCTTGCGGTGCACCGGGAGCGTGGGCGTAACGCGCACGGCGTCGAACTCGACCGTGCCCTTGACCTGCCACTGGCCGAGCCGCAGGTAGGCCCCGGCCGTGCTCTCGGGCGCGCGAAACACGTGGCCATACCATTTCCAGTCGTTCGGCGTGCTGTGGTGATCGCGGTTGGCGAAGCTGGGGCCGGAGACGACGCACCCGCCCGCAATCGAGCCCCGCGCCCGCATCTCGAAGTGGTACAACCGGCCGGGCTCGAACGGGTACCCGTCGCAGCGCCAGTAGTTGGAGTTGTTGGCCGCGCCGGTGCCGGTCACTTCGAGCACCTGCCGGTCGACCCAGCGGCCCTGGCCGCCGGAGAGCGTCCAGCCGGCCGGGGCGTCGCCGCCCTGGTCGAATTCGGGGTTGGGCACCTGCGCCGTCGCCGTCGACGGGCCGCAAAGCCCGACCAGGCAAGCCACCAGAAGCAGAATCATCGGGTGCGTGAAACGCACGCTGGTAGGGTGCGTGAAACGCACCATCGGGCAGGAAGACCGAAGCACAAACACGGGATTGGTGCGTTTCACGCACCCTACGGTGTCTTTCATGAGAGCACCTCTTCAATCGTCTTGAGGACATCGTCAATCTGCTCGGGGCTTTCGAAGCCGATGGGGAAGGCGTCGACGCAGCCCAGCCCGAGCACGAACTCGAGCGACTCGCGGCGTTCTTCCGCGGTGGCGTGCCGTCCGCACGCGAAGAGCTTCATGCCGAGCACGCCCTTGCCTTGGCCGTGCAATGCCTGGAAGCACTCGGTGTATTCTTCCGCGGGGGCGTTCATGACCGCGCCGAAGGGGTTGATCGGCGCGAGCTGCGTATCGAGCCAGTCGCAGCCGGTCGAGGCCCGAAGCGGGGCGATGCCGTGGCACGAGATGCCCACCGCGCGGACGATCTTCTTCTCCTTGGCCTCGGCGAGCACGTCCATCACGGGCCGCATGTCGGCCGGCCAGGTTTCGGTCCCCATCCCGTGCATCAACAGCGAGTCGAGGTAGTCGGTGCCCAGCTCCTGCCGAAAGCGGTCGAGGTCGGCCTTGGCCACCTCGGGGTGCATCGCCCGGGTCTTCGTCTGGATGAACAGATCCTCGCGGGGCACGCCCTTGAGCGCTTCGCGCACGAAGATGTGCGTGCCGTACTGATCGGCCGTGTCGACGTACCGCAAGCCGCGATCGATCCCGTGGCGGATCACCCGCGTGAACTCGGCCTGGCCCAGCCGGAGCTGGCGCGACGAGCGCCGCACCCCGTTGCTGCCGGTGCCCATGCCGAGCACCGAGGTTCGGATGCCCGTGTTGCCCAGCGCGACCAGGTCGGTGCCGCGCTGGATGCGGGGGGCCGTCTCGGCGGCTTGGGTTCGACCTCCGGCCAGTGCGGCCGCGCCGGCGGCGATCGCGGTTCGAGCGAGAAAATCACGGCGGGAAATCTCAGGCATGGCAGTATCCCCGACAAATCAGGTGGAGCACGGTGATGCACGAAACGCTGCCATTGTAAGCCGGCGCGACCGCGGCGGTCAAACAGGCCGGCCCAAAGAGCGGGTAGCCCGAAAGGGGCTGGCCGGCGCGCCGCCCGGCGGTTAGGCTATGACGTGTCGTCCCCGTTCCGAATGCGACTGACTCAACCCGATCTACAGGAGACTTCGTCATGCAGAGATGGCACTGGTTTGCGCTGGGCGCTGCGGTGGGAATCGTCCTGGCCGTCGGTCTCGGTTTCGTCTGGCCGGGCCAACTCCTCGCCGCGGAGGCCGGCCCGCCGCCCGACGACGGCAAGCTGCGGATCATCGTCTTCGGGGCCCATCCCGACGACTGCGAGATTCGGGCCGGCGGGGCGGCCATCCTCTGGTCCAAGCAGGGCCACCACGTGAAATTCGTCTCCGTCACGAACGGCGACATCGGGCACTGGAAAATGGCCGGCGGCCCGCTGGCCAAACGCCGCAACGACGAGGTGCAGGAGGCGGCCAAGATTCTCGGCACCACGACCGAGGTCCTCGATATCCACGACGGCGAGCTGATGCCCACCCTGGAAAACCGCCGCACCTTCACCCGGCTCATCCGCGGCTGGAACGCCGACGTCGTGATCGGCCACCGCCCCAACGACTACCACCCGGACCACCGCTACACGGGCGTGTTGATGCAGGACTGCGCGTACATGGTCGCGGTGCCCTTCTTCTGCCCCGACGCCCCGCCGCTCAAACACAACCCCGTGTTCCTCTACTCGTACGACCGGTTTCAGCGCCCCGACCCCTTCCGGCCCGACGTGGTCGTGGCGATCGACGACGCGATCGAGCAGAAGGTCGACGCCCTGGTGACGATGGAGTCGCAGTTCATCGAAGGCGGCGCGATGGGTTCTGCCAACCGCGCCCCCAAGAACGAAGCCGAGCGCGAGGCCAAGCGCAAGATCGTGCGCGAATCGTTCAAGCGCCGCTTCGCCAACGTCGCCAAAAACTGCCGCGAAAAACTCGTCGACCTCTACGGCGAAGACCTCGGCAACAAAGTCCAATACGCCGAGGCCTTCATGATCTGCGAATACGGCCGGCAGCCCTCCAAGGCAGACTTGAGGAAGCTGTTTCCGTTTTTCCCCGATCAGTGACGGACGAGAGATCCGTCTAGCCGTGGAACAAGCGAGGACGATCGTTCTCACGCCGGACGCTGCGATCGTTCCCACGCTCCGCATGGGAACGCAGGGGACGGACGCAAAGCGTCCGGGCAGTGCGTTACGATGTGTGAATGTGTGAACGAGGCACTATGCGGCAAAGACGGGACTACACCCTTCGAAGACCCCTGGGAGGGCACTCGCCATGCACATCGCGATGAGACTGCTGGCCCTCGTGAGCACGCTGCTCTTCGGCCTGGAAAGCGTGCGGGGGGCCGGTGAGGTCCGGCCGGAGCGGCACGCCGCCGAGGAGTTCGCCCGATACGTGGGCGAGATCACCGGGGCTCGACCGAGCCTCGAAGCCGACGGCGTCTGTGTGCTGGCCGACGGCAGCGCCCAAGCCGTGATCGGCAGGAGTGCGGTCACCGACGCCCTGGCAAAGAAAGGACTCCTGCAAATCCCCGACGATCTCGGCGAGGATGGCTTCGTGATCAAGTCGGTCGCGAACGGTCGGCTCCACTGGCTGGTGCTTGTCGGTGGAAGCCCTCGGGCAACGCTCTACGCGGTGTACCACTACCTGGAGGTGTTCTGCCGGGTGGGCTTCTTCGCCGAGGGCGAGCGCGTGCCGCGGCTCGACGCGATCCCGGTCGCGGGCATCGACGTGGTCGAAAGGCCCCGCTGGCCGATCCGGCAGTACATGATGGACTGCGAATACACGTCGTACTGGTGGGGCCCCGACGAGTGGAGGCAGGAAGTCAACTGGGCGGCCAAGCACAAGTTCAACGTCCTCTCCTCCAACTTCGATTTCACGGCGACCTGGCGGAGGGTGTGGAAGCGGTTCGGGGTCGACGTGCCGCCGGAAAGCCTGACCGGCCCGCCGTTCCACCCCTGGGGCGGATGGCACAACTGGGCGATGAAACCGCCCTACCCGGTCGATTTTCAGGAGACCCAGGCGGAGCTTGCCCGGCAGTTCGTCGATTACGGCCGCAGCCTGGGAATCAAGATGGCTCCCGATTTCCGAGGCTACATCGGGCAGGTGCCCCGGGAGTTCTACGAGGCGTATCGCGACCGCGCGCGGTTTCTCCACGTCGGTTGGGTCGGGTTCGAGCCCCCGGGGATCTTCGTCCATCCCGACGATCCCCTTTACGGCAAACTGTACCGGGCCTTTGCCGAGGAGTACGTGAAGCGCTACGGGACCGACCATCTCTGGGCCGGGCAGAGCTTCTGCGAGATGCGCCCCGCGGAAACGCCCGAGGAAACGCTGGCCATCGAGATCGCCCTGGCCAGGAAGAACCTGGAAGCCATTCGGGCGGTCGATCCCGAAGCCGTGCTGTTCACCAACTCCTGGACCTTCCGGGCACGCAGCAAGGAGAACGTCAAGGCGTTTCTCGACGCATTGCCCGACGACGGGTACCAGGTGTGGGAGATGCCCGGGGACTATCGCAGCCGCGAGCGCCAGTATCGCGAGCTGGACTACTTCCATGGAAAGCCCTGGCTCTTCGGGTTCCTCTACTCGTACGGCGGGACGACCATGCTGCACGGCGACCTGGCCGATTTGATCCGCCGCGGACGGGAGGTGGCCGAGGACCCTAGGGCCGACCGGTGCCTGGGCATGTGCGTCGAGCCGGAGGCGATTCGGCACAACGACGTGGCGTTCGACTTGCTCTCCCGCGTGAGTTGGAATCCCGTCGACCTGGAGCTGGATTCCTTCCTCAGCGACTACACGGAGCGGCGCTACGGCAAGGAGTCGTGCGCCCGGATGGTGGAGTGTTTCCAGGAGCTGACGGCCAGCGTCTACGGCGAGCCGGGCGTCGACGTTCCGCTGTACATGCTTCGGATCACCAGCGGGCGTCTCGACCCGGCGCGGCCGTACGGCGTCGACCAGGCGAAGCGGTTCCTCCCCCATCTCGAAAAGGCCCTGAAGATCGCCCTGGGCGCGTCCGACCGGTTGGCGTCGAGCCCGCTCTACCAACGCGACCTGATCGATATCGCCCGGCAGTACCTCAGCGATCGGTTCAACCTCCACGCGGCGCAATTGGCCGCCGCCTATCGGGCTGAAGACAAGGAGGCCTTCGATCGGGAGGTCGAATCGCTGCGGCAAATCCTCGCCGACCAGGAGATGCTGCTTTCGAGCAGCGATTCGTTCTGCCTGGCGCCGATTCTCGCCAAAGCCAAGGCCCTGCCCGGCGCGCCGGCCGACTACGACGAGCGGATCCGCGACATCCTCACGGTCTGGGCCGGCAAGATCCTCGACTACGCTCACCGCGACTACTACGAGCTGGTCCGCTTCTACTACCGCCCGCGCGTCGAAGCGTTTCTCGCACACGCCCAAAGCCGATTCGGCGACTCGCCCACGATCGTCGACAACAAGCAGCTCGAGCCGCTCTATCACGAGATCGAGCAGGCGTGGGTGAAGACGCCCTTCGAGGTGGCCGAGTCGGACAAATACCCCCACGGCCCGGCGCAAGCGGTCGCCGAGATCCTCAATCGCCACGCGACTCGCCCGGCGCAATGAGCCTATGAGAACCCGTGCGGATGAACGACGGGTCGAGAAATGCGGGGATTCCTAGTTCGACAGCGCCACTTACGAGAGCATTGCTGACATAAACCGTTGGCACCAAATCGGTTGCAGCGTTGTCGGAAATCACGCTTTCCCAGATTAACAGCTTGTCGCAACTGATTTACTACAAACAGGTTCCGTCGATTTCTGCGCCGTAAGTGGCGCTGTCCAATTAGTCGTTCGCCGCTATGCTCATTGGCGGAAGCAGATATAATCAAGAGGGGTCCGGCGCCGAGAGACATGCGTCTTGCCGGCACTGCGACGTCTGCGATGGCGGGTCGCACAGAAGAGGTGTCGATCACCGCAAGTGTCCACTTGGGGATGACGACCAGCCAGCCGGTTCGACGTCGGCTGGCGCGTCGGATATCATGGTTGTGCTTGGAGGAGCCTTCGAATGCCATCTCGAAGCGATGTTTTGGTGCTGGACGCCCATGATAGGCCGATCGCCGCCATTGAAGTGAAGAACCGCCCCGATCTGGACGCGCACGAGGCGGCGGCAATTCGCCGGAACCTGTTCGCCCACGGTGTGGTCGCTCCCGTCGACTACTTCCTGCTGGTTTCGCAAGACATCGGACACCTCTGGGGGCCGGCCACGCGAGAGACGATCGACGCCCAGCCCGATTTGAGCTTTCCGATGTCGCCCGTCCTGGAGAGGTATTCCGTCGAGCCGACCCCATCGGGCCGGCTCTTCGAATCTCAGTTGGTGTTGCTCGTCTCGTCGTGGATCCAGGAGCTAACCAGTCCGGCCAGCCGGGTACAGGGCGAGCCGGAGGTCTCCCTGGAACGTGCTGGATTCACTTCTGCGGTGCGCCGCGGGAGAACGGCGACTGAAGCCTGGTCATGATTGTCTACGCCGAATCGAACTTCATCCTCGAGCTCGCGCTCGAGCAGGAAGAGCGCGCGTACGCTGAGAATGTCCTGGTCGCCGCGGAGCGAGGCCAGATCGTCCTCGTTGTGCCGGCATTCTCCATCGCCGAGCCTTTCTCGACTGTCGAACATCGCTCGCGCATGAGAAGACGAATCAACAACAGTATCAGCGAGCAGGCGCGCCAACTCGAGCGATTTCCAACCCACGCGGGCCTGGTCACCGAGATTCGCGCGGTCGCGGGAAAGCTGGCGAGCCTTGAAGGCCACGAGCTCACGAGACTTGAGACGACCGCGGATCGGGTGCTGAGGGCCGCCACGTTGGTTCCTATGACTCCGGCGGTCTTTGCCGCCGCAGTGGACTACCGCTCGGGCCTCGGACTCTCTCTCCCCGACGCCATCGTACTCGCCTCAACCCTGAATCACGCCGCGACCCAGCCGCCGGGCGAGCCAAAGGTCTTCGCCAATCGCAATCCCAAGGACTTCGACGTTCCCGACATCGTCAAGCTGCTCGCGACGCACGGCTGCGAACTGGCGGTGACGTTCGAGGATGCCTGGAAGAGTATTGCGCCGCACGGCCTGAGCGAAGGAGAAGCGTGAGTGCTGCGCCCCCCGGGGCCAGGGCGCTCGCTCGCACGCGGCGCCGGCCGGTGCTCCTTCCTTCACTTGCTCTCCACCTCGATCTCCGCCCAGTAGCCCGCCTCGAAGGTCCAGCCGTCGGGCTGGTTGACGAGCTCGACGTCGATGGACTGGCCTGCGTGGTCGGAAAGATCGACGTCGATCTTCGCCCAGCCGTCGGTGACGGTTTCCGGGCCGATCTTCCGGCGGAGGGCTCGGTCGCCGTCGAGGCGGACCTCGAGCGTCCAATCGCCCCGGTCGTCGTTGGCCACGACGAGCCGGAGCGTGGTCTTCTTGCCGGCGGGTACGTCGACCTGCTTCGAGAGCACGCAGCCGGTTTGCCGATCGAGCGGGTGGGTCATCAAGACGTTCTTCTTGCCGCGGTACTCGGCGCGGAGGCCGGGGTCCATGTCGGGGCCGCAGTGGGAGAGCTTCCAGCCGGGGAACCGCTTCTCGAGGTCTTTCTGACGCTGCTTGGCAACGGACAAGGCCTCGATCTTCGCCTGCTCTTCTTCGGTGAAGCGGACGTTCGCCGCCGGGCCCGGCTCCCAGCACTGCTCCAACGCCGTCGGCTTGGGCTCGACCACGGGGATGACGAGCACTTCGGCGCCGCCGGCGTCCTTCTCGATCCGGCCGCCCGCGCGCACGACCGCCTGGCGGACCAGCTTCTCGGAGACCTCGACCAGCAGGGGGAACGAGTAGGGCGTGTGGCTGAACTTGCCCTCGGGGTCGATCGCCGAGGTGAACCTGCCCGGCAGCCCGGAGCGGCCGAGGACCGTGCCGATGATGCCGCCCGAGTTGGCCGGGTTGCAGTCGGAGTCCTGGCCACACCGGGTGGAGATGACGATCGTCTTATCCATGTCGCCTTCGCCGTAGAGCAGGCCCATGACGATGTAGGCCCCGTTGATCTTGGCGTCGATGTTGAAGTCACTCTCCGGCCCGCTGCACGAGAAGCGGCGGTAGTCCGCGTTGAGGTGATACTTCTCCTCGATGAGTTGCCACGCCTTTTCCCAATCGTCGGGGTTTTCCCCGTACCACCGGATCGTATCGCGAATGCACTCGGCGTACTGGCTCCCGGCGGGGATGCACTTGAGGCCGGCCTCGACGATCTTCATGGGGCTGTCTTCGAAGAACGCCTCGGCGTACATGGCGCCGACGAACTGGCCGCCGTAGAGCCCATCGCCGTAGTTCATCAGCCGGCCGAACTTCTCGCCCAGCTCGATGGCCACGTTGGGCATGCCCGGGGCAATCAGCCCGGAGTAGTCGGCCTCGATCTGGTAGTCGATGTCGTCGGCGTGCTTGTTGAATTGGGGGTGACCCGAGTCGGGCGGGGCGATGCCGTTGCGGAGGTTGTCGCGTCCGGCCCGGTTGGCGTGCCACAGCGGATAGCCGCTGTTGGCGAAGTCGATGCCCGCCTGGCGGATCGAGACGTCCCAGCCGTGCACTTCGAGCGTGCGGAGGAAGGTCATCTCGACGTAGATGTCGTCCTGGTGGAACTGGTTGATCATCTCCGGCTTCCACGCGGGCACCTTATCCTCCGGGATGATCTCCCCCTTCCACTTAAACTCGGTCGGCCCGCCCCAGCCCACGCCGGCCATCTGCCCGATCCAGCCCCCGGCCATCCTGTCGCAATACTCGTTCACCGGCAGCCGGCGGAACTCGGCGGCCTGGGCCGGCGGCTGGGCAAGGACGCCGAGCGTCAGGTGTATCCCTACCAGCAGAACAACGGGGCTAGAAGTGCTCATCGCGTGACGTGCCATGACGGGTCTCCTCTCGAATTCGATCATCAGGGAAGTGCTCCAGCCGGATATCCACATGCGGACATTGTAATTCCCGGCTCTGCCACAGTCTACTTCTGGGCGGGCCCCCTCGTCGGTCGTTGTCTCCCTGGCGTGCCCCGTTGACAGTTGCGTAGGGTGCGTGAAACGCACCATTATCTCCGGATCAGCAAATATGGTGCGTTTCACGCACCCTACGCCCCTCGACGCGTGTCGCGGGTTTTTTCCTTTGCCTCGCCGGCACGGTGGGCGTGGGCGTCGGATTCGACACGTGGCTGCCGTCGCTCGGGATGCTGCTGGTTCTGATTGCGATCGCCCTGGCCTGGTTGCGCTGGTGGCTGCGGAAACCGGAGGAAGGCTATCGCCCGGTCCCCTGCCCGGAGTGTGGCCGTGTGATCGCGACGACCCGAATATGCCCGCGATGTGGGTGGCGCAGGCCCGAGTAGCGGAAACACGGGGCTTGGGCCGTCGCGCGGCCTGGGCTCATCGGCTTCGTCTTGCCTCTGTCACAATCTATCGCTATGCGGGCCGTTTGTGGGCCCTGATTTCCCTAGCCTGCCCCCGTTGACAGACCGTGGGGACACCACTAGCATGGGAGAAACGGGGCGCTCGGCGACTGCCGGAAGTCGGTCTTCTCTGCCAGCGAACGATCTTGTGATTTTGGCGAGGGGGTGCTGTGGCCGAAGCGAAGCGCGTGTTCATCAGCAGCACGGCTCTCGACCTGCCTGACCATCGAGAGAAGGTGATGGAGGCGTGTCTCGGCGCCGACATGCTGCCCATCCGCATGGACGATTGGGGCGCGGAAGACGCGGACGCGATCGAGGTCTCTCTCGGGCGGGTGGATCAGGCCAATCTCTACGTCGGGATCTTCGCACACCGGTACGGCTACGTGCCGGAGGGCGAGAAGATTTCCATCACCGAAATGGAATACGAACGCGCCGTCGAAAACGGCATCCCGCGTTTAGTGTTCTTGATGGACAAGGACCATTTGATCCGAATCACCGATGTTGAGTTCGGCCCCGGCAAAGAGAAACTCGATGCCCTGAAGAGGCGGTTGCAGAAAGAGCGGGTGTGCCGGTTCTTCAAGAACCCTGATGAACTGCAAGCTCGGGTCATTCAGAGCCTGGTGAAGCACCAAGGACCGGGCCCGGTCTCGATCGCTGACGTTGGGGAGCAGTTGGCCGACGAAGAACGCGTCGCGAGCGCCCCGACGCCGACCGACACGGGCGCGGCAGCCTCGCCAGAGATGGCAATCGAGGCGCCCGCTCCACCGGCCGTGTCCACGGAGGCGCCGGCGGCCACCACGCCGGAATCGCGGCGCGCGGACGAGGCGATTTGTGTCGACTACTTCGTGGTTTTCTCGGCGGACGGGCGGTGTTGGCGGTCGGTGCCGTTCGAGCGGGGCGCGGGGGAAGACGGCGTGCCGCGAGGCATCGTGCCGCAGGGTGCCCGGCTCCGCGTGGTGTTTCGTCCGGAGACGGACTGCCACGTGCTGTTGTTGATCGAGACCTTGAATCGCCGGGGCGAGCGATTCCAGCTTCACCATCTCGGGCCGATAACCGACGAGGACTCGCCGCAGGCCACCGCCGTTGCGGCGTCGGCCGAGTGGCAGACGATCCCCCGAGGGATGTTCCTCAAGGAGCAAGTCCCCGACGAGGTCTCGGCGTGGCGAATCGGCGTGCTCGTTCAAAAGGGACCTCCGGAGCAGGTGTACGCGGCGCTTCTGGCGCGGGAGGGGCCGAGCGACGCTTCGGAGCAGGGCGGCGCGACCAACGCCGAAACGGCGTTCCAGGGTTGGATCGCCCGCGTCGACGGCACGCTTCCGCCCGGCGACCAAGTAAGGTGCCAGCGGCACACGGCGAAGATTTACGGACTGGGGATCGACGACAACGTGGGAGCGTTCCGGGTATCCGGGCGAGAATCCCTCATCCACTGGAGCGAGGTTCGGTTCGAGTGACGACGTGGTATCCGGCGGACATTCCGATAGTCAGTCTCCAGGAGGCATGGACCGGCCAGGGTCCGGACGCCGCGCTGGCGCTGGCGCGGCAGATCTGTCGAGAGCGCGGCGAGGATGCGTGGTCGCGGTTGCTATTGGGGCGGGTGGGCCTGGCGGCCGGGTGGACGCCGGACGCCGTGGCCCCGCTGCTGGACGCCGCGCGCGACCCGGCCACGCGGCCCTACGCGGTGATTTCGCTGGCCGGTTGTGCGCCCCACGCCGTGCTACCCGAAGTCCTGGCCCACGTCGCATCGCTTCCGCCCCGCTGGGCCGGTTGCGACGAAATCCGATACGCCAGGGGGCTGGCGTTATGGCGTTTGGGCGAGCGGGCGAGCGCCCTGGAGGTTTGGGAGGAGACGGCGGCGCCGGATGCGCCGGAGAGGGCAGAGGCACTGGATCGTGCGAGGGCGGCCCACGCGCAGGCGCTATTGGACGAGGACAAGTTAGGGGAATCGCTCCTGGTCCTCCAAAGGATCTCCGATCCGGCGCGTCCCGAAGCACTCCCATTGAGACGCTCCCTGGCCGTGGCCGCCGCGCGATCCGGACAAATCGAGCTGGCCCGCGAGGCGGCGCGCGGGCTGGGCGGGGGCGCAGCTCCGGTGGACCGGGTGTTGTGGTCGCTGCTGGTGCCCGTGGGCGCCGCGCGCGTGGAGGCCGTTGGCCGGCTGCTGGAAGACCGGCACGTGCCGCGGGACCTTGCGGTCGCGGCGTCTTGTGCGGCCGCGGCCGCGTTGGCCTTGGACGGCCGGTGCGACGAAGCCGGCGAGCTGCTCCCGGCCGATCCGGCGAGCGACGAAGGGCGAACGCTCGGCGTGTTGCTGCGGTTCGCCTCGTCCGGCGGCCGAGCGCTGCCGGGGGTGGCCGACTGCGATTGGAGGCACCTGCGCGGGGCAACCGCGGAAGTCGACGGACTGATCGACCAGTTGGCGGCCGCGCCGGAGGGCGAGGAACCTCGGGCCGTGGCCGGCTACTGGCTGGCGCGAGGCGACGCCGCGAAGGCCTACGAGGCGCTGGCGACGGCGCAGCGATCGGATCCCTGGAACGCGACGATCGTCCGGCATCTCGCCCTGCTGGGGTACCTTCGCGCAGCCGGGGCGCGCCCGAGCGTCGACGTGGAAGCCTGGCGCGACTGCATCGCCCAGACGGTCTGTTTGGTCGAGAACCGCCGCTGGCTGGGCGCGTGGGTGTTGTCGCGGTTTGGGACGTACGACATCAAGGAGGAAGAGGAGAAGCGGCGCGAGGATCTCCGTGACGACCTGTATCAGTTCTTGGACCAGCGGTTGACGACGCTGGCGGCGGGTGCGCGCGAGCGGGACGACCGCGACGCGGCGGACGCCGTGGGGCGGCTCAAGGCGGAGTTTGCGTGGGAGCGTCGGGCGGCCGCCGCGATGTGGGAAGTGGGCGACGTGCGGAGCGCCGACGGCCGGCGCCTGGCGTTTGGGCCCCTGTTTGCCGACCGTGCCGGCCAGAGAGAGCTCGTCGCGGAGTTCTTCGCCGCGCAGCCCGAACGCGAAATTCCCTCGCCGTCCGAGGCACTGCGGAACCTGTTGGCGAGTCTCGGTTTGGACGCCGCGCGGGCGGCGGGCGTGTTGGGCGAAGACACCAAGGACGCGACCAAGGAGCTGCGGCGTTGGTACTCGGAGCTGGGCGAGGCGGCGGCCCTTCAGGCGGCGGGCAGGGCCCGGGAGGCTCGCACGAGCGCGTTGGCCGTCTACGTCCGCTGGTCGCCGCCCGGCTTGCCCTCCGCTGAGGAGTTCGCCCGGGCCAATCTCGGCTACGCCCATCTGCGGAAGCGGGTTGCCCGGTTGCGGGCCGACGCGGCCGCCATGTTTTGCGACATGAGCATCGCCGCGTTTCGCGAGGAGCTTTCCAGCGCCGGTTTCGATTCCGGCCAGATCGTGCGGCGCGTGCGGGAGATCCTCGGGGAGGCGATCGTGCTCGGGCATGAGTCCGAAGCCCGCTACCAGTTGACCAAGTTGATGGTCGGCAAGCAGAACAGCCTGCTGCGGTCGGATGATCTCGATTCGGCGCAGCAGGCGTGGAAGCTGATGGCCGGGGCTGCCGAAGCGGGGTTGAGCGGGCTGGAGCAGCCGCTCACCCGGGCGGCGCACCGCTACGCCGACCTGCTCCGCCAGCATCAGCGGTTGCGTGCCGGCGCAGACTGCTACGAGGAAGTCTGGCGGATCCACAAGTCGGAGCCGGTCGTGGCTTCCAACCTCGTGGCCCTGTTGCTGGAGCACTACACGCGACTACGCAACGACCAGCGATTCGATGAGGCCGAGGCGGTGATCGGTCGGGCGCGGGAAGTGGCCGAAGAGGCGTCCGGTTTGTTTCCGAATAATACCCATGCTCGCGCCCTACCCGAGCTGGTGGGAGCCGTGCGCCGCGGTATCCCGCTTGGGGAGCTCGTCGAGATGCGTCGGTCGGGTCCGGAGACCCAGCCGGTCGTGGAGCCGGCGATGGCGGAGGAGGCCAAGGCGGCGATCGATCGCTGCCGCGAGGCGGATGGTTTGGGAGACGTCCCGGCGGCGCGGGCGGCGGCGGAAGAGGCCCGCTCGGCTGCCCCGGACCATCCCGACGTGGTGGCGCTGGCGGCTCGTGCGGCGCTGGAATTGGCCCGAACCGTATCGGAGACGGAGGGACGGGCCCTGTTCGAGCACGCTGAGCGTATCCTCCAGCCGGCGGGGGCCCGATATCCGGGCAACGCGAGCCTGGCGCTGGCTCGGAGCGAGTTGGAACGGGACCGAATCCTTTATCAGGGGGACACTCCTCTGGCTCGGTTGCACCGGAAGGCCTTGCTTCTGTCGAGCGACGGCAAGCCGGGGGCCGCCGTGGAGTTGCTGAAGGTCGTGTTCACGCTGGCGCCGGAGCGGGACGCGGAAGTGTGTGCTCTTTTGGCCCAGGCGATGGTGGCCCACGCGGAGATGCTGCGAGGCTCGGACCCGTCGAGAGCCGAAGACGTGCTCCGCACGGCGGAGAAGGTGTTGGCGGTGGGACGGGAAATTGCCCCGGCCCACGTGGGGATGGAGAATACGCGCGAGCGGTTGGCTCTCGCCCGGGAGCGACCAAGATAGGACGGAGGTACCCAGCCGTGAGTTCAGTCGAGTTGACGTTCCGTCCGTTGGTGGGTCACGGTGGCACTCACGTGTTGTTCGAAATGTCGAGGTTGTTGGACCCTGCACGGTGCCAGGAACTCATCGAGACGTCTGAGGACTTGGCCAAGAAGGTGCTCGCCGCCGATCCACAGACGTCCGATGGCCTCGCCTCGCTGGGCGAAGCGGTTGGGGCAAAGGATGCTCCGCTTTCGGTGGACAGTTGCGTCACCGAGGCCGAGACAACTGTAGTGTACCTTCGCCCGGAAGGTGATTTGCGTGACTGGCGGCTGATCGAGCCAATCGCGTGGGAGACGGCGGCCGGGTCCCATGGCCCCCTGATCGACGCCGGCCACGTGTTGGCTCGCGGCTACTCGGGCAACGCACCGCCCGCCCTGGACCTTGGCGACCGCAAGCTAAAGATACTCGTTATCCGTTGTTCCCCCGATGGGTATGCCTATCCCCGAATGGACATCGAACGGCCCTGGGGGGAGTTGCGCCGTGCTTGGGATGGATGCGCCGTGCGTCCGGACCTGAAAGACGTGAGCGGCCCCGGCACACTACAGCAACTCCGGAGTCTGCTCCAGGAGGACTCGAACTGGGATTTCGTTCACATCATTGCCCACGGGGCTCGGCACAACGAGACCATTTGCCTCGTGGACGCCGACGGGGGAGAGGACCATCAGCAATTCTCCGTTCTGGCCGGGGAGTTGCAACAGATTCACGACCCGCGCCTGTTCACGCTCCATGTGTGCCACTCATCTCAATTGGCCATCGAGGTCGCCTTTCGCCACCCCCGCGCCCGCGTGGTGAGTTGGCTGTACGAGGCGCCCC
The DNA here is from genome assembly GCA_964505295.1 of uncultured Planctomycetaceae bacterium. GTDB lineage: Bacteria > Planctomycetota > Planctomycetia > Pirellulales > Thermoguttaceae > DATKZH01. The sequence continues at coordinate 25,863 of CAZDHR010000036.1, forward strand.
AGGAATTCCAGAGCGAGTTCTTTGGACACTTCTACCGCCACCTCTTCCAGCCGGGACCCAAGCTGCGGGTCGTACACGTCGAGGAGGCGTTTCGCCGCACGGTTCGGGGACTTAAACAAGACACGAAAAAGCTGGGGTGGTTTCTGCCCGTGTTGTACGGTCCGGCCAACCTCGTGCCCCTGTTCGATCGCAGCGCAGAACTTGCACTCCAAGAGATCCTTTTGCGGGTGCGGGAGAACGACCTCGACAAGGCGCGGGAACTGGCCTTGACCTGTAGCAGTGCGGAGAACCCCAGACCGGTTGTTCGGGCGGAGGCCGCCCGGCTCCTGCCGAACATCGACGGGTTGCGCGCGTTCGACATCAATTTCACGGAGCTTGAACGAGAGTTCGGCCGGGTGGCCGACGGCGGGGACCCCGACTGGGGCAAGTTGCACCGGAAGTGGGAGACGCGAGACTTCCTGCGAATTCCGACGGGCGGCGTCAGCGTTGAGGCCGATACGCTGCCTCTAACGGTGGTCGACGTGCTCCCTTGCTTCGCAGGCCTGTACGACGACTGGAAGGCACTCAAGCAGGGCGTCCTAGCGGCCCTGGAGAAGCTGGCCAACTTCCAGAGACGCATCCAGGACCGTGTAGGCGAAGACCTGCGAGAGCTGTTGGACGGGTGTCGCGAACTGTTCCAGCGGAGGGATCGTCGATCCACACTCGAGGTACTGTCCAGGAGGAGTTTCGAGTTGGGCGTGCGGCAACTGCTGGCCCAGGCGAGGAGCGTGATTCCGGCCCACGGTGCGAGCGTGGGCCAGGACGAGGCGGTCGAGCAAGTCCGCCGCGGATTGCAGTTGGTGGCCGACACCAAGGGCATTCTCGACGAAGGAGCCCCGGAGTTGCTCGACGAGTCCACGGCCCAAGACCTCCGTCGGGAGATCGGAGCGCTGGTCGAGTTCGGCGCTCGGCAGCTCCTGGCCAGGGCGAGGAGCGTGATCCCCGCGCCCAATGCGGATATCGGCCCAATCCAAGCGGTGGAGCAGGTTGGCCACGCGCTGCGGTTGGCGATGGACGCGAGCAGGATCGTCGATGAGGGCGCTCCGGAGTTACTCGATGAGCCGATCGCCCAAGCCCTCCGCCGCGAGGTGAGTGGGCTGGTCGAACTCGGCGTTGGGCAACTCCTGGCACGGGTTGCACGACTGTTCGCGCCGGCGGATGCGAACAAGGCCCCGCATGAGTTGGCCGAGCACATGTGCGGGGCATTGCAGTTGGTGATCGACGCCCGGGGGATCCTCGACGAAGGAGCCCAAGACCTGCTCGACGAGCCCGCCGCCGAACGCCTGCGCCGAGGAATGGACGAGCAGGTCGACCGGGCGAGGGCAGCGGCCGCCCACCTTCAGGGGGGCTGCGGCCCGCCGGAAGGGCTGCTCGACCCGTCCCGCCGGTTCGAGTTGTGTCGCTGGGTGTTGCGGCCCGGGGAGGAGCCGGCCGCCGAAGCGCCGGAGTTGCCTTCGGGCGACGCTCCGGCGCTGTTGGACTTCTGCCGGAAGGCCGTTCAAACGGCGCAGGAGCGGGAGGCCGCCGTTGATTTCCGTTCGCTGCCTCCCGAACGCGTTCCCTTGTTGGTCAACCAGGCGGCCCCGTTCTTGCTTGCCACCGAGCTTGCGGAGCCGATCGACCCCTACCTCTGCCTGGCGCCGCTGGGCGCACATCCCGACTCTCCCGCCCGGGAGATCAGCGAGGACGTGGAATACCGAGCCGGGGCGGAGGGGGGCGCCGAATTCCGGGGCGTGCTGCTCCAGGCGGTCGCGGAGCTGACCGATCCTCGCAAGCGGCTCTGCCTCGACGCCCGGTTGCTTCCGTGCGGAGACGTGAAGGAGTGCACGCATCGCTTCCATCGCATCGCCGACCTCGTCTTCCACGGCCATCCGGTGCCGGAGGAGGTCTTCGTGGGGGTCGGCGCGCTGGACCGAGCCGCGCTTTTGGCCGTGGCGGGCCGGACCGAGGAGGCCGCGAGCCTGGGGATCGAATACGCCCACCAGCACCTCGACGACGCCGACGCGCTGCGTGCCGGGTGCTTGCTCAGCGTGCATCATGCTTCGGTGCTCCCGCCCGATTCCGAGCAACTCGCGCCCACGCTACGCGGCGCGATGGCCTTGTTGGGCATCCTGCTCGGCGGGCCGGAGTCGCTGAGGGAGTGGATCGGTCGGAGATTCGCCGTCTATCAGCAGGTGGTGCCGCCGGATTTGACGGAGCACGTCGAAGCGGTCTCCAACGGGCTGAAGGCCGACGTCACCAGCCGCCTGTACCGGCTGGAGGGGCAAGGCGGCGAACTCCGCGACCTGGCACGTGCGCTCCGCCAGGAGCTGCACGCGGAACTGGAGGGCGCCCGGGTGGCCGCCACCAGCGCCCGAACGTTCTTCAAGGGCCAGCGGGGGGGCTACCACGCGGTGCGGATGACCAGCGGGCTGGAGCAACCGGGGCACGACCTGGCGGCCACGTACCGCCGGCTGGCGTCGCTCGACGACGCGCGGTTTCTCCAATTCGTCACGGCGACCGGCATGTCGGTCGAGGTGTTCCACCAGCTCGTTTTCCTGTTCAGCGATCTTCGCCGCGCTTGGGTCGCGCCGGGGGATGACGTGGTCCCTCTGATTCAGCACCTGCTCCCCGAGCGGCAGGACCTCGAATTCGCCTTCGACCCCCCACCGGGCGTCGCGGAGGCCCTGGCGGCGCCCGATTGCTGCGACCGTTTCCCGTTCCACGCCGCGCTCTCGCCCGGTGCCGAGGCGACCTGCGCTCTGGCCGCGCACGCGGCCATCGTGGCGATCGAGTCGTACTACCAGCAAGGCAAACGGCTGTTGGCGGCGGAGAAACTCAATCGGGCGAGACTGGTGATCGCTTTGGACGCGACGCTCGCGCTGGACCGATACGTGGGACGGCTCGGCTATCCCTTGGCCGACAAGTGCCTGGGCTCCCTCTCCCGCCTGGAAGAGCTGTGCACGAACTGGCTTCGCAGCGTCGAGAAGCAGGTGGTGACCACGTGGGACAGTCCGGATGAGGCCGAGGGCCTCCGGTCGCTCTGCGAGGAAACCCTCGGCTTGGCCGATCACCTGAGCGAGCGGTACTCCTTCGTGCGGGGAGATTTTCGCGCCGCCCAGGGAAGTCTCCACCGCCAGTGCGGGGTCCTGGGAGCCAACCGGTTTCGCGACGGAAACGCGGCGCTCCGCCACCTGCGCAAGGCCTACCAGTGCGATCCCGAGAGCGCGGGGATCGTGATCAACTACTTGCGGGCCTGTCGGATGGCCCACTTCCAGTTGCCGGCCGGCTCGCAGGAAGCGAAGCAGACGCTGGAGGAAGGAATTCGGGCGGCGGAGGAGTTTCTCCGGGCGCCGACCACGGGCGATCGGGCCCAGGTCGAGCAAGACTTGAACGAGCTGAGAGAGGTC
>CAZDHR010000037.1:0-29242 GCA_964505295.1 uncultured Planctomycetaceae bacterium
GGCGTCTCCAGGTTGGAGATGTCGCGCAGCCCCAAGAGCGACATATGCAGGGTGCGCGGGATGGGCGTGGCGGTCATCGTCAACACGTCGACGGTCTGTCGCAACGTCTTGAGCCGTTCCTTGACCTCCACGCCGAACCGTTGCTCCTCGTCGATGATCACCAGCCCAAGGTTGTGGAACCGGACGTCGCCGGAGACCAGTCGATGGGTGCCGATCACCACGTCGACCGCGCCGGCGGCCAGGCGCTCGACGATTCCCTTCTGCTCCTTGCGACTGGCGAACCGGGAGAGCACGGCGATTTCGAAGGGGAAAGCGGCCATCCGGCCGGAGAACGTGCGCAGATGCTGCTCGGCCAGGACCGTGGTCGGCACCAACACGGCGACCTGATAGCCCGCGTCGACCGCCTTGAACGTCGCCCGCATCGCCAGCTCGGTCTTCCCGAAACCGACGTCGCCGCAGAGAAGCCGGTCCATGGGGCGCGGCTGCGCCATGTCGGCCCGGATGGCCTCCATGGTGGTCGACTGGTCGGGCGTTTCGTGGAAGGGGAACGACGCGTCGAACTCCTGTTGCCACTCGGTGTCGTGGGGGAACGCGATCCCGGGTCGGGCGGCCCGGGCGGCCTGCAATTCGAGCATCTCGGCGGCCAGATCGTGGACGGCCGTCTCGACCGCCTGCTTCTGACGGCCCCACACGCGTCCGCCGATCTTGGCCAGCTTGGGCCGGCTCTTCGCCCCGCCCACGTACTTCTGCACCAGCGAGATCTTGGAGCTGGGAACGTAGAGCTTCGTCCCCTCCTGAAACTCCAGCACGAGGTGCTCTTCGACTTGGCGGTCCTTTTCCAAGAGCTGCATGCCGCGATACCGGGCGATGCCGTGGGCCACGTGGACTACCAGGTCGCCCTCGCGAAGCTCCAAGAAGCTGTCGATCACGCGGCCCAGCCGACGCCGCGCCGGCCGACGAAGCTCCGCGCGACAAAACAGCTCGCCGGCGCTCAACACGGCCACGGCCTCGGGCACCAAGCGGAACCCCCGAGCCAGGCTTCCGATAGGCCAATGGAGCCTCCCCTGGCGGGCCAGCTCGGTGTTGCCGAAGACCTCCTGGAGGCGGCGCACCTCGGCCTCGGTCTGGCAGACGACGAACACGTCCTGGTCGCGACCCGCCGTATCCAACTCCTCGCGGACCTTCTGGACGTCGCCGCTGAACCGCTCGACCGACTCGATCTTGAGCTGACAGGTCGCCTCGAGCGAGCTATGGGCCACGGCCGAGGCGGTGACCGACGGGAACCGGAGCACCCGCTCCATCACCTGCGCGACGCTGTGCAAGTCCTGCGGTCGATCGAGCCGCTCCAGATAGTGTCGGCCCTGCTCCTCCAACAGGTACGGCTCGACCAGGAGAAACCAGCTTCCCGCCGGCAGGTAGTCGGTCAGGTGGCCCCGGTGCTTGGAGCTCGGGTCAAGCGTCGTCAGCTCGATCCGCTCCAGCGTGGTCAGGCTCCGTTGGCTGGAGACCTCGAAGCGGCGGATCGACTCGATCTCGTCCCCGAAGAACTCGACGCGGACCGGGTCGTACCAGTCGGGGGCGAAGATGTCGACGATCCCGCCTCGCGGCGCAAACTCGCCAGGCAACTCTACGGCCGACGTGTTGTGAAAACCGTTCTCCACGAGCCATCGCGACAGCCCCTCGATCTCCACCTGGTCGCCCACCCGAAGCGAACGGGTCTGCCGCCGGAGCGTGTCCGGGTCGGGCACCGGCTCGAGTAGGCTCTGCACGCTGGTAATCAGAAGTCGTGGCGGATCGGGGCCCTCGAAGAGCTTCAACAAGCGTACGCGGTCGCCGAACACCTCGTCGTGGATCACGCGCTCGCTGGGAAGCGATTCCCAGGCAGGGAACCTCTCCGGCGTCAGCTCGGTGAACAGCGCCAGATCGTCGACAAAATCGTCAGTCTGGGCGATCTGGGGGCAGACAACGACCAGCGAGCCGGGCGCATGCCGTGCAAAGGCGGCCGCGCAGAGCGCGCACGATGACCCCCAGACTCCGTCCAAAGTCCCCGCATGCCCGGCCTTCAGGCTGGCGACGACCTCGGCGAAGCCCTCATGCTGTTCCAGGCATCCGACCAGCTCCCTCAGCCGGTCCGACGCACCTGTGGCGGACTCCGCGCGAGCCATGATCTGGAGCCATTCTACGCGGGTTTGCGCCGGAGAGAAAGGCGAGCCGGCGCCGAGAGAGGCCGCGCCGAAGACGCGGTGAGGATCAGCCGAACAGTGGCTTTCGCATTTTGCCGCCCGGCCTTGTGCCGGGGGTAAGGGACGGGTGGGACCTCGGCGCAGTAATCGTCAACCCCTCTTCCCCCGGCACGAGGCCGGGCGGCACAGGTCGAGAAAGCCGGAAGCTGTCTTCCGGTCGGGTCTCAGTCCTGCTCACCGTCGTCCGCGAAAACCTCGTCCGACATTCGGCGATGCACGACTTGGCCGTAGTCGCTGGGGAGCCGGCTCTTGCCCACCGCCGGCCAGGGACCGACGCCCTCCAGCTCCGGCATCAGCTCGATCAACTGCTCGACGAGCGTCTGGGCCATACGACGGATCGGCGTCTGCCGGGTGCGCTCGAGGATCGTCACGGCGGTCTTCATGATCCTCAGCAGCTTGGCCCGATTCCTCACCGGGGAAGACAACGGCTCGTCTGAATCGCCCAACAGTTCCGACACCGGTACCTCCAGGGCTTGCTGCCATTTGTACAACGTGCTCAGCGTCACGTCGCCCGATTCGTCCTCCTGCCGCTTCACGTCGCTGATCGTGGTCTGCAAGCGACGCGCCACCGTACGCCGCGAGATTCCCTCCCGCCGACGAACGGTCGCCAGCCGGTGTAACCGACGTTTGGGGACGGGCAGCGCAATCACTGCGGATTGACTGCCCGTCGCCGCGAGATTGGTTACCGCAGTACTCATCGCAAGTGCCTCCTCTTTTCCGTTTTCCGATGCCCACCGAGCCTGAAACCAACGGATGACGGAAATGATCACCGAGCCCATCCATCGACCGCTCGACGCCGAGCACCTACCCCGAAAAGACGGAAGACGGCCGTGCGTTCGCCATCGCTTTGCCCCGCGACCCACCGGCGGAGACGCCACGAGCGGTGCTCATCACGCATGGCCCCCTTACGCATCGCGCGTGCCATGCCCGCGAAATCCCCAAAACGACGAAGAGAAAACGAGCGAATGCATTGTCCCACAATGACTTACGGCATGCGGCGTCCTGTCGCCGGGCTTCAAGTTGCACGCAGGGCCCCCATCGCCACGAATGTATCATTTCGCAACACTTGAAGCGGTATGAGGCGAGATACGGCGCGGCGAAGGATCAGTCGGAGAATAAACTACCGCGTTGGCCCCGGCCTTGTGCCGGGGGCGACGGGCGGAGAAATCGGCGAGTTATTTTCCGGTCGGTCCCAAGAGCCCACTGTGCTGAGAATCGGGTGAGGCGATAGCCGGGTGTGCCAAGACACTGACGATCGAGCTGTCGATTGGCAGTCTTCACGTTTCACGGCGAACTCGCGCGGTTGGCAAGGATACATAGTCTGCGCAGAAATTCCGGGTCACGGGCTTTGCGTGGATCGCCAGATGGCAGAACGCCGTGGGATCGGCCCAACCGAAAGCGGGACGGCCGGCTCTCAGATCTCAAGGAGCGGGGGAGCCCGACTCGACGGTGGACGATCGAAGGCGCCGGTCAATCTCGTCGGCCGCACGCATCCCTTCGGCAATCCCTTGGACCGCCGTGGTGCCGCCGTTGACGAGGTCGCCACCGGCGAACACGCCGGCCATCGACGTGGCCTGAGAGTCCGGCGACGCGGCCACCAGCCCGTGCTTCGTCAGGTCGATGTCTTTGAGGGCCTTGCGCAGGTCGGCAGGAATACCCTGGCCCAAAGCCTCGATGACTAGGTCGACCGCCATCACGCTCTCGGTATCGGCGACGACGCTCGGCGAGCGGCGTCCCGAATCGTCGGGCGGCCCCAGCTCGGTGCGGGCGACGCGAAGGCCGGTGAGCTTGCCGGAGCGGTCGGTCTCGTAGCCGACGGGCTGCGTGAGGATGAGCAGGTGGCAGCCGAGTTGGAACACCCGGTCGCGTTCGCCGGGCCAGGCGGGCATCTCGGCGAGCGAGCGGCGGTAGACGAGGTAAACGTCTTCCGCGCCCAGCTCTTTGGCGGTGGCGGCGGCGTCCATGGCCGTGTTGCCGCCCCCGAGGACGGCCACCTTCTCGCCCACCGACGTGATCTTGCCCTGCTTCGCCCGGCGGAGGAACTCCAGCGCGTCGATCACGCCCTCGGCTTCGCCCAACGAAATGGACTTCGCAAGGCCCGGCCCCAGGAAGACGGCGTCATACCGGTTCTGCAAATCGGCGAGTGAAACGGCCTGTCCGAGCGCGTGGCCGAGCTTGATTTCGATCCGTCCGGCGGCGATTGCGGGGGCGAGGATTGCGTCGACTTCGGCCGAGGCATTCTCGTAGCGGGCACCCGGGATGATGCAATCCGGGGTGCCCCCGAGCCGGTCGCCTTTCTCGAACAAGGTGACGTCGTGCCCCTTCTCCAAGAGTCGGATCGCGCAGCCAAGCGCGGCCGGCCCGCCGCCCACCACGGCCACCCGACGCCCCGACGTCGCTTCCGGCAGGCGCACGCCGACCAGCCCTTCCCGCCGTGCGATACGGCTCACCACGAGTTGAATGTCGCGGATGGGGATTGCGTGCTCCGTGAAAATCCGCTCCAGGCAGCCCCCCTCGCACTGCACTTCCGAGGGGCAGACGTACGCGCACATCTCCGGCAGCACGTTCGACTCGCGGAGCACGTCGTAAGCCTTCCCGATATCCCCCTCGGCAAACGCCCGGACGAACGCCGGCACGTCGACGTGCGCCGGGCAATGGGCCGTGCAGGTGGCAAACTCGCAGTCCTGACACCGCCGGGCCTGCTCGCGGAGATGGTCCAGCGCGAAGCGGCGGCCGAGCTTGTACTGGGGGCCGTAGATCTCGCTGTCGCGGACCACGCAGCCGGTCATCGTGCCGTCACGCATGATCTGCGAGCAGCCCGAGCACGTGACGCACGTCTTCGCCGGGTCCATTCGCCCCGTGGTAAGAACGTCCCTGACCGAGTCGGGATAGGCGAACGCCCCGCGCCCTTGGCCCACCAGCGTCGCCCACTTCGAGCGAATCGCCCCGGCCGCCACGTAAGGCATCAAGTGCCGGAGCCAACTGTACCCGGACGCGATGACCGGCAAGTCGGGGAACGTCTCCTGGATGGTCCGTGTGATGTGGGCAAACCGCACCACGCCCGCCAGCGGATGCTCTTCGGGAGGGCTCACTCCCGCCACCGGACGATCGTACGGCCGGCCGTAGTGCGGATTGTAGTACGGGTTGCCGATGGTCACGTTGAGCAGCGGAATGCCGATCGCGATGAGTTGGCGGATAACCTCGATCGGCTCGCTCAGGTCGGGAACTTGGTAGTCATCGCGATCGACGCCGAACCCGTAAGGGTAGGGAATGGCGTCGTAAACGTTCATCCGCGTGGTGACGAACACTTCGGGAACGGCTTCGCGGATTCTCTCCAACGACTCCCGCAGAAGACGCGTGCGGTTTTGCAGCGTTCCGCCGTATTTGCCTTCCCGGGTGTGCGACGCCAATAGCTCCGAGACGATATAGCGGTGACAGCTCTTGAGGTCCACGCCGTCGAAGCCGGCCCGGGCGGCCAGCCTCGCCGCCTCGACGTACGTCTCCTGCAAACGATCCAGATACTCGTCGGTCACCAGAGGGTAGTCCTCCGGCAAGTCGTGCTTCGGATCGAGCACGGGGCTGCGGTGCGCGATGATCGGGCGTGGTATACCCGTCGGCTTGCTGTATCGCCCCGAATGCGTCAACTGGACTACCAGCACCAACTCGTGTCCGAACGCTTTGCGGGCGGCGCGCCGCGTGTGGTCGACGAGGCGGGCATAGGCGTCGACGTTGCCCGAGTGCAGCCAGGCCTGGTGCGGGTTGGATCGGGCCTCGCCGAGGACGGCCGTGGCCTCGAACCAGAGCAGGCCCGAGCCGCCTTGTGCGTAGCGCCGGTAGCGACGGAAGCACAGCTCGCCGGGCGTCCCGTCGTCGGCCGCGTCGAATCCCTCCATCGGCTGGACGACGAAGCGGTTCGGCGTCTCGTGAGGGCCGATCGTCACCGGCTCGCCCAGGATCGAGAAGTCTTCTTCGATCGGCAGGCTCAGCCCGAGTTGGGCCAACTCTTCGCGCAGCAGCTCAATGTCCTTGAGGTGGAATCGTCTGTGTTTCGACATGGTAATCCAGGGGAGAGTCTCGCGCGCGTCAAGGGAGTCCGGCACGCCGTCCGCTTCGGACGTGCACCCAAAACGACGTCAGGCATCAAGAGCGTGAGCAGGCGTCGCAGGAAGCAGGAAGGCCGCGATCGCGCTTTGTGCCTCAGCTCGCCTTATCGCCGGACCGACCACGTCCGGATCGACCGCGCCCGGATCGACCGCGTGCGCCGCGCGACCGCGAGGAGGACGCACTGCTAGGGGTCTTCTCCCTGGATTCCATGTTCGCGGAAATGACGATCCCGACCGCCTCTTCCCAAGTGGGGATGCCGCGGTGTACCCCCTTGGCCGGCTTGGATGCCCTGTCCGCCTTCGCTTTCTTCCGATCGCCCGGCTCGCCTTGCGCGTCGGGCTTTGCTTCGTCCGTCTCGGCGGCGACCTCGCTCGCAATCTCCAACTCCTCCCGTGCCTCGGCAAGCTCTTGCTCGCTTCCCGATTCGGCCGACTCGTCTTCCTTGCGACCGGCGGCCTGCTTCCGGGGCGAGCTGCGGCGACGACGCCGCCGGCGCTTGGGTCGCTCCTTCGTTTCCTCGTCGAGGGTCGACGCACGGGCGCCCGCCGCCCCACCGGACGGGTCCTCCGCCACGGGTCCCTCGGCGGGCTTCTCGCCGCCGTCCTGCTTGGCCTTGTGGCGGCGTTTGCGCCGCCGCCGACCCGTTGTTTTCTCCTCTCGCTCGGCGGGAGGTTGCGGCCGCTCGTCCGGAAACCCGGGCAGCTTGGCCTCCGAACCGGCCGGTATCAGGTCGGTGCCCGTCGCTTCGTCGACGGGTTCCGGCGGTTCGGAAGAAGTCTCGCCCCAACCGACCTCTAGCTCCGGCGAGCCAACCGCGGCGGCCATGGATGCCGGATCCGGGGCAGGCGATTCGGGGGCCGCTTCCTCAGACCGTGTGAAGGGCGATTCCGACTCGCGGGGCTCTTCTTTCGCGTCAGTGAGGGTTTCCCCCAAATCGTCGGGGAGCGGAGAGTCGCCTTCCGCACCCGCTAGTTGTTCGGGCTCCTCTCGCCGCTCGATCCCCAACTCCTCAGCGATTTGAGACCAGTCGGCGGGGGCACGTCGCGGCTCCTCCGCCCGTGCTACGTCGGAACTCTTCGTACCCGACGCCGGAGTCGAGGCCGAGTCCTCCGGCGGTTTCTCTTCCTCGATTGGCTCGGGCGGCGAGGCCTTCTGTTCGGGCGGGGGGGGCGATGCCCCTATCTCGCTCGCAAGCATTTCCCAGTGGTCAGGTCCTTGGGGATCGGTCATTGGTCGCAACTCTTTATTCTTACAGGGGTTATGGCCATCCTTGCCACCCGGAGCAGACCATGCGGAACCGACATAGTATAGGCCCTTTCCCGGCGACAGGGAAGCCTTGTGAGGGCGTGCCTAACCGGACGCGGCATGCCGGTCGCCCAACGGGACCCGGGTGGCGTCTGTCATCGATGTGATCCACAGAATCATTCTGAGGACACATTGACGGCTCGGTATACCTGAGCGATTACCAGGCCGGAAGTCCCTTGCCAGTTCATAACCATTTGACAGAGAATGAGTTATGGAGGCCCTGCCAGGCACGGCCACGGATTCTGTTGGTGCCGGCACGGGATTGGCTCCCACACTACCTGGGGAATCGCCGGACAGAAATCGCTGCCGATCAAGTCGGGGGGAATGCCATGTCCATCCTCTTTCGCCATTCCGGTTGGGTTGTGTGCGGGCGACGCGTGCTGCTTGGCCTTGCCGTGTTCGGGCTCGTCACAGCGATGATGGTTGCCGCGGCCGCGGCGAAGTCTCCCCGGGACCGGTCTCACGGCGGATCGTCACGAACACGCTCGCCTTCCGCGTCGTCGTCGCGGGGCTCGCACACATCCGTGCGAGGGTCCTCCGCCATCCGCTCCAGCTCGCGGTCGCCAAGTCGGATCAGTTCGGGCGGTCACAGCGTCAGAAGCTTCAGTTCCCGGGCGCCGAGCCGTTCCAGCTCGATTCGGTCCAGTTCGGGCTCGGGCAGATCGAGGGGGCCCAGCGCGAGCCGGTCCAACCTCAGCGTACCCCGGTCGAGCGGGTCGACGAGTAGGTCGAGTTACCAGGCGCCGAGCCGCACAAGGCGCCCGTCAGCCGCGCCCAGCGTTTTGGGGCGCAGCTCCAGCTCTCCGCTCACCAACCGCCTGACGCTCGACGCACCCCGCTCGAGCCCCGTTGCGGCACCGGGGTCGAGCCGGACGTCGCCGACGCGGAGCCGGCCCAGCGTGACTCGGTCGAGTTCCTCCCTGCCGAAGTTCGAGCGGTCGAGCGTCCGGTCGGAAGTCAGCACGCCGTCGGCGAGCTTGGGGACCGCGAACCGGGGGGGCTCCGGTCTGTCGGCCGGTCGGCCCTCGCTTTCCGACGTTCGCAGGAGGCTGCTTGACCGCGACCATTCGTCGCCGGTCGATCGCGACCATTCGTCGCCGAGGTCGAGTGACACGGCCAAGCCAAGGGCGGAGGGACCGTCGAAGACCGCGAGCATGCCGGCCGCGGAGTCGACGAAGCAGCCGTCCCAGCGACCGTGGCTCTCCGACGTCCGGAAAAGAACTACTGAACACGCGCACGGCAAGTCCTCCGGCGGCCATTCCACGGACCGCCCGTCAGAATCCGGCCCGGGCGTCAAACCGGCGGAGCGAAATCCCGTCAATTGGTCTCGCGGCTCGGGCGGCTCGGGCCACGCGGGGGAGCGGAACCGCGGCCACAAGGAGCACTCTCGGCCGATGAAAATCGTCGACCGGCACCGCGACGGGCGCGCGGACCTGAGCCCGAGCCCCGACAAACCCGAGAAGCGGCAGTTCTCGGATCGGCAGCGCTCGGGCGACCTGGATCGGCTCACCAAGGGCGAAATCGGGCGCAAGGTCAAGCTGGCCGACCAGTTCCGGATGAAGCAGCGAGGGGACGTCGCCCGGCGGCTCGGGCTGCACGGACACGGGCATGGGCTCGGCCATGGACACGGGCATGGGCACGGCGATCTGCCCCACGTACCCAACCTCTTTCGCCCGCACCATTCCCGTTGGCATGTCGATCATCACTACCGCGGCCGAGTCAGCTCGCGGTACGTGCACGGCTGTTTCCAGTTCCACTACGGGGGACCGTCGTACTACCCGAGCTACTGCTGGTATCCCCGGTGGAGCCCTTGGGTGGATTGGTGCTGGCACTATCGGTGTCGCCCGATTTGGGACCCTCGGCCCGTCTGGTGTCGGCCGGTGGTGTACGTGCCGGCTCCTCAATTGATTTACTACGAGGTGCCGGTGTGGGTGCCGCTTCCGACGGTTCGTTGCGGCACGTGGGTCGACGTCGAGCGGGTGGTGATCGGCGCGGAGTACGATTTGCAGCTTCTGGCCGTGCGTTTCGTCGACCCCGGCCACCCCGAGGAGCAACTTGGGCCGCGCTACCGCGTCTGGTTCCGCAACAACAGCGACGCCCCCCTCACCCGGCCGTTCGACGTGTTCCTGGTCGCCTCCGAGGACGAGAAGCTTTCTGGTGGTTCGCCCCAAGCGGGGGTGCGTGTAACGTCGATGGAGCCGGGCGAAACGCAGTCGGTCGACGTCCGCCTGCCCTTCCACGCCCAACCGGCGGGCGTGGCCACGCCGGGCGGTCGGACCCCGTTTGCCACGCTCCACGTGCTCGTCGACGCCAATCGGGAGGTGTCGGAGAGCCTGGAGTCGAACAACGGCGTCACGCTCCGCCGGGAGGAGATCCTGCCGGTCGACCCGGCGGCCTTCGAGCTGGAGCCGACCACGGGGGCCGTGGGCGGCGAGGTCGTGCTGGCCGGAGAAGGTTTCGGCCCGGAGCCGGGCCAGGTGCTTCTGCACTTGGGTGGGATCGAGATGGAGGCGGAAATCCTCGGCTGGTACGACCTGGGCGTCCGACTGGTGCTGCCCGACTTGCCGCTGGCCGCTCCCACCGGCGCCGAGCTGATCGTCATCCGCGGCGACGGCGCAGCCGCCAACCCGCTTTCCATCACCATCGCGCCGACGGAGCAGGGACGCGGAGCGTTGCCTCTTCTGAATCCGCCCAAGTGACGATTCAACCGCGCGGTCGCACTTGGTCGCAATGCTCAGCGCCGTTGCGCCGTGCTTCTTCGTTGTCCTTCTCGCGGCCCACGTCTGCCGTCTGTCGGGTTCCTTCCGCGGGCGAGTGGGCTCAGCTACAATCGGGTAGATAGGACTGCGCATTCCAAGCGGAGGACGACCGATGGCGCGATATTGGATGCTGATCGCCGTTTGCGGATTGGCCCTGGCTTCCCCGGAGGAACCGATGCACCGACTCCCGCAGCCTCACTACGAGCGTCTGGGCTCCGATCCGGACTGGCTGGCCTACGCGGCCCAGTTCCACGGGCACCTCGGGCCGTGGGCGACCGCCGGAACGCGACTGGGTATGGCCGGCCTTCGCGAGATTGACGCGAAGGGCCATTTCGACGTGGAGGTGATCTGCGAAGGCCCCTTCGTCAAGCCGCCCAAGTCGTGCTTCCTCGATGGGCTCCAGGTCGCCACCGGGGCGACCTTGGGAAAGAGGAATCTGTACTGCGGGCGAACGCCCACCGACGAGATCGTCGTCCGGCTGAGAAACACCCGGACCGGCGCGCTGGCCGAAGTGCGGCCGACGGACAAGCTCGTGGTGTTGCTCGGATCGTTCAAGCCGCGCGTCAAGGCCGCCGGTGCGAAAGAGCCCGGGCAACAAGCCGAGCACGAGCACGACGCCGAGCATGACCGCGCCGTGGAGGCACTTGCTCGCGAGATCGCCGCCTTGCCCGATCGTGAGATCTTGGTCATCTCCCAGTCCGAAGGCGTGAGGCAGCACCAGTAGCGCGGGTTGAACGCGCCGGTTCTCATCCCGGCTCAGATCACTTCGCTTCGTCGTCGAACCGTTGCCCAAAACGTGCCTGACCACCTAGCGACCTTGACCGCCTTCCCAACTCTCACCACTCGGCACTCACCACTCGCCACTAATACCCATGCCGCAATTCCTGTTCATCACCTGTCAGGTCGGCGCGGAGGCGCCGGTGAAGACGGAGCTTGGGCGGCGTTGGCCGGAGTTCCGGTTTGCCTACTCCCGGCCGGGTTTCCTCACCTTCAAGCTGCCCGGCGGCCATGACTTGAAGGCCGATTTCGACCTGAAGTCGGTCTTCGCCCGGGCGTACGGGTTCTCGCTGGGGAAGGCGACGGGGGAAGCTCTCGACGAGTTGGCCAAGAGCGTGTGGGACGTGTGTGGCGGTCGGCCGGTGCGCAGGGTTCACGTATGGGGGCGCGACGCGGCCCGGCCCGGCGATCACGATTTCGAGCCCACGATCACTCCCGACGCGCTGGCCGCGCACGCGGCGATCCTGCGCCACTGCCCCGGCCCTGAGAAGCTGGCCGACGACGCGCACGACCCCTGGGCGGAAGCGCGGCGCGGAGAATTGGTGCTGGACTGCGTGCTCGTGGGGCCGCACGAGTGGTGGGTGGCCTATCACCGGGCCGGCTCGGTTGCGTCGCGGTGGCCCGGCGGGATGATCCCCCTCGAACTGCCCCCGGACGCCGTCTCCCGGGCGTGGTTGAGGAGGCCCTGCGGTGGTCGCGGCTTCCGATCCCGGCCGGCGCCCGGTGCGCCGAGATCGGCAGCGCGCCCGGCGGCGCCAGCCAGGCGTTGCTCAGTCGCGGCCTGACCGTCATGGGAATTGACCCGGCGGAGATGCACCCGACGGTGCTTGGGCATCCCGGCTTCACGCACGTGCGCCGGCGGGTGGCGGAAGTACGCCGTCGCGAGTTTCGCAAGGTCCGTTGGCTGATGGCCGATATGAACGTGGCGCCCGGCTACACGTGCGATGCCGTGGAGTCGATCGTCACCCACCGGGAGATCAGCATTCGGGGAATGCTCCTCATCTTGAAGCTGATCGACCCGAGTCACGCGGACCACATGCCCGAGTACCTCGCGCGAGTGCGAGGTTGGGGATACAACGTGGTGCAGGCACGGCAACTGCAACACAACCGTCAAGAAGTCTGCGTGGCGGCGCTGCAACGGCCGTTTCTTCGGAAATCTTAGCGCGGTCGATCCCCCCCGGTAGCCGATGTTGGAGAAAGGACGCGTTGCGGTGGCCTGGACCGGCTCGTCGTGCCCGTGGTGAGGGAAAGCGGCGCTTCGGGCAAGGCTGGCGTAGAGGGAAAGCCGGGGCGGGAGCCGCCGTCACGTCGGAATTGACGTGGCGTGCCGGCGCAACTAGAATACCGGCCTCACTCCCCAGCCACTCTCCAGGGGGCCCCCGGGTCGAGCGGTTGGCAAGTCCCGCCGGGTCTTGAAACACCTGCGGATCATGCGCCGCCGTGCTCGCACGCACCAGGAGCCCCACAAGGCCTTGCGCCTTGGCAGCACCTTAGGAGACACCGAGGATGGAACGTTCGAGCGGGTGTTGTGGGGCGACACGAAGCACCAGAGTTCTCGTCGCTTTCCTGCTCGGTTTCCCCGTGATGGTCGGTTGGGCCCCATCCGGGATGGCCGACACCCCGGTGACCGACGCATTGTCCGTCGGCAACCCGCTTGCTTCGGGGATGATGGTCCTCCTGGAGCAGGAGATGGCCAACGGCCTGAAAACCCGCAAAATCGAAGCCAACTTCGCCCGGTTTCGCAGCTATGCAGGTCTGAAGCTCGACAGCACGAGGGGGGCCCGAACCGGCTCGGAAGTGACGGGCCTCTGCCGACTGAGTTGGTACGACCACCTGATGCGGAACTCGATGGACGCGCCCCTTGAAGCCGAGCAGTTCACCAAGGAGTTGCACCAAGGCTTTGTCGACAATCACCGCGGCCTGGACGACGTGCTGAACATCGCCCGCACCAAAACGGACTGCCGGAGCCGCGAGCCCCGAACGTTCGACTCGGTCACTTCGCCGGAGCAGGCTCTCGAGTCGGTGAAGCGGGCTATGACCGGCGCGCAGGTTGCCTACGGCGCCGCGCTGGCGCCCCTGAAGCGGAGCGAAATCCGGGATTTGGCCCAGAACCTCTATCCGGTCATGGCCGGCGAGAACAACGTCGGGCACACGCTTCATCGGATCAGCACCGGGAAACGGCTCTGTGGCCTGTTGGAGAAGCTCGATCGCAACGCCGTGTATGCCGCGGTCGAGGCGCTGGTGCCGCTCTGCAGTCCCGAGTTGCTCGAGCAACTTGGCTCCTTGGCCGAAGAAGACGATGCCCCACGAATCGAAGGCGTGGCCGGATCGGTCGCGCGGCACCTGGTCACGCCGGCGGGCAGCATCGTGATCGGCGGCCGGGACAAGAATACCTATCAACTGGACAAGATGCCCGGCGCGAGCGTCGTGATCGACCTGGGCGGCGACGACGTCTACCAGGAGGGAACCTGCTCCCTCTCGCGCCCGGTGTTCATCGTGATCGACCTGGAGGGCGACGATGCCTACCAGGGCTCGAAGCCGGGCATTCAGGGCTCGGCCGTCCTGGGAATCTCGATGCTTCTGGACGTGGAGGGCGACGACGCCTACCGGGCCCGAGACGTCGCCCAGGGGTCGTGCCTGGCCGGGGCGGGCATCTTGATCGACTATGCGGGCAATGACTCGTACTTGGGGCTTCGTCGGATTCAGGGCCAAGCGGTCTGCGGCGTCGGAATCCTCGTGGATCGGGGGGGACGGGACGCGTACAAGGGGGCGATGTGGGCGCAGGGAGTGGGGGGGCCGCTCGGATTCGCCGTCCTCGACGACCTGGAAGGAAGCGACCACTACTACGGCGGCGGACTTTACTTGAACTCCTACCGGGACGATGAAAACCCCACGCCCGGCTACGAAGGTTGGGCGCAGGGCATGGGCGAAGGGATGCGGGCGGTATCCAACGGCGGGATCGGCGTGATCCTCGACGGGGCCGGCGACGACGTCTACGAGTTCGACTACCTCTCGCACGGCGGCGGATACTGGCTCGGCGTCGGCTTCGCCCGCGACTTCGGCGGCAACGACCGTCGCGTCGGCGCAACCCTCAAGGCCTACGACGGCGGCAACCGCAAGGAACGTCGGTACCAGCGATTCGGCACGGGCTTCGGCTGCCATTACGCCCTCGGGTTCTGCTTCGACGACGAAGGCGACGACACCTATCACGGCACGATCATGGGGCTCGGCTTCGCCTGGGACTGCTCCATCGGCGGGCTGTTCGACTTTGGCGGAAACGATTCCTACGAAGCCTCCGGCAGCACGACCAAGGGCGTCGGGGCCCAGGCGGGGTTGGGAATCCTTTTCGACTACAGCGGCGACGACGTCTACAAGGGACGCGGCCAAGGATCCGCGTCGTCGGGCATCTCCTACCATGATCTCCCCCGCTGCGGAGGCAATTTCAGCTTCGTGGTCGACTACGGCGGGAAGGACAAGTACGGATGCCGCGCCAAGAACGATAGCTACAACCGTCGCAGCAGCTCCGGCGGCTTCCTCATCGACCGTCCCAGCCGCGAGCCGAATGAAGAGGATGAGGAAAAGGAAGACGCCGACGGGCCCGACACCGCGGAAGTCACCGACGCATCGTAGTCGGCACGGGCGGCCGTCGGCCGTGATCCATCAGTTTCGGGAGATTTGACCATGCTCCGTAAGGCACGGATTCTGCCTTCGGCCATGCTGTTGGCCTGTCTCGTCGGCCTGACTCCAACGCGATCGCCGGCGCTCGAAGAGGGCCCCGCCCTCACCAAAGCCGCCGCCGAAGAGGCGAGCGCCCTGGAGAAGTCGGACGGAGCGCCCGATGCCGTCGCGGACAAGGAAGCCGGCCCAGCCGCAGGGCCCGGTGTGGCTCAAGAGCCCCTCGAAAGCGAGGAGCCGGACGCGGGCAAGGAACCGGACGCAGCCGAGGAACCGGAGAAGCTCGATGAGCCGGCCCCGCCCGTGCTTACGCCGGAAATGGTTGCCCTGCGCGACAACCTGCGCAGGGCATTAGCCCTCGTCGCCAAGCAGCCCCTGAATACGCGCGACAACACCCCGGGCGAGTTGATCGAGCTTTCGCTGGCCTTCGGTTGCGATGCCGGCGTGGGCTACAATGGCCCGTCGGGCAAGAGGATCAACGCCATCGGATGCCTGTGCTGGAACTACCCGTGTGCCGGCTACCGACTCCTTCGCACGGGCGGCGGTCCGGTCATGGCCCGCATCGGATACGGGTTGCAGGCCCACCCGGCCCAGTTCCTGGCCGTGCTGGCCCAGTCGGGCGTGCCGGCGGACTATGAGATCCGAGTGGGGGAATACCGCGGCACCGTGGCCGACCTCGTCGAGTTCGAGAAGCTTAACTGCCGCGCCGGAACCGATCTGTCGTTCACCTTGATCGGGCTTGCGTACTACGTGGACGACGAGGGGAGCTGGGAGAACGACCTTGGGGAAGAGTGGTCCGTGGAGCGTCTGGTTCGTGAGGAGCTGGCGCGTTCGACGAGCACTTCCGACAGCGACGTCACCAACCGCCTCATGGGGCTGAGCTACGCGATCCAACGGCGCGAGAAGCAGGCTGAGCCGGTAGAAGGCGAGTTTTTCAGCGCCCGGCAGTACATGACCAAGTTCCACGACTTCGCTCTGGACGTTCAGAACCCCGACGGCACTTGGCACCCCGGCTTCTTCGCCCGCAAAGGGAACAGCCGCGACACGGCCGGCACGTTGC
Source organism: uncultured Planctomycetaceae bacterium (assembly GCA_964505295.1). GTDB lineage: Bacteria > Planctomycetota > Planctomycetia > Pirellulales > Thermoguttaceae > DATKZH01. The sequence goes on from CAZDHR010000037.1 coordinate 15,924, forward strand.
GATCCACCGGCCATATCCTCGAGTGGCTCGCCTTGTCGCTTCCCAACGACCGGCTGCAAGACCCGCGCGTGCTCCGATCGGTCGTGTATCTTGTCAAGGCTCTGGGGACTCAGCGATCCCGGACGAACGTGGCCTCGATGAGCATGCGCGACGTCGACGGGGTGATGCACGCGGCGCACGCGCTTTCGATCTACGATGGCCGGGTCTTTCCATCCCGGGCCGCGGACGAGTCGGCGGAGGAAGAGGCCGAGGCCGTGGCTTCGCGAACCACGCCCGAATAGAGCTTCCGGCGGCCTTCGCTTGTATCGAGCAACAGACAGCCGTCGACGTCGATGCCCAGGCATTGGCCGCAGACCGGGCGCCCGCCTGACTCCAAGCGGAGCGTCTCTCCTCGCTGCAAGCAAAGCCGGTTGGCCTCGGCGGCGGTTTGATCCGGCGCGGACGCCCATTGTCTGAGCCCGTTCTCCAGGTGTTCGAGCAGGTCGAGCAAGACGTCCGTCCTCGGGTGCTCGGCGCCGGTCAGTTCGACGAGAGTGGTTGCCCTCTTCTTCAACGGCTCCGGGGCGTCGCGAAGCGAGCTGTTCGTGTTCAGGCCGACTCCCACGATTATCCGTCGGCCGCGAAGAACTTCGACCAAGACGCCGGCGAGCTTCCGCCCGTCGACGAACACGTCATTCGGCCAGTGAATGCCGACCGTATGGGACGGCAACCGAGGTGCAACCGTCTGGACGATGGCCACCGCGGCAGCGAGCGACACCAAGGGAGAGCGGGTGAGGTCGAATCCCAGGCGGTTGACGTCCAGAAGGAGGCTGCAAGCCAAGCTGCCCCCCCCGGTCCACCAGCGATTTGTGCCTCGGCCGCGTCCGGCGGTCTGCTCGTCGGCCACGATCAACAGCGGCAACGGCCCCACGCCCTCGGCCGCGAACTCCCGCGCCAGGTCGTTGGTCGACCCCACCGAAGCGTAGTGTTCCACCCGGGCAATGAAGGTCTCTCGGACGAGTCGATCGGTATCTAGCATGTCGGAAGGTATCCGGAGGCCTTCATGGGGGGCGTGGACTGGCCAGTACTATCCAAGTCGCGTGGCGGGCACAAGCATCGCATCGAGAGACGTGACAAACGCGGAAACCGGGGCCGAAGCCTTCGGACACAGCGCTCGACGCGCTTGGAGCCCCAGCATTGCCTAGGCTGTCTGGTGCCCATTGTGTTTCGCAAATTCCCGCAATGACGCACATTTCCCAGGTTGTTGGCGCCTACGAGGACGGGTTGGAACCGCTCTTGACCCAAGGGGGCTTCCCTGATATTGAAGCGAACCCCTCTCGGTCATCTTATTCCCTTCTGCGTTTCGGTATCCTCACAAGGGGAACGGTGGTGGGACTCCCGAGCCTGAAATCCGGCGTGTTGGCTGCGCTGGTGGTCCTGGCAGCTTCGCCGACCGCCGGCCAGCAGCGAGTCCAATTCCCTTCGAAGATTCCGACGAACACGGCGCAGGTGACCACGCCGGGGACCACGTACGGGACCGCGCCCGCCGGCTCGGCCGCGACGTCCCCCTCTTACGGCACCACCCCTGCGCCCGCTTACGGAGCCGGCACGACGCCCGGTTACCCATCCGGTGCGGCGCCCAGCTATGGGGCTGGCGTGGCACCGAGCTACACGCCCGGCACGGCCCCCGGCTACAGCCCCGGTTTCACCCCAGGACCGGCCGCCACGTTTCAGGGCGGCATTCAGCCGTCCACGACCTTCGACCCCTACGCCACGCCCGGCGCCGCCCAGCCCACGCTGTTCCCCCAGGATCCGACCATGCCGGCATACCCGGGGGCTTCGTCGGATAGCCTAACGACGATGACGCGGTTCCTGCAAGAGGTCCGCATGGACTACGTTTGGATCCCGGGGACCGCTTCCAACGAGCTCGGCGTCAACGACTGCGAGTTGACCGCCGAGTTCGCCATCCCCTTCTTGCGCAACCCGCAGACCCCGCTGTTGGTCACCCCCGGATTCGCCTTCCACTGGTGGAGCGGGCCGGTCTCGCCGGACCCGTTGTTACCGTTCGCCCACGGCGAGCTGCCTTCCCGGGCGTACGACGCCTACCTGAACGGGGCTTGGAACCCCCAGTTGACGCGCGTGCTGAGCGGTGAGCTGGCGTTCCGTATCGGGGTGTATTCCGACTTCGCGAACGTCGACAACGAGATCCTCCGGTATCAGGGTTATGGGTACGGCCTGGTGGCCCTTTCGCCCAGCTTCCAGTTGAAGGCGGGGGTCATCTACCTCGATCGACACCGGTACAAGCTGTTTCCGGCGGGCGGCGTCGTCTGGACGCCCAATGACGACGTCCGTTTCGAGATCCTCTTCCCCAACCCGAAACTGGCCATCCGGCTGCCTGGATACAGCACCACCGAATGGTGGTTCTACGCTCGGGGTGAATACGGCGGTGGGACATGGACGGTCGACACCGATCCGTGGTTCGGAGGTGGAACCACCAGGGTCGACTACAACGACATGCGGTTTGCCCTGGGGCTGGATTTCGAGACGGTCCGGGGCCTCAACGGCCTGGCCGAAGTGGGTGTCACGTTCGAGCGCGAGCTCTACTATCCCGATATCGCCCCGAATCCCTTCATCTTCCGTCCGGATCCCACGGTGTTCGTCCGGGGCGGCCTAGCGTATTGAGTTGACCGCGATGACCGTCCGCCAACACCGGCTCCTGACCGTCCTCGTGACGGCATTGCTGCTCGACGTAGCGTGGCTCGACGCGCAGGTGGTCCGTCTGCCGGCGGTGATGCCCCCTTCCGAGCAGTACCCCGGCCGGGTCGTTTCGCATCCCGGCTGGAGCGTCGAGTTGCCGCAGCCGCTCCCCGAGTTCATCGAGCCGGAGAATCCCGATCGACCGCCCGACGCCCGCGACGGCGTGTTCCAGAAGCTGATTTTCACCTCCACGTGGCTCCACTCGGGCACGGCCGGTGGGTTCGGCATCGCCGAACAGGAGCTGAAGACCGTCCTTGGCTTCCCTTTCCCTTCGCGGCGCTCGCCGTTGGTGGTCACGCCGGGGTTCGCCGTGGACTACTTCGACGAGCCGGCGGGAGTCGACCTGCCGGCCCGGGTGTATGAGGCGACGGTCCAGTTTCGGTGGTGGAAACGGTTTACCCCCCGCTTCGGGATCGACTTCGCCGTCACCCCGGGCGTGTTCAGCGACTTCGACCAGAGCGGCGACGAGGCCCTGCGGACCCCGGGACACGTCGCGGCCCGATTCGAGTGGGCGCCCGATCTTGACGTTGTCTTGGGCGCGGCCTACCTCGATCGCGATGACGTCAGCGTCCTGCCGATCGGCGGCGTGGTATGGACGCCCCACGAGGACCTCAAGCTCGAGCTGGTCGCCCCGCGGCCGCGCATCGCACACCGAGTCTATTGGTGGGGCGCCTGCACCGAGGAAGTGCAGGACTGGGCCTACGTGGCCGGTGAGTTCGGCGGAGGCACTTGGGCCATCCGCCGGGCGCCGGGCGACGACGTGCTCACCTACCACGATTTCCGCCTGCTTCTCGGCTTGGAGCGCAAAGCGCTCGGAGGGCTGGATGGCCGGCTGGAGATCGGCTACGTCTTCGGCCGAAAGCTCGAGTTCGCCACGGGCACGCCCGACGTCGAGCCCGAGGACACGGTGATGGTCCGCGCGGGGCTAACGTACTGACTTCGAGCGGTTCTCGGGCCTGGTTGTATAGGGCTGCCGATCTTGCGCCGCGGTTTCAGGAACCGGATGAGCCTCCGGCTTGGCCCAAAGCCCGCATTTCCTGGCATCCCGTGGGTTGGCGTTCCTCAGTGAGCCAGCGGGCGACGGCGGACCGGTTCTGGTCGAATTCTGCTTTGAGGCGGGGTATCGCCGGGGGGAGTGTCTTCTGAAGCATTGGCGACGGATTGGGGACCAGCCGGGCCGTTCCACCCGCGGGGGGGGCTTGCGGCCGTTCTGGATGGCACGGAGATCGCGTTTGTACGAAGCGGGCTGCGCTGATGTCGCGACAGATCGAATGCCCAGAACTTGTGCAATTTCGCCCGGGAGGTAGAATGCGGGTAGGATGGAGTGGGTTACGTGGGGGGGAATGTTGGCCGGCCGACTGAGGGTTGGAGGCGTCGTGCCCGATTGCCCGGCCGTGCGCTGAACCGGGCGTGGAAAGCCGTCGGCCGACGTCACCAAACCTCGCTTGGGGGAATGGAATGCGTGCGGCCAAAGGGAGGTACCCGAAGTTGTCTCGCCCAGCAGTTGGTCCGCGATCGGCCAGTCGCAGTCGGATGGCTGCGTTCACGCTGGTCGAGCTCCTGGTGGTGATCGCCATCATCGGAATCTTGGTGGCGCTGATGTTGCCGGCCGTGCAGGCCGCCCGGGAAGCCGCCCGACGGATGCAGTGCAGCAACAAGCTGAAGCAGATCGGGTTGGCGCTTCACAACTACCATGGCGTGTACAACTCGTTTCCCCCGGGGAACATCGACCAAGCGGTGTCCCAGAGCCAGGAATGGGGTTGGGCCGTCTTCTTGTTGCCTTATTTGGAGCAGGCGCCGCTCCACGCACAATTGGCCCCGAACGACCGACGGTTCGTGGAGCTTCTGAGCGACCCGGCGGCCAGATCGATGTGTCAGATTCCGCTGGACGTGTTCCGCTGCCCGTCCGACAGGACGCCTCGGCTGCTCGAGGGCACCGAACAGCGGCGCGATTTGGACGGAGTGGCGTCGGTGGGGCCGAACTTCTTTGGAGCGACGTCGAACTACATCGGGGTGACGGGGTTTTGGCAGATCGGCGTGCTGCCGGCCAACGGGATTCTGAGCGCCAACAGCGAGGTGGATTTCAAGGATATTGTCGACGGAACGAGCAACACGTTTGCGGTGGGGGAACGCGATTTCTATTGCGCGGCGGGGCTCTGGGCGGGCGTGCGCGACGCCCGAGCCAGCGGCCCCCGGGGAGCCGACTACGTTCTCGGGCGTGTGAGCTACAAGATGAACGCGGTGAAGAACGTGGGGAATCCGAGTTGCTGCCAGGCGTTCAGCAGCCCGCACCCGGGCGGGGCCCATTTCGCCCTGTGCGACGGGTGCGTGCGGTTTGTCAGCGAGAACATCAACTTCCACAACGCGGGAGTGGTCGACTTCACCACTCCCGTAGCAACACGAACGATCGCCGCCGACCTCGGCACGTATCAGAGGCTTGGAATCATAGACGACGAGCAGCCGATCGAGGCCTTCTAGCGTGTTTGGGTAGAGGCTGTCATCCGGTTTGCCCGGCGTTCTGGGAATAGACGATTCGATTTCAGTTTGAGGGAACTTCGGGGGGGACGGAATGAGTCGGGGAGTCGTGGGAGCGGGTGTCTGGCTCGGCTTCGGCACCAGAGGCTTGTTTGAGCGTTGATGCCGTCAACCGTCTACTGCCGATGAAGGATTCTCACGCGATGTTCCGTCACATTCGACTTGGCCAACTTGCATGTGTGTCGTTCCTCCTCGCCTTGTCCGTGACAGGATGTGGTGGCGACGGCCCGGAACGGGGGATAGTTACGGGCAAGGTGACGCTCAATGGCGCCCCTTTGCCGGGCGCCGACGTCGAGTTCCAGCCGGAGGAGGGGTCTCCTTCCTACGCGATGACCGACGACAAGGGCCGGTACGACCTGATGTACACCCGCGACAAACGAGGCGCAATGATAGGCGAGCACACGGTGCGGATCATGACTCCTACGACGGGCACGGACACGCAGGGCAACGAGATCAGGGTCCCCCAGCAAGTGCCGCCCAAGTACAACGCCGGATCGACGCTGACCCGCGAGGTCAAGCCCGGGAGGAACAGTTACGATTTCGAGTTGACGAATCCTTAGCACCGACACTTCAATGCGTGTCGTTGTTCGCTCCGCGAACAAGCGTCTTTTCGCGGAGCGAAAAGCGACTATTGCGACAGTAGTTGATGCGCCGACTTAGCGGTCCGGCCGTATCGATCGTGGCCCGGCCGTGTCGATTGGCGCCGATCGCGTGGTGATCGCACTTTTCGGCCGGGCTGGGAGACGTGGTGGGCGTTGATCCTCGACGAAGAGGAGGGGTTTTTCGTGCTTCCCGTACAGGCCAATTCACAATCGGTTGGCGGCGGTTCGAGGGCGGCGTTCACGCTCGTCGAGCTTCTGGTGGTGATCGCCATCATCGGGATCCTGATTGCGTTGTTGCTGCCGGCGGTGCAGGCGGCCCGGGAAGCGGCACGGCGAATGCAGTGCAGCAGCCGCATGAAGCAAGTGGCCCTCGCCATGCACAACTACGAGAACGCGCTCGGGGTGTTCCCGCCTGGATGCATACACGACGGCGTTCGCCAGCGCCAGCAGTGGGGCTGGGCGGTCTTCCTGCTGGAGTATCTGGAGAAGGGCTCGCTGTACCGGGAGCTGGCGCCGAACGATCGCCGCCTGGTCGACGTGCTCAACGATCCCGTCGCCCGGACCCTCGTCCAGCAGCCGATGGCGATGTTTCGCTGCCCTTCCGACAGGACGCCCGAATTGCTCGAGCGGACCGAGCAGATTCGCGACCTGGACGGGGAGGCGGCCGTGGGCACCGATTTCTTCGGGGCTACGTCGAACTTCATCGCCGTGGCCGGGTTTTGGGATATCGGCGACGGGCCGGCCAACGGGGTGTTCTTTCCCAACAGCGCCGTCAGTTTTTCGGATATTCGCGACGGCACGAGCAACACGTTCGCGCTGGGCGAGCGCGACTTTTTCTGCGCTGCGGGAATCTGGGCCGGCGTCCGCGATTCGCTGGGGAGCGGGCCGAGAGGGGCGGATTACGTTCTGGGGCGGGTGAGCATCAAGCTGAACGACCCGCGGAACATCGGCAACGACCGCTGTTGCGAAGGCTTCAGCAGTGCCCACCCCGGCGGCGCAAACTTCGCCCTCTGCGACGGCTCCGTGCGGTTCGTCAACGAGAACATCCGCTTCAACAACGCAGGGGTCACCAACTTCAACGTCCCGGTAAGCATCGGGATGTTCGGCGCCACCTTGGGTACGTACCAAAGACTCGGCATCCGCGACGACGGACTGGTGATCCCGGACGACTTTTGACCCTCGCCGAGAGGATGGGAGTACTATGTTCACCGGCACTCGATGGATCCGACTCGCGTGTGCGTCGGTCGTGCTTCTGCTCTGCGTGACGGGGTGCTTCCAAAGGGGACCGGAGTTGGCCCCCGTCGCGGGGACGGTCACCCTCGACGGCGAACCGCTGGCAGGCGCGCAGGTCGAATTCAAGCCGATGAAGGGCAATCCCTCGTACGGCACGACGGACGAGCGCGGGCGGTACGAACTGAAATACACCAAAGACAAGACGGGAGCCGTCGTCGGTGCCCACGTCGTGCGGATCACGACCCAGACCACCGTCGTCGACCCCGAGACGGGTACCGAGAGCCAGATTCCTCAGCGGGTCCCGGCGAAGTACAACGATCGATCGGAGTTGATTCGAGACGTCAAACCGATGGAGGAAGGGAAAGAGAACGTGATCTTTTTCGCTCTCACGACGGAGCCGGAAGCCGAAGAGCCCGGCGCGGCGGAAGACAAAGCGGCAGAGGGTGGCGTGGAGGAGCCGAAGAGCGAGGGACGCGAAACAGAAGACGCCGACGCGCAAGCGCCGGCCACGGAGGAGGCTGCCGCGAGAGCGCCGGAGTCGGCTCCGCCCGACACGAACGCCGCCCAGGAACGGCCCGACACGCCCGAAGCCAAGGCGGAACCGCCCGCCGCCGAGGAATCGTAGAGGAGCAGTCCGGCGCGGCCGAGTCCCTTGCGCCGGCACCGTCGCGGGGGCGCAAAAGACGGCTCAGCGGCCTTTCCCGAGCAGCTTTTTCAGTTGCGCCCAGGTCCGCGTGTTGGCCACGTCCTCAGCAGTCAGCCCGCCTCGCCGCGCCTGCAACACGCCGAACCGCATCGCCTCGAGCCCGTTCACGTTGTGCGCGTCGGTCGAGATGACGATCGGCACCCCGTAGTTCTTGGCCGCGGCGCAGGCGACGTCGTCCAGATCCAGACGCATCGGGTGGGCGTTCAACTCCATCATCTTGCCGCAATCGCGGGCCGCCTTGAGCACGGCGTCCAGGTCGATCTCGTACGGGTTTCGCCGATTCAACAGCCGGCCGGTCGGATGGGCGATCGCGCAAACGTAGGGGTTCTTCAAGGCGTCGACCACGCGCCGGGTGATCTTGTCGCGGGACTGGTTCTGACCGTAGTGGACGCTCGCCACGACCCAGTCCGCCTCCGAGAGCACGTCGTCGTCCAGGTCCAAGCCCCCTCGCTCCAGGATGTCGACCTCCACGCCCTTGAGCACGCGGAACCCCTTCAGCCCCTCGTTGAGCGCGTCGATCTCGGCCCATTGTCGGCGCAATGCCGAAGCGTCAAGCCCGCCGGCCATCGCGACGCGCTTGGAATGGTCGGTGATCGCGACGTACTTGAGCCCCCGCTTCTTGGCCGCGGTCGCCATCGCTTCGACGGTCGCCAGTCCGTCGGTCCAGGTGCTGTGCACGTGCAGGTCGCCGCGCATGTCGTCCAGCTCGACCAAGCGGGGCAGCTCGCCCGCCTCGGCCCACTCGAACTCGCGACGGGCCTCGCGCAGCTCGGGCGGAAACCAGGGCAAGTCGAGCGCGGCGTAGACCTCTTCCTCCGTCGCGCCGGCAATCTGCGCTTCGCCGCGGAAGACCCCGTATTCGTTCACCTTCAGCCCGCGATCCTTGGCCATTCCGCGAAGCACGATGTTGTGAGCCTTGGAGCCGGTGAAGTACTGGAGGGCGGCGCCGAACGACTCGGCCGGCACGACCCGCAAGTCGACCTGCAACCCGCTCCCCAGCCGGATCGACATCTTCTTGTCGCCCCGCATCAGCACCTGGGCTCGGCCGGGATAGGCGGCGAAGCAGTCCATCACCTCCCTGGGCTCGTCGGACACGACCAGGACGTCGAGATCGCCCACCGTGTCTTTGCCCCGGCGATAGCTTCCCGCCATCTCCATTTTCTCGATCTCGGGGCACGTTCGCAGATGCTCGAGGATGACCCGGGCGATCTCGTCGGCATGGGCCCAGTAGGTTCGTTCTTCAGCCTGGGCGGCGATTTCCAGACCGGCGAGGATCGTGGCCTCGGTCTTGGCCCCGAAGCCCTTGAGCCGGCGGACCTGCTGCGACTCGCACGCCTCGCGGAGCTGGTCGAGGTTATTGATCCCCAGCTCGTTGTGCAATACGGCGGCCCGCTTGGGCCCCAGCCCGGGGACGCGGAGAATCGCCAGCACACTTTCCGGGATCTCGGCCAGAAGCTCCTCGAGCAGGGGGAGCGAGTCGGTCATGAGGAAGGTCATCACCTTTTCGGCCAGGTCCTTGCCGATGCCCGTGATGTCAGTCAGTTGGCGATCCGGGTCGTTGGCCACGTCCTCGACCGCCTCGGGGAGGTCCTTGATCGCCCTGGCCCCGTTCCGATAGGCCCGAACGCGAAAGGGATTGGCCCCCTGGAACTCCAAGAGGTCGGCGACTTGCTCGAAGACGACGGCGATTTCGGCGTTGGTCATGGGCCTTTGATCTCTCACATATGCAGCTCTACGACGTCTTTATCGTGCAACACGTAGTCGCCCTTGACCACCGTGGCGTCGTGGACGGCGGTTCCCCAGACTCGGGCGAACTTGAGGCCGTCGACGTAGTCCTGGTGGACCTGACCGGCCATGTCCAGCAGCGTGCTGCCGCGGCGAAGAGTGAAGGGGCGGTCGCGGTCGGGCTCCTTGGCCGAAGGGAGCTTCGAGTAGACCCGGACCACGTCCAACGCCCCGTAGATCGCCGCGCGCAGCTCCTCCAGCCCGGCGCCGTGCTGGGCAGAGATGACGTACTCGTCGAAATCGAGCGGGCACAATTCGTGCAACAGCTCCAAGCGATCCGGCGCGTCGGGCACGTCGATTTTGTTGGGCACAAGGAAAGCCCGCGTGTAGGAGAGCCCCACGTCCTCCTCGCTCAGATACGACTCGCGGGCAAGGCGGGTCTTGGTCTGGCCCAGCCGGTCGATCACCTCCTGGCACTGCTCGATCCCCGAGTCGTCGCCCAGGTCGACCAGCAACAGCGCCAGGTCCGCCCCACGGATGATCCCGTACATGAACGGCTCCAGATAGTCGGCCGTGACGGGCGGGGCGTCGATCAATTGGACGGCGACGTCCTCCCAGGGCATCATGCCCGGCTGGGGCACTTGGGTGGTGAAGGGATACTCGGCGACCTGCGGGGTGGCGCGGGTGAAGCTCGCCAGCAGTTGACTCTTGCCGGCATTGGGCCCACCCAAAAGGACGACCGTCCCGGCACCTTGCCGAGGGATACGGATCCCCCTCGATTTCTTGCCCGACCGCTTCTCCGCCTGGAGTTCCCGTTTCGCCTTGGCGATCTTGGTCTTGAGCTGCGCCTGGAGGTGGTCCGTCCCCTTATGCTTGGGGATCTCCTGGAGCATCACCTGGAGGCATTTGAGCTCCTCCTCCAGGGTGGTTGCTTGCCGATATGCCTCCTCGGCCTTGAGGTACTGCTGGGTCAGATTGGCGGGCATGGCGACGGGTCACGAATCGGTGAGCAGGTCGTCCGGCGAGGACCAAGAACCGATTGCAGTTTACCGAACCGCGAGACGGTGGGCCAGCCGGGCCGGCGCGGCGGCTTCCTCATCACGGCTGCCGGCTGAGGCTGAAGATGGGTAGCAGGAGGGCCAGCCCGATGCCGCCGACGATGACGCCCATCATGGCGATCATGATCGGCTCGATGAGGCTGGTGGCGGTTTTCAGGGCGGTCTCGACTTCGTGGTCGTAGTAGCCGCTGACTCGCTCCAGGACGTAGTCGAGCCGGCCGGTCTCCTCGCCGGAGGCGATCATCTGGACGAGCATCGGCGGGAACAGGGGGTTGCCGGAGAGGACTTCGCAGATCCGCTTTCCGGTGGTGAGCTGCTCGCGGACGTCCTCCCAGACCTTCTCGTAGTGGTAGTTGCCGGAGACTTCGCCGCAGAGCCTGACCGCCTCGAGCATGGAGACGCCGCTGGCGAGCATGGTGCCCAGCGTGCGGATGCTCCGGCTGAGGGTCACCTTGCGGAACATCGGGCCGAGGATGGGCAGATGGATTTTGACCAGGTCGAAGAACCGCCGCCCGGATTCGGTCCGCTTGGCGAACAGATATCCGACGACCAGTGCGATCAGGCCGGCCACCCAGAGGTACCAGTAGCCGAGCATGACGTCGGAGATGGCCATCATCCACAGGGTCGGCTTGGGAAGGTCGGTGCCCTTGGATTTGAACAGGGGCGTGAACTTGGGGAGGATGTAGGTCAAGAGGAAGATCGTCACGCCGACGGCCATGACCATCATCACGGTGGGGTAGGCCATGGCGGCGCGGACCTTGCCCCGGGTTTCCACTTGCTTGCGGAGGTAGCCGGCGATTCGGTCGAGCATCGGGCCGAGCGTGCCGGTGGCCTCGCTGGCCTTGACCAGGGAGATGTAGGTCTTGTCGAACAGCTTGGGATGGCGGGCCAGGGCCGTGGAGAAGTCTTCGCCGGATTCGACGGCGTCTTTCAGCTCGCAGAGGACTTTGCGCAGGGTCAGGTTTTTCTCCTGCTCGACGATCCCTTCCAGGGCACTGGAAAGCGTGATGCCGGTGTCGACCATGATGGCCAACTGGCTGGTGGCGTAGATGATCTCCTGCTTGGCCACGCGCCCTCCGAGCAGCGGCCCGAGGCCCTCGCCGAGGTCCTCCTCCAGTTCCAGGATCTGGAAGCCGTCGCGGCGCAATTGCTGCGTGGCGTCATCCCGGGTGGGAGCTTCGATGGTCCCGCTGTGGATGTTCCCCAACGGGTCACGGACGCGGTACTGGTAGGTCATGGTGAAGCCGGCGGTTGGTTTGCGGATGGCGCGTTGTTGTGCGAAGCCGCAAGCGGCTTCAGGGATAGCGAACTACTGACCACTACTCACGGCTGACTACCTCTCGGACTTCGCCGGCGATGTGAAGGACTTCTTCGACGGTGGTGATTCCTTCGCGGACTTTGCGGAAGCCGTCGTCGCGGAGCTCGACCATGCCGTCGCGGACGGCGAGCTTCCTGAGGTGGCTGATGTTGGGGTTGGCGACGACGGCGTCGCGCATTTCGTCGGTGATGACGAGGAGCTCGTGGACGCCGATCCGGCCCTTGAAGCCCGTGTTGCGACAACTCCGGCAACCGACTCCCTTGTGGAAGGCTTCGCCCTGGAAGCCCATCCGCTCCAGGGTCTTGCGCAGGGCTCGCGGGGGCTCGTAGGTCTGGCGGCACTTGGCGCAGATGCGGCGCACGAGCCGCTGGGCGAGGACCATGTTCAAGGCGGCGCTGATCAGGTAGGACTCTACCCCCATGTTCACCAGGCGCGTGATGGCCGCGCAGGCGTTGTTGGTGTGCAGGGTGCTGAAGACGAGGTGTCCGGTCAAGGCGGCTTGGATGGCGGTTCGGGCGGTTTCCTCGTCGCGGATCTCGCCGACCATGATCACGTCGGGGTCTTGCCTCAAGAGCGTACGGAGGGCCTTGGAGAAAGTCAGCCCGATCTTCTCCTGCACCTGGAACTGGTTGATCAGCGGCAGGTGGTACTCGATGGGGTCCTCCACCGTGCAGACGTTGTTTTCCATGGAGCTGATGGCGTTCAAGGCGGCGTAGAGGGTCGTGGACTTGCCGCTCCCGGTCGGCCCCGTCACCAGGATGATGCCGTTGGGAGCCCGGATGTTCTCCCGGAAGGTGCCGAGCACGTCTTCGGCGAACCCGAGGTCTTCGAGATTGAGAGAGATGGTTCGCTGATCGAGCACGCGGAGGACGGTTTTTTCGCCCCGGGAGGTGGGGAACGTGCTCACGCGGAGATCGATCTTGCGGCCTTCCAGAAGGACGTTGACGCGCCCGTCCTGCGGCAGCCGGCGTTCGCTGATATCGAGCGAGGCCATGATCTTGATGCGGCTGGTGACGGCCGCCAGCAGGTGCGGGGGCACCTCGAGCGACTTGTAGAGGCGCCCGTCGATGCGGTAGCGGACCCGCATGCACCGCTCGGCCGCCTCGATGTGGATGTCGCTTGCGCCTTCCTTGACGGCGTTGTAGATGATGTAGTTAACCAGGCGGATGACGGGCGATTGACCGGCGATCTCCTCGACGTCGCCGATGTCGTCGAGGGCCTCCTCGATCAGGGTGACGTCGGCGTCCTGCGTGTCTTCGATGATGTCGTCGATTACGAAGACTTTGGAGTTGGGTAGCGACGTGATCATCCGCCGGATGTCTTTGGGCGTGGCGGCGACGATCTGCACCTCGAGATTCGAGAGGCTGCGAATCTCGTCGATCAAGAACAGGTTGGAGGGCTCCGAG
>CAZDHR010000038.1:0-28855 GCA_964505295.1 uncultured Planctomycetaceae bacterium
TCGCCCGAGGCCTTCCTATCAAAAAACCCCGGAAAAACCGGGGTCTGCGCCACCCACATCCAAGAAATCAGCCCCCTCTATACTGAACATGGGCTAACGATGGGGACGAGGGATTCGTTGTATCATCGCCGCTGCTCAACGAGAACATCAGGCGACGCCCGAAAGGTTGACTTCGCGTCGGGAGTCATCCATGCTATCCGTGTTGCAGGCGGCGAGTGTCGCAAAGAAGGTATGCGATACGCCGGCGAGAGGCTCGCTGGTGCGAGGCATCGCTTGACGCCAAGCTCGGGAGTCGCATCATGTTGTGCGTGGTTCACGTTCGAAGCTCGCTGATCACTCTGCTTCTAGCCGCGTTGGCCTGGCTCCTGCGGCAGGACTTCCGCGAGCTGAAGCCGATCACGTTCGCCGAGCGGCCTTCCGGCATCATCTTCTATTGCTTCGAGTTGTACGCCATCGGGTGGAAATACATTGAGCCGGGCAGCCCGCAACACGACGCGGCGCTTCGCCAGATCGACCTCGCGTTGGCCTGGATGGCCGAGCATCAGAAGTCTCGCGGGGCCAACGTGCCCGATTACCTCGAGCGCAACGTCGACATGGCGGGCCTGCCGTACCTGATGGTCGCGCTGGCCCGGCAGATTCCCCGGTACCGAGGGCTCGTGGCGCCGGCCGATGGGGAGCTGCGGTACATTGGAGACCTGCTGCTCCGTGACGGCGAGCCCAACGTCTCGCGGCTGTTGGTCTGGGAGGTGATGACCTGGGGAATGATGTCGTACGCAGAGCGGTTGGCGCCGGGGGTTTTGTGTCGCAGCTCGGGGTGAACGGGGCGATCGGGACGCGGTGACCCATGAATAGTGGTAATGCCCTCACCCCCAACCCCTCTCCCGCAAACGGGAGAGGGGAGCCTTGCGGGGCCGGCGGCCAGACGGCATAAACCAGAAGCGCAAGGAGAACTCGGATGCGAGTTGTGAGCCCGGTTTCGCCGCTACGAGCGGCCTTGTTGGTCTGCCTGATTCTCTCGCCCGTGGCCGATCGGCCCACGGCTTCTGCGGCGTACGGACAGGGCACGGCGCCGGGCGAAGTCGTCTCCATCGAGAACGGCCTCGTGCGCGTCGGGCTCGACCGGGCCGACGGAACGCTCCGCGAGCTCGTCGATCTGGCGGCGAACGAGAACCTGGTGGCCGACGCTGAGGACCTCGGCGGGCTCTGGGAGCTCGACGTGGTCGTCGAGGGCCAACCGGCCGTCTTGACCCCCGCGCAATCGAAATCGTTCCGGTGCGAGGTGCTTGCGCCGAGCCAAACGCTGCGGGCGACCTGGGACGGCTTCACGCTCCCCGGCGCCTCGGAGTGCAAGGTCGAGGCCACGGTCGAGTTGGAGGACGCGACGCCCACGAGCCGGTGGCAGATCTCCGTGAAACGGCCCGCCGGGCTCGCCTTGCGCCGGGTCCACTTCCCGCGCGCGTTCGGGCTCGTGCGGCAGGAAGACGAGCGGCTCGCCCTGCCCGTGTGGCTAGGGCAGCAGACGCGGAACCCGCGGCGATTGCTCTCGGGCGAGAGGGGCCGGGCGCGACGGCTTGACTATCCGAGCAGGTTGTCGCTGCAATGTGTCGCGTATTACCGGCCGGACGGAAGCGGTCTCTACTGGGCCTGCGACGACACCACGGCCATGCGCAAGACGTTCGCCTTCTGGGGAACGAAGACCGGCGACGTCCATTTCGAGACCGTTCACTATCCCGAGATTTACCAGGCGAGCCCGAGCCGGTACACGCTTCCGTATCACGTCTTGCTCGGATCGTTTCGCGGCGACTGGATCACGGCGGCCGAGCGCTATCGGGCCTGGGCAACGAAGCAGCCGTGGGCGCGCGAGAGCCGGCTGCGACAAGGCCGCGTGCCCGACTGGGTCCTGGAGACCGGCATGTGGGTCTGGAATCGAGGCCCCTCGCCGGGCGTGCTCCCGCCGGCCGCCGCGCTTCAGGAGCGGCTCGGCCTGCCGGTCCGCGTGTTCTGGCACTGGTGGCACGGCTGCCCCTACGACATCGGGTTCCCCGAATACCTGCCGCCGCGAGAAGGAACCGAGCCGTTCAAGCAGGCCGTGGCACGCGCCCACGACCAGGGGCTGCGCATGCTGGTCTACATGAATCAGCGGGCATGGGGTATGAGCACCCAAAGCTGGAAGGACGAAGGCGCCGAGCGGTTCGCCGTCAAAGGCGAGGACGGCAAGGTCCACCCCGAGGTCTACAATATCTTCACACGACAGGCCCTCGCCTCGATGTGCCTGGCAACGCCCTTCTGGCGGAACAAGTACGCCGGGCTCGCGGAGGAGGCGTTCAAGGACCTGGGCGTCGACGGGATCTACATGGACCAGGCGTGCAGCCACCGCGCCTGTTACGATCCCAATCATGGCCATCCCCCGGGCGGCGGGAACTCCTGGATGGAAGGCTTTCGCCAGCTTGAGGGCGACGTGCGTAACCGTTGCGACGCCGATCGCCGCGTCGTCCTGGCGGGCGAGGGGTGCGGCGAGGCCTGGCTTTGCCACCTGGACCTCATGCTGACCCTCCAGGTGAGCAAGGAACGGTACTCGTCGCCGACTGACCCCTGGGAGGTGATCCCCTTCTTCCAGGCCGTCTATCATCCGTACGCCGTCACGTACGGGAGCTACTCCTCGCTGACCATGCCGCCTTACGACGAGCTTTGGCCGGCCGAGTTCGCGCCCAAGGAGCCCTTGGCCCTGCTGGACCGAAAATACTCCCGGCAGTTCTACCTGGAGCAGGCCCGGGCGTTCGTCTGGGGGCAGCAGCCGACGCTGGCCAACTTCCTGCCGACGCTCTTCGACGAGCGACCCGAGGAGATCGAATACGTGATGCGGCTCGCCCGGGTGCGCAGTCGGGCGACCAAGTACCTGCTTCGCGGTGAGTTCCTTCGTCCACCCGAGCTGGGCGCGCCGGAGGTCACGTCCGACTTCTCGCGGTTGTCGATCTATGCGGGCCAGAAGAGTCGCTTGACTGCGAGCGAGAAGCGCCACCCGCTGGCAATCGCCGGGGCCTGGCGCGCCGCCGATGGCGACGTGGCCGTCGCGCTGGTGAGCATCGCCGACGAGCCGCTTCCCCTGCGCTTCACGCTCGATCCGCAGTACTACCGCCTGCCGAAGCAGGCGCGAGCGTACCGAATCGACGAGACGGGCCGGCGACCGATCGAGCTCCTTCAGGGCGACGATCCTTCGGTGAGTATCGAGCTGCCGGCGCGTGAGGCGTGCGTGCTCGAGTTCTCCCGCGATTAGGGGCCGGCTGGGTCCCGTTCGATGAAACCTGTTGCAGCGAGGACCATGGAAATGGCAAACGAATCGGAGGCAGACGCCGTGCGCACACACCGTAACGTCCGGACTCGTGCTGGGCGAATGCTGGGGACATGCCTCCTTGGCTTGGCCGTGCTGTCGGGCGGCGTGGCCCGTGGCCTGGCGCAGTCCGACGCAAAGCCGGCCTTCTTCCCCAACATGACCGAGGCCTTCGTGCCCCGCGGCTCGGCGCAACTGCTCAAGGGCCAGGTGCAAGCACGCACCCTACGGGCTCACTCGCCGAAGTCCGCGTGGTATCGCTGCCAGAGGGCGTCGAGGCCGCCTTCGAGGAGGTAGATCTTGCCCTTGGCCGTGATCTCTTCGCCCGACTTCAGGTTGGGCCAGGCGGGATTCGAGTGCATGCAGGAGGCACGCAACTGGAAGTTGAAGGAGAGCGAGTCGGCGATGTCGGTCGCGATGCCGGTGACCCAACGTTCGTCGGTCGAGAGCTTCGCGGCCAGTCGCTCGGCCCCCGGCTTCCCTTCCCCGCGCACGCCGACGCCGGCCATCCGATGCGGGGCGAACTGGCCGCCGACGATCTCGTGCATCGTGATCCATCGACCGTCCCTGCGCACGAACGTGCGCTTGGCGTCGTAGTCGTGGAAGTCGGGATGGGCGCCGGCGCCCAGGCAGATCAACGAGAGCGTGCCGGTCCACGGCTCCTCGCCCCAGGCCTTGTCGCCCACGTTCTTGCCGGTCAGCTCGAAGTCAATCACGTCGTGCCCGGGCGTGAGCCGTCCCCAATAGTCCAAACGATGCTCCTTCTTGAGCTCCTCCGGAGCGTTCCAGTGGAACGTGAGCGTTCGGTCGGCCCGCCGCTCCCAGACGATGGCCGAGGGGGGCACCCCGTGTCCGGTCACCGGGTCACGATAGGCGTACTCCGGGATGCGGAGGCGCCAGCTCTTGCCGGGAAAGGCGGTATGGCGGATGGCGACCGTGGCGGCGGCGTCGACGGGGTAGATTCGGAAGCCGGGCCCGGCCGTGGTTTCGTCGACGCCGTCGGGGATCGGCTTCTCCCCCGACGCGTGACGCGCCAGAAGCTCCTCGGCGAGCACCCGATCGTAGATCGCGACCTCGTCGACGCTGCCGGCGAAGAAGCCCGGGTTGGCACTCCCGACGAAGAGCGATCCGTAGGGCGTGACCGATTCGAGCGGGCCGCTTGCCTCGCGCCGTCCGTCGACGTAAAGCCGCATCGTGCGCGGGGTTCCGGCGTCGAGCGTGACGGCCAGATGCGTCCATCGGCCGGCCGGGGCCACGGTCGTGCTGGTGAGCGTCTGGAAGTGGGGGTCCTGCTGGCCGTCCCAGATGCCGAAGGCGATCGTGCCGTCGGGGTTGCGCCCCAGGTGCCAGCGCCAACTGCTGCGCGTGGGTTCTTCCTGGGAGCCGACGATGCCCATGGGCCGGCCATCTTCGGCCGGCTTCACCCAGCACTCGATCGTCTGCTGCGGGAAGGCGAACGTGATGCCGTAGTTGTCGCCGGCATCGAGATAGGCGTTTTGCCCGTCGAACTGGTAGGCCCGGCCAAGCTTGCCCGGCGCGCCCGCGAGGGCTCCGTGATTGGAGATCACTTGTCCGGTGCCGGACGTATCGATCGGCTTGCCGTGCTCGTCATCGAGATGGAGAAGGATCTGCGGGAGCGGCTCGTCGACCGCCGGCTGGGCGAGGGCCAAGGCGTCCGGGATCAGAACCGACGTGACGATCGCGATCTGAAGCATGAGCCGAGACATCGTCCGACCTCCTTTCTCCGATCGGTCCAACACGGCCGACGAACGGAGCCCTATCCGACCGCAGCGGACACTGGGAGCAGGCAATGCATTTTGGGGGCTTCTTCGACGTACCCAATCGCCAAGCACGCCGGGCGACGTAGGCAATCGCCCCGAGCACGATACACCACGCCGCGACGTTCTGCCAGAGACCGCTCATCCGGAATACCCTCCGATCCACATGCCCACCTGGTAGGTGACCAGGGCGCCCAGGTAGGCCAGCGTGGTCATGTAGGCAAAGGTGAACGCGGGCCAGCGCCAACTGTTCGTCTCGCGTCGGATCACGGCCAGCGTAGCCGCGCACTGGGCACAAAGCGCGAAGAAGACCATGATCGACAGCGCGACGGGAATGTTGAACACCTTGCGGTCGGTCCCGTTCCACGTGGCCTTGTCGAGCTTCGTGCGGAACGCGGTGAACCCTTCCTGGGACTCCGCGTCGACATCTTCGCCCAGGTTGAACACGACGCCCAGCGTGGCCACGACCACCTCGCGCGCGGGAAACGACGCAATCACCGCGCAACTGATTCGCCAGTCCCACCCCAAGGGCACGAACACGGGCTCGACCGCCCGGCCCACGCGGCCCAGGAGGCTCTGCCGCTGGTACGCTCCGGCGATCTGAAGGTCCAGCTCACGGAGCTCTTGGGCGAGCGGCGCTCGTTGAGCGGAATCCGCGGGGAGTTGGGCCAATTGGGCCTCCAGCTCGGTGCGCTCGGCGAGGAAGGGGGCCTCGACCACCTCGGCGTTGTGCGGGAAGTACAGGGCCGCCCAGACGAGGATCGACACGGCCAGGATCATCGTCCCGGCCGTGTGCAGGAAGATCCACGCCCGCTCCCACACGCGGAAGAGGATCGTGCGCAGCGAGGGCCACTGGTAGCTGGGCAGCTCCATCATGAACGGCGGAGTTTCGCCCCGCAGGATCGTCCGCTTGAACACCAGCGCCGCCACCACCGCGCAGGCGATCCCCAGCGCGTAAAGCGCCACCAGCGTGAGTCCCTGGAGACTGAGCACGCCGAAGTAGGTCCGCCGGGGGATGAACGCCCCGATGAGGAGGACGTAGATCGGCAGCCGCGCCGAACAGGTCATCAGGGGCGCGACGAGGATCGTCGTGAGCCGATCCCGCTCGTTCTCGATCACCCGGGCCGCCATGATGCCCGGGACCGCGCAGGCGAACGACGCGAGCATGGGGATGAACGACTTGCCGTTCAGGCCCACGCGGACCATCAGCTTGTCCATCAGGTAGGCCGCCCGGGCCATGTAGCCGCAGTCTTCGAGCACGGCGATGAACAGGAACAGGATGAGAATCTGGGGCAGGAAAACCAACACGGCCCCGACGCCGCCGATCACGCCGTCGATCAGCAGGCTTCGCAGGGCGCCCTGGGCCATTCGTGCCCGGACCCACTCGCCGATCACGTCGAACACACCCTCGATCGACGCCATGAACGGCCCGGCCCAGGTGAACACCGACTGAAAGACGATCACCATGACCAGGACGAAGAGGATCATCCCCCAGACGGGATGGGTCACCACGCGGTCGATGTGGTCGGTAACGGTCGCGCGGTACTCGTTGGGGTGCTCCAGCACGCCCTCGAGCACCCGGTTGATCCAGGCGTACCGGGCCTTGGTTTCGACGCCGGGCACCTCGCAGCCGGCCTGGGCCAACCGATCGCGTGCCGCCCTCAGTTGGCAGCCGGTCTGCCCGTCCGTCTCCTCGAGCAGCGTGCGCTGGAGATAGCCTCCCATGTCGAGCAAGAGCCGCCTGACGAGATAGCGGGGGATCGGCTCCTCCTGGTTGGAGTCGCTGGTGCGATCGGCGATGATTGCCTGGAGCCGGGTCACCTCTTTCTCGAATACGTCGGGCAGAGGCGTTGCGGCGTGCTGCCTTGGCTCGCCCACCATCTCGGCGAGCGTCCTGCGGAGGTCCGCCAGCCCGACCCCCCGATTCGCCTGCGTCGCAACGACGGGAATCCCCAGTTGCCGGCCGAGCCGCTCGACGTCGATCGAGATCCCTTGGTCCTCGGCGACGTCGAGCATGTTCAGCGCCAGCACCGTGGGCAATCCCAGCTCCAACACCTGGCTGACCAGATAGAGATTCCGTTCGAGATTGCTCGCGTCGACGATGCAGACGATGGCGTCGGGCGGGGCCGCGGCGAGATGGCGACCCAGGAGCACGTCGACCGCCACCATTTCGTCACGGGAACGCGGGGCCAGGCTATACAGGCCGGGCAGATCGACGAGCTCGTAACGGTGCCCCTCGTGGTCCATCACGCCGGTCTTCTTCTCGACCGTCACGCCGGGGTAGTTGCCCACGCGCTGACGAATCCCGGCCAAGCCGCTGAAAAGCGTCGACTTGCCGGTGTTCGGGTTGCCGATGAGGGCGACCGTGAACGACGAGCGGGGGGAAGGGGAGGGCATGTTAGGAGCCCAACTAGCGCGACGTGCCGTTCCGTCTGACCAACACGTGCAAAAGCTCGTCGGCTCGAAGACAGACCTTGTTGCCGGCCATACGCACGATGCACGGATTGCCGGGCCGAAACATCCGCACGGTGGTGCCGCTGCGGAAGCCGAACTCCTCCAGCCGATGGACGTGGTCGGCCGGCCCGAGGATTCGGCTCACTTCGGCACACTGGCCGGCCTTCAGACGGTTCAGGGGGATCACTGCGTCGACCATGCAAATCCCGGCAATAGCGCTGGAAACCGCGAGAAAATGCGATTGAGATTCAGTCTCATTATCGTCATCAAAGTATAGTCTCTCCCGCAAATCCGTTCAAGCCCCTACCGCAAAAAATCCTCCCGGGGCAACGGCCTCTGTAACCATTCGTCCAACCCGGCAGAGCGAACCAGCGTGCGGGAACAGACGGGTTGGGCGAATGTTTACCGGCCTCTTGACGAAAGCCCAAGCCACATAACGCTTTGCGACCAACCGCCCCGGCCGCGAAAAAGTCGGTCACGCGCCCAACTCGTCGGCCTTGGGCGTCGCCTGGCGGATGTTCGGCGTGATATCCGCGTCGACGTTCCCCAACGCCCACGCGACGCCGCCCAGGAGGATCTGCTGGAAGACGGGGTTAGTCCACACGTCTTCGCGGTGGCCCATCGCCGTGAAAAAGAGCCGGCCTTTGCCATGCACGCGAGCCCAGGTCGAGGGGAAGGGGGGCCGCTGGTACATATCGCCTTCCATGCCGGTGCTGTCCTGGGCCAGGATCACGTGCAGGTCGTCGGCGAACTCCTTCGACGCGTACCATTCGTCGACCAGCCGGAACGACCGGCCCAGGCCCTCGGCGCCCGGGAAGCTTGGCGACGTCACCACCATCGTCGACTCCTGCTGCTTGCCGTGTTTCACGAAGCTGGCGCCGAACATGCCCACGTATGGGTCTTCGACCCCCACCTCGCGACCCCAGTAATACGCGGAGTGAATTCCGACGAACGGCTTGCCGTCCGCCACGGCCTGGACCAGCCGCTTCTTGCCCTCGGCCGACATGGGCGGGGCCTTGTCGACGCTCTCGAGGCTCATGTCGCCGCACGAGTACGAGGCGATCGCGTCATACTGCTCCAGGCTCCCGTCGAAGACCCGGCCGTCCTTGGTACACTCCACCTCGAAGCCGGCCTTCCGGCCGAGCTCGGTGAGGATCTTCTCCGAGTGGCTCAACTCGTCGCCCTCACGGTGAACCACCGAATGCTCGTACTGGACGCTTCGGGTGAAATAGAGCAGCTTCTGCTTCTTCTTGTCGGCCCCGGCGACCCAGCCCAGAGGAAAGGTCGCCGCTGCCAGCGCGGCGGCGCCACCGGTCAATAGCATTTCACGGCGTTTCATCGCAGTATCTCCAATCAGCCTCGTGTCAAGCCAGCGCAACTCCCGAGCGTGTCATCCAGGATAGCTAGTCGAACCGCGTATTCCAATGCTTTCTCGGGAAGCCTCCGAGACGCGCCGCAACCGGTCAGCCAAGCCGCCGGCTAATCGGCCCGAGCGCCGGGTACAGCTCCCGATACGTCTGGAACCACTCGGCGTAGCGGGCCGACAGCTCGGGGTCGGGCTGGAACGTCCTGCCCGGACGGTAGACGTGCTCGAAGGCGTCCTGCTCGTCGCGGTAGAGGCCGATGCCGATCCCCGCCAGGATGGCGGCCCCCAGGGGCGTCGCCTCCTCGATTTCGGGGACCTCGATGGGCCGGCCGACCACGTCGGTCTTGTTCTGCATCCACAGCTCGTTGCGCACGGCCCCGCCCACCGCGACGAACTTCTCCAGCTTGACGCCCAGGCCGGACTCCATCGCCGTGACGATGTCGAGGAACTGGTAGTCGAGCCCTTCGATGATCGCCCGGAGCATGTCGCCGTGCGTGGCCAGGTTGCCCAGTCCCACGAATGCCCCCCGGCTGTGGGGGTCGACGACCGGGCAGCTCGCTCCCGACATGTGCGGAAGGAACATGACGCCGTGCGATCCGGGCGGCGAGCCGTCCGCCGCGGCCATCAGGTGGTCCCAATCCGAGCCGCCCTCCTGCTCTGCCTTCTGCGCGGCCTCGAAGCCGAACTGTCTGCGGAACCACTCGAGCATCTCGCCGGCCACGTTCGACCCCCACGTGGCATACTTGCCCCGGGCGACGTGGGCCTGCACGGTCACACCCATCTCCTGAAGCTCGGGCGTTAGGACCGGCTCGTCGGTGACGATCTGGACGATCTCCCAGGTTCCCGTCACGTCGAGGACCACGCCGGGGCGAAAAGCCCCCACCGGCAGGGCGCCGCACAAATGGTCGTGCCCGCCGAGCACCACGGGTGTGCCTGGAGCGAGGCCGGTCGCGTTGGAAGCACCGGCGGTCACCTCGCCGAGGACCGTGCCGGCGGGGTGCGCGTCGCACATCAGCCGGCGGTCGATCCCCGACGCTTCCAGCATCTGATCCGACCAGTCGAGCTTGCGCTGGTCGAACAAGAGCGTGCAGGAGGCCATGCTGTAGTCGGTCGCACGGCGTCCAGAGAGCATGAAGTTCAAGAAGTCTTCGATCAAGAGCCACTTCTCGGTGCGGGCGAAGACCTCCGGCTCGTTCTGCGCGACCCAGAGGATGCGCAGGGCGCTGTTGATTGGCCAGAGCGGGTTGCCGCCGATCGAAAAGACCTTCTCGGCCCCGATGTTCTCTTGCCACCAATCGAGCTGCGGGCCGGTCCGCGGGTCGTGCCAACTGATGAAGGGGTAAAGCCACTTCCCCTCCTCGTCGACGGGCACGCCGTCCATGCCCATGCCCGTCACGGCCACGGCTTTGACTTGCCCCGGGTCGTCCAACGCGGCCAGGGCATCGCGGATCGCTGCCGCCGTGCCGCCCCAGATCTGCTCCGGGTCCCACACGGTCCATTCCGGATGCTCGGAATGGGGATGGAATCGTTCGGTCGGCCGGCTGCCGCGGGCGACGGCGCTGCCGTCCCGGTCATAGATCACGGCCTTGAGGCTCGTCGAGCCCAGGTCGATGCCCATCAGGTAGTCCATCGGTTTCCCCTAAAGCGGCAAGTCTTGGCAGCCCACATCCGACGACGCGCCGTCACCGCATGAGCAATCCGCCGCTGACGTTCACCGTCGCCCCGGTCATGTAACCTGCGGCCGGCGAGGCGAGGAACACGACCACGTCGGCCACCTCGCCCGGGTCGGCGATGCGTCCCAGCGGGATGCGGGCCAGGTACTTCTCCTCGTTCGCCTTGAGCGTCTCGGCCGTCATGTCGGTGCGAATCATGCCCGGGGCCACGGCGTTGACGGCGATTCCCTTCGGCGCGACCTCCCGGGCGAGGGAGATGGTGAACGAGATCACCCCGCCCTTGCTGGCGTCGTAGGGGGCGTGCCCCGTCGTCGAGCCAAGGAAGGCCGCCGTGGACGAGACGTTGACGATCCGGCCCGGCCGGCCCGCGCCCAGGAGCCGGCGGACCATCTCCCGGCATGCCAGGAACGTCCCCGTCAGGTTGACCTGGAGCGTGCGCGTCCACTCCTCTTCCGTCAGCTCCTCAACGCGGCAGGTAGGGCAGACGGCGGCGTTGTTCACCAGAATATCGACCCGGGAGAACGCCTCCTCGGTAAGCCGGAACATCTCCTTAACCTCGGCCTCGTCGGCCACGTCCGCTTCGACGATCATCGCGTCCACGCCGTACTCACGTCGGATTTCGGCGACAACCGCCTCCGCCTCGTCGCCGTGCGTTCGGTAGTTGACGGCGACCTTGGCCCCCTCGGCGGCCAGGCCGAGCGAGACCGCCTTGCCCAGCCCTCGCGAGCCCCCCGTGACCAGGGCCACCTTGTCCTTCAGCTTCAAGTCCATGCTCGTCCTCGCAGACAAGGAGACGCAGGGTCGATGCGCGTCATCAAGGGGCCGCGTTTAGAATGAGGCTCACGGGGGCGAAGTGCGTCAGCTCGACGTCGATCGACCCGTCCCGAACCGGGATTGGATCGCCCCGCGGTCGGCCGCGCAGGTCGCACGGCTGCGCCTGGGCAACGTTCATCCCCTCGGGCAACCGCACGCGGCAGGGCCTGTCGTTGCCCGACTGCTCCCAGAGCCGCAGCAGGACCCCGTCGCCGTCGGGATTGGGGCCGAAGGCGGTCACCAGCGCGCCCTTGCGCGAAAGCTCAATGCCCGACTGCGACGGCGGAAGCGTGCCGGCAGGGCCGTCGAAATACGCGGCCCGACACGGCGACCGGGCCTCCCACGAAGGCGTAATCAGGTCGGTCTCGATGCCTTTGCCCTCGACCGCCCAGATGCGAACCCGTGACCGCAGGTTCCCCTCGGTCCACTGCTGGAAATTGGTGCCCCAGACGTTGTTGAACAGGTTGACGAACACGACGGGCTCACGTTCGCCGAACTCCCTGGAATACTGGTACAGCCCTGGCCGGCCGATGCTCACCAGCGGCGAATCGAGGGGACACAGCCCGACACCCTTTCCGTCCGGCCCGGTGATCGTCATTCCGGTGCTCAGGCAGAACACGTCGAAGTTCGAGCCGCGACGCGCGTCCTTGGCGGGGTCGATGACTGAACCGAGGCGGCCGAGGCGGAAGGTCGGATCATCGACCCGAAACGGTAGACAAAGCCAACCCGCCTCCGGCCACGGGTCGGGCTCCTTATCCACCGCGTACCATGACAGGTCCAGATAGGGCTGGTCGTGGGAGAGCTTGGCCAGAAGAACGACCGTGTGGGGAAGATCGTCCTGGTCCTGGCTGACGGCAAAACCCGTCAGTGAACCGTCATCTCTCGTCATTTCCGTCACGAACTGTTGCGGTGAAGCAGCGGAATAAGGCGATTCCTGCGCCGGCGGCAACCCGCCTCGGGCAAAATGCGGCGCCCAACCTGGGATATACTTCAAGTACGTGTTGAAGTAGTCTTTGACGTTCTTCTCGTCGAACCGCTCGTAAACGTATTGCCCGAAGCCGTACTTGGACGATCTATCAACCAGTTCACGCCCGGACCGTTTCTCCACCAGCGAGACGACGACTCCTCGAGTGCGGTCGAGTTGCATGCGGAAGTACTTGTTCTCGATCGTGAGGGATTGAGCCGCCAAGTCCGCGCCTGGGCGTTGAACGGTGGTGGGCACGTACGTCCGGTATCCCAGGGGCGGCAGGTCGCGTGCCAGGAAACAGACGGGAGTGGATTCCTGGTCGTCCGCAGCCGCTTCCGCCGACGCCGCGTCCGCAGGAGATGGTCCCGTCCGGGCGACAGCGACGACCACGGGTTCCCCGGTGATCGCGTCTTTCAAGCCAGACACTTCTCCACGGAGCCATGCGACCACCACGTCGTCGCGCTTCCAAGGCAAGGGATTAAACACGACGATCCGCGGGCCCTCGATCTTCGTTCTCGCAGCGAGCGCATCCAGGTTGTCCGGGAGTCCGTAGGCCACAACCTCCTCAGACGCGTGAACGTAACTGCCCTTCTCTCTCCACGATTCTTCCAGGCGGGCGTAGTGCCCCTCTTCGCGGAGCTTCGCCCAGTCGTCGCCGAAGTGATAGCCGAACGGGCTCATCGAGTAGCCCCAGGTGTGCTCGCCGTACATCAGGCTGCCTTCGTACGCCGCGGCGACGCCTTCCTTAACGGCCGGCACTTCGACGCCCCACCCACGTAACAGCGTGTTCAACGCCTCCAAAGCCGCGATCTGCGGCCGCACGGCCCTGGCGATCGCCGTCTCCTGCGGCATCGACATCAGCCCGTGGATCCACGTGTCGGGCATGTCTGTCCGGATGACCGGCAGGTCGGGCTTCTCGGCCAGGATCGCGTCGGCGAAGTCGGAGAGGCGGCCCATGCGGATTTTGACGCCGGGCAGCTCGCGCTCGGCCTGGGCCAGGAGCTTTTGGACCTGGTCGGGCGGCGGCGGGCCCTGGTTGTCGCCCGTGTGGATCAGGGCGAGCCACGTCTTGTGCGGCCAGTCGTCCGGCGGCTTCAGGCCGCTGCCGTAGCCGCTCGCCTCGTACATGGTGAGAAGTCGCGAGCCGTCCGGCCCTTCCCACCAGAAGAGCCGCGGCACGTCGGGTGAGCCGCTGGCCGAGTTGCAGCCGATGTGCAGAAAGTCGACGCCCGCGTGCTTGAGCACCGTGGGCACGATCCACGTGTGCGACGGTACGTCGGTCATCTTCGCGTCGCGGGCTAAGGGTTTGCCAAAGTGTCGCGAAAGCTGCGACGAAAACCCCATGCCACGCACGAAGTCCTCCAGGTCGAGCGATTCGGTGTGCGTGGTGACCGGCAGGGCGTGCCACACCAGCCGGCCCTCGCGGATCGCCTGCTCGATTCGCTTGCGGCGCTCGGGCGTCTGGCCGGGCCAGAGGATTTGGGCCATGGGCCAGCCGGGCACCGTCCACACGAACCGATGCTCCGGCGGCAGGTCGCGGCTGGCGTCGCACACGTCCAGCGCCTTGTCGATCATCGATGTCCGGTACCGCTCGACGACCTCGCTGGCCAGCCCGGTGTAGCCGATGTCGAAGTGTGTCTTGAAGACGACGACCGCTTGCTCCAGGCCCGAGTTGCCGGCCGGTTCTTTCCCCGGGGGTTCCGCGGCATGCAAGCGCCGGCCGCATGTCGTCGAAAGGACGAGAAGCGAGAGAATCAACGAACGGACTAGGGTCACCCCCGGCATACTTGCGTCCTCCTTGGTTCGGCGAAGCCGCAAGCGGCTCATCTTCCCGGCGAAGCCGCTTGCGGCTTCGCACCCGGCAAACGGAAACTCACGACTCGAGATACTCGGCGGGGAACTTCCACGGATCGCGGTACTCGGGCACGGCTAGGCGGGCGGCCTCGTCGTCGCCGACGATCTTCTCGCCTTCGGGGTCGAAGCGAATCGAGCGGCCCACCTTGAGCGACAGGTTGGCCAGCGTGCAGGCCAGGTCGATCTTGGTGTGATACGCCACGTTGCAGCTCGGCTGCCGGCGGCTTCTGATCGAGTCGAGCCATTCCCGCTCGTGGCCGGGCGACGGCGCAATCGACGGCTCGGGCGGCTCGACGTCCTCGAGCGCATCGCCCTCGGGCACGATGTTGTGGACCCGGTAGTCGGACACCAGCGTCCCGTTCACGCCGTGGAAGTAGATTCCCAGGTGGTGCCGACCGCTTGGCTTGCGCTGGAAGTCGAATCCGTACGTGTCGACGGCCGAGGACATCCAAGTCATGGTCAGGCCGGGATACTGCCAGTGGACCTCCTGCGTATCTGGGGCGTCGCCCACGCCCTGGGTGACGAACCGCCCGCCGAAGCAACTGGTCGTCTCGGGAAATCCCAGCTCCAGCGCCCAGTAGGGCAGGTCGCAGATGTGCGGGGCCATGCCGGGCACCATGCCGCCGCTGTAGTCCATGAACTGGGCCGTGTAGGCGGCGCTTCGGGCGAGGATCTCGTTGTACGGCCGCTTGGGGCCGGGCCCGAGCCAGAGGTCCCAGTCGAGGTCGTCCGGCGGGTCGGCGTCGGGCGCCTGACCATAGCCCTCGACGCTCCGGCGGTAGTTGAGAAACGTGCGGACGACGCCGATTGGGCCCAGGTTGCCCGAGCGAACGTACTCCACCACGCGGCGGTAGTTGTCGCCGGCGTGGATCTGGGTGCCCACCTGGGTAATGACCCCGTGCTTCTCGGCCGCCCGCTTCAGGGCCAGGCCCTCGGCCGGGTAGATCGTCATCGGCTTCTGCACGTAGACGTCCTTCTTCGCCTCGCAGGCGTGGATCGCCTGGAGCGCGTGCCAGTGCGGCGGCGTGGCGACAATCACGCCGTCGACGTCGTCCCGCCCGAGCATCTCGCGGTAGTCGTGGTACGGCTTGGCGGTTTCCTTGAACTTGTCGACGAGCCGCTCGCGCTTCGACTTCCAGACGTCGCAGATGCCCGTAACGGCCACATCGTCGTGCTCCGCGCAGTGGTTCAGGTTGGCCGTGCCCATCAGCCCGGCGCCGATCAGGCCGACGCCGATGCGGTCGTTGGCCGCGGGCTTGCCTTCGAGCCCGAGGGCGCTGGCCGGAACGTAGTAAGCGGCAAGACGGGCGGCGCCGGCCGAGGCCGTCCGGCCGACGCACTTCCGCCGTGAGAGCTTGTTTGGTTCAGACATCGGGAAAGACTCCTGGATGGTATGTCCTCGGCCGGCGCGATGGTCGCGCCGTGCTCGGGCGAAGCCGCAAGCGGCTTTGCCGGGCGAGCGGGGTTCAGGATTCGAGATACTGCTTGGGAAACTTCCACGGCTGGCGATACTCGGGCACCGCCAGTCGCGCGGCCTCGTCGTCGCCGACGATCTTCTTCGTGGCCGGATCGAAGCGGATCGAGCGGCCCAGCTTCAGCGACAGGTTGGCCAGCACCAGCGGCACGTCGATCTTCGTGTGGTAGAACACGCTGCAACTCGGCTGTTGGCGGCTCTTGAGGCAATCGAGCCACTCCCGCTCGTGCCCCGGGGAAGGCGCGATCGACTTCTCCGGCGTCTCCATCCCTTCCATCTGCTTCCCTTCCGGCACGATCTCGAACATGCCGTAGTTGCAGTACATCGTGCCATTGACTCCGTGGAAGTAAATCCCCAGGCGTCGCTTGGGCACCGGCTGGCCGTGCAGGTCGAAGCCGTAGCTGTTGGCCAGCATGCCCATCCAGGTCATGGTCATGTCGGGGTATTGCCAGAGGACCTCCTGGACGTCGGGCGCGTCGCCGTCGTCGTCGATCACGAACCGGCCGCCCGAGCAACTGATATTCGTCGGGTAGTCCAGCTCGAGCGCCCAGATGGGCAGGTCGATGATGTGCGGGGCCATGCCGGGGAGCCAGCCGCCGCTATAGTCCATGAACGAGCAGTGATTGTAGCTGCTGGCGGCCAGGATGCGGTTGTACGGGCGCATCGGGCCGGGGCCGATCCACATCTCCCAGTCGACGCCGTCGGGCACGGGCGTACCCGGGTCTTTACCCACGCCCTGCGGCCCCTGATTCATCACGTTGAACGTGCGCACGACGCTGACGTGGCCCAGGTTGCCCGAGCGGACGTACTCGACCACGCGGCGGTAGTTCTCGCCGGCGTGGATCTGGGTGCCGACCTGGCTGATGCGGTTGTGCTTCTTGACGGCGTTCATCAGGGCCAGGCTTTCGCCCAGGTGGAGCGTCATCGGCTTCTGGACGTAGAGGTCCTTGCCCGCCTCGCAGGCGTCGATCGCGTTCAGGCAGTGCCAGTGGGGCGGCGTGGCGATGATCACCGCGTCGACGTCCCCAGCCGCCAGCAGCTCGCGGTAGTCGCGGTAGGGCTTGGGCTTGCCCTCGTACTGCTTCACGGTCGCGTCGAGACGTGCCTGCTGCACGTCGCACAGGGCGGTCACCACGACGTCGTCATGTTTCGCGCAATTCCGCAAGTTTCCACGCCCCATGCCGCCGCAGCCGATCAGGGCGACGTGGATCTTCTCGTTGGCCCCGGGGGCGTCTCCCCGGCCCAGGGCGCTGGCGGAAACGAAGTACGGGGCCGACAGACCGACCGCCGCGGCGGTGGCCGTCTTCCCGACAAAACCACGTCGCGAAAGCTCGTTCGACTCGGACATCTCGATTACCTCCTCGGCTATCTTTGGGAGAATTACTGCTTTTTGATGGTCACTTTGGGTGGTTTCGCATAGGCCGTCCAGACGTCGGCCAGCTTGGTTTCGTCGGGGCCGCCGGGGTGGATCCACAGCCGGTGCTTGAGCACCAGCGGCTTGTCTTTCGACAACGTCACCTCGCGCGTCTCCGGGTAGGCCGGCATCACGCAGTTGCAGCCGGGGTATTCGTGCAGGGGGTTCGGATAGTCGGGGTTGGTGACGTGCTCGAAGATCGCCACCCCGGACGTGCCTTGGCCGCCGGCAAACACGCCCGAGTAGTCGATCCACGCACGCCGGGGGTCGGAGCCCTCGGGGTCGAGATGGAGCGTGATCTTGCGGTCCTCGCACGGCGCGGCGCGGAGCGAGAAGCCGCCGTAACCGCGCTTGGGCCGCCCGCCGATGGCCACGTCGTCGGCCAGGGCCGTAAGCTGCACCTCCACGTCGACGAACCGGCGGCCGTCGCTCTGAGGGAATGCGCGGATCAGCACTTCCTCCCGGGCGATCGGCTGCTCCTCATTGCCGAACTTCCACACGTTCTCCGCCTCGATCACCGCGAAGACCGGCCCGCTCTCGATCCGACGCATGGCCACGGGCCGGGCCCAGACGCCGACCACGGCCCAAATGTCGGCGACCTGGTCCTTCCACCGCGTGACCGGCCACGACCACCAAACGCCCCGGTGATGCGGATGGTCCTTGGGGTAGTCGTCGGTGAGCGTCTCGCCGTTCGGGCCGAACAGCGGATGGATGTAATCGCCCCGCTCGTAGCTCTCGCCCGGCGCGAAGTGGGCGTGGGTGCCCTCGGGCACGGGGACGTTGCCGTGGTTGTAGCGGAGCACCGGCTGTTTCGGGCGCGGCGACGGCTCTGTCCAGAAGTGCTCGAAGACGTCGACGCGTTGGCGAGCGCTGTCGGGCTCGACCTGCCAAAGGCGTGGCGTTTTCGCCAGGACACGAGTGAGGCAGAAGCGTCGCTCACCCGCCGCGCCCGGCGGCATGATCCACCACAGCCGACCCCGCTTCGAGCCCGGCTCGTCCGGCTCGAACTGGATGGGGACGACCGCCGCCGGCTGGACCGGCTCGCCGTCGTCGCCGATCTCCGACAGGTGCCACCCGCCGGTCGAAACGCGCTCGCCGAACAGCTCCGCCATGTCGAGCGAGACCGACACGGGGGCCGCCGCGTGGGCGGCGCACCCGTTGGGGTCGGATATCTGGACGATCACTTGACCGCCGGGAGCGGCGCGAGTCGCAACGAGCAGACTCAAGGTCAATAAAGAGACGGAGTGACGCATTGTGCAGGCCTCGCTGTGTTGGAGGAATGCCCGTCCCTCAAAGGGCGTCGCTGCAAATTGTCGCCTGTGCGCCAGCGCATGTAAAGCGCCCGTCGCCGCAACGACCCCCAAGTTTCTGATCGACGCTTGGAGCCGCTCGCGGCTTCGCCTGCGTTGGCTCGGGTGGGGAATGTGGATTGGTGCGCCGGGGCGAAGCCGCAAGCGGCTTGTATCCGGCGAATCAGGGTCTGGCCGACGTTCACTCGCCGAGTTCCAGCACGCCCCAGAGCTTTAGCTCGGGGACGGTCACCGCAACGTGCTGGTCGTTGGAGGTCAGCGTGAGTGCGACCGGCTCGTCGTTCGGGGCGTGGAGCACGGCCTTGGTCGGCTTGCGTCCGCCCAGAAGATCGCGTCGGAGCCGGAGGGTGAAGCCTTTCTGCGGGATCATCGCGTCCTTCTCGGCGTCGTACTGACGGTTGAGTAGGTGGACGACCACCGGCGCGGTCGCGTCGCCCGGGATCGCCCGGGGCACGACGCCGACCTGCCCCGAGCCTTCGACGACCACCGGCCCGGACAGGAGCTTTGCCAGCGCGGCTTCGTCGGGCCACTCGACCAGCCGGCCGTCGGCTTCGACCCGATCGATCAGCTTGCGCTGCGTCTGGTCCAGGGCAAGGTCCTTCGGCACGACGACCGCCTGGAACCGGGCGAGCCGGTCGGCGTCGAGCCGGTAGTCGAGCCAGTCGTCGCCGGCCACCACCACGGTGAACGGCACGTTCTTCTCCGCCAGCGCGACGCAGATCGGCTCGATGTTCGCCTTGCCCCGGCGCCGGGCGGCGTTGTCGTACACGACGGCCACCGGCGCGATCGCCTCGTACCGGTCGAACAGCCGGGCATTGTGGCGCACGAACTGGTAGAGCCAGGCGTACTCTTCGGTCGGGCCCGAGTACCAGTGCGTGCCTTTCTCCTTCGTGTAGCACCAGAGTCGGTGTGGCGCCACGAAGACATGGCCGAAGGCGTAGGCCGTGGCGATCCACGTGCGGACCAGCCCCGGCAGATTGTGTTTCATGATGAACGCGTGGTCCTGCCCGCTCCCCATCACGGCGAGCGGCCGATCGACGCCGTCGGCCAGCTTGAATACGTAGATGGGGTGCTTGGGCGTGGCACGCGACGAGGCGTTCTGCCCCACCTCGCAGCAGAAGTAGCTCACGTACGGAGCGATCGCCAGGCTCGTGGGGCTGCTCAGCCCGGAGTTGACGCTCAGCGTCACCGGCTTCCCGCGGATCTCGCAGGCCCGCTTGTGGAACGCCCGGACGTACTCCGTGTTGGCGTGGACCTGGTAGTCGAAGAACTCGTCGGCCAGCGGCAGCGACGATCGGCGCCGCTTGTAGTCGTCGGGCGTGACGCCCCGGTCGAGGAGGAACTGGCGGTAGTCGAACGTCGACACGTCGGTGATGCCCAGGTCGGCCAGCTTCGTCGGCGACACGTGCTCGGCCACGTACTCGCGGAAGCCGGCCATGCAGTGGCGGCAGAACCCGCCGGAGAGCCAGGTGACGGCGCCGGCCGTGCCGCTGTAGTCGTCGATGTGCAGGCCGTCGGGACCCGCGCCCATCGAGGTGGCCAGGCGGTCTTCGAGGTACTCGTGGTAGAGGGGGCTATTAGTGCATCCCCACCAAACGGGCTGGCCCTTGTACTTGTGGTCCCATAGCCAGGGGACCGCGAACGGCTCGCCGGCGTAGTTGCGGCACGCGGCGTCGAGGTAGTCGTCGCTGAAGTCCATCACGCGGTGGAAGGCCGTGCGGAAGGCGACGGCGGTCGCGTACAGGCGAACGCCCTTCTCGTGCGCCCCCCGGACCCGCTCGGGCTTGGCGACGCCGCCCCAGCCCACCACGGTGCAGCCGTACGGCTCGTACATCGTCGGGTTGTCGATGAAGAAGACGACGTCGGAGCGCCGCAGCGCCCGCTCGGGCCGGGTGCCGGCGTCGGCCGCCACGGCGAATTGGCCCGCGCCCGCAAGTGCAGCGACGACCAGCGTGAAGACTGCTTTCTCGCAAGACATGATCCACGGCTCCGTGCATGGATTGGTTACCACGCTTCCGCGTGGGAACGATGAAACGATCGGGGAACTCCCTTCGCCACGCGGCACCACGCTCCCGGGCCGGCGAAGCCGCAAGCGGCTTACTGGCTTGCCGCGGCCGCTTCGCGTGCTTTCTTCATGACGCTCTCGATCGACACCGGGCAGCCGCCCTGACGCTTGCTCTCGTCGGCCGCCTCCATGAAGGCGAAAATCTCCAGAGTCTCCTCGGCGCTGACGGGCGGCTTGCCGGTCTTGAAGAACTTGACAATCTCGACGATCAACGGCTCGTAGCCGCCGAACCCGCCGGCCGGAAGGATCGCCTTGGTGCCGAAGACCGTCGAGCCGTAGCCCCGCCGGCTGTCGCGAATGCCACGCACCGAGCCGATCCGGCCACCTTCCCACACGCCCACGATGACGTCCTGGCCTTCGGTATGCACGCGCGTGACCGTCTTGCAGCCGAGTCCCATCACGGTGTAGAGCGGCTCCACCCCGTGGATCCCGTACCAGAAAAAGTCGGGATGGTGCTCTTCCAGCGAACAAGGGCTGTACTGGTCGCAGCCGCGGATCTCCCCGATCGCGGGATTGGTCTTCATCCCGAGCGTCTCCGGCGCGAACCGGAGCGACGAGCTGGAGAAGCAGGGGACGTTGTGCTCTTTGGCCAGCTCGAAGATTTTGATCGCGTCGACCAGCGAGCCGGCGATCGGCTTGTCGATGTACACGCGCTTGCCCGCGGCGAAGACCGGCTTGGCCTGCTCCAAATGAGGCCGGCCGTCGATGCTGAGGATCATCACCACGTCGACCTTCGCCAGAAGCGCGTCGATCGAATCAGCCAGCTCGATGTTCATCTCGCGGAACTGCGCGACGCCCTGCTCGAGCAATTCCATGCTCTGGGGGATGTCGGGGCTACCGCCGGGATAGGCTGCCACCACGACCATGTCGGCCAGTTCGCCCGGGGCGTTTGGATCGTTGATGATCTTCGTCCAGGGCCGGGCGTGGGCGTCGAGCCCAATAATCCCGGCCTTGATCGGCACGGTCGGCTCCGCGGCTTGGAGCGATACGGACCACGCCGGCAATGCGAGTGCCCACACCAAACCCAGAAGCAGCAGATGGAGACGCATAGAAAGGTCCTCCGTTCTTGACTCCTGCCTGACAGTAGAACCAGAATTGGGCCCCAAGCCCACGGGCTGCAACCCGTGGGCTTCGAGGGTGTTTCACTCTCGATAAGGGACGCAATAGACCTCGTATCCGCACTGCATGCCAGCGGAGAACGCGGCGAGCAGCGGCCCGGCGCGCGTCTACTTTCGGGCGGCGTTGGCCTGACGTGCCTTCTCCAGCACCTCGGCCATGCTCACCGCGGCGCCGCCCTGACGCTTGCTCTCGTCGGCGGCCTCCATGAACGTGAAGACCTCGACCGTTTCCTCCTCGGCGACCGGGGGCTTCCCCGTCTTGAAGAACTTGCAGATCTCGACCACGAGCGGCTTGTAGCCCTCGTAGCTGCCCGCCGAGCCGCTGCTCTTCGACCCTTGCACGTCCGCGCCGTAGCCCTTCTGGCCGATGAACGTTCCTTCGCGGCCGCCCTTCCAGGTGCCGACGACCTTGTTCTCCTCGACGCGGGTCACCGTCTCGCACCCCGGGCCCATGATCGTGAACAGGATTTCCACACCGTGGACGCCGTACCAGAACAGATCGGGATGGTGCGGCTCGGTGCTCATCGGACTCCACGCCGTGCACTTCGCCACCTCGCCGAACGGCTCCCCGCGGCGGGCGGCCTGGAATCCCGTGGCATACCGCAGCGACGAGCTGGAGAAACAGGGCGTCTTGTGCTCTCGGGCCAGGCGGAAGATCTCGATCACGTCGGCCAGGGAGGCGGCCATCGGCTTGTCGATGAACAGCGGTTTGCGGGCTTCGATCACCGGCTTGGCCCACTGGAGGTGGGGCCGGCCGTCGACCTCCTCCAGGAGCACCGCGTCGACGTGCTCGAGCATCTCTTCGATCGTGCCGTAGATCGTGCAGCCCTGCTCCTTGAGGAAGTTGGCGTACTTCTCGCGGCGGTCCCAACTCGAGGGGTTGTCCTCGACCCCACCCATGAATCCGGCCACGACCTCCACCTCGGCCAGAACGCCCTCGGCGTCCGGGTCGTTGATCGCCTTGGTGAAGGCGGGCACGTGGGAGGTGGTCGTGCCGATGATGCCGACGCGAATCACCTTCGTCGGCTCGCCCGCCCGGCTCGTCACGGAAAAGGCCAGAAGAACCGTGGCGGCAATCAGAACTCTCTCAGTCCAGCGCAATTGCATCGTCAGCTCCTTCAAGGTAGTACAAACACCCGTGCATGAAACCCATTTTCCGGCGGGCCCGCGCTCGGCCCAGGTCTCCTGACCTCGCCGCCGTGTGGAGGAACGCGAAGGTCGCGCGCCAGTTGCCTCCCCTCTCCCGCTTGCGGGAGAGGGGTCGGGGGTGAGGGGATTGACACGGTTGGTGGGTTGCGATTCGCCCTCACTCAAGCGCCACACGCCCTCACCCGGCGACTTCGCCGCCACCCTCTCCCGCAAGCGGGAGAGGGAAGCCACGGCTAGGCCGATCGTCACTTGCCCGCGATGATCAGATCGAGGCGCCGGCTCCGCTCCTCGACCGACAGCTTGCCGCTCCCCTCGATGGTCATCCAGCCGTCGTAGCCGATCTTGTCCAGCTCGCGTCGCACGAGCGGCCAGTCCACGTCGCCGTCGCGGATATCGACGAACGTGCCGCCGCGCGGCTTGCTCCGGTCGACGGCGAAATCCTTCACGTGCACCTTCACGATCAGCTTGCCCAACGCCCGAATCCAATGCTCCGGCATCGCGTACTTGCAGTGGTTGCCGATGTCGTAGTAGGCCTGGACCCAAGGGCTTTGGAACGACGCCACGAAGGCAGCGAAGAACTTGGGCTTCACCCAAAGGTTGTTCCAGACGTTCTCCAGCGCGATCACCACGCCCGTCTTCTTGGCCACGGGGATCAGCTTCTCGACCGCCTTGCGCGTCGAATCGGTGGCGTAGTTTTGCGCCTCGATGTACTCCTTGTACTGGGCGTTGTCACCCTTGACCACGCGGGAGACGTGGCAGGTCTTCTCGTCGAACTCGATATCGAAGTCCCACGGCTCCGGCATGGGCATGCCGCTGACCCGGCAAGGGACCAGCAGCACGGTTTCGGCGCCGTAGCCCTGGGTGGCCTTCAGGGCCGTCTCGACGCTCTCGACGTCCTCGGCCACTTTGCCCTGCTCCGGACTGTTGAAGTT
Organism: uncultured Planctomycetaceae bacterium; assembly: GCA_964505295.1. GTDB lineage: Bacteria > Planctomycetota > Planctomycetia > Pirellulales > Thermoguttaceae > DATKZH01. Next base: position 23,696 of record CAZDHR010000038.1, read on the forward strand.
GGTCCAGCCACGCAGCACGGAGTGGATCCGCATGCCGACCTTCTCGGCGATCTTGCGGGCTGCGGTCGCTTCGGCGGGCGTGACGTCCCACTTGTTCGACTCGATGCCCTCGAATCCGCCGGCCTTCCAGCCGGAGAGCGTCTCCTCGGTCGGCGCGCCGATCAGGGCCTTGTGGAGCGTGGTTTTGAACGGGGCCGCGTCGAGCCGGCCGGCCATCAGGCCTGCGCCCACGGCGGCCGAAGCCGCCAGAAAATCGCGTCGCGTGATGTCGTGCTTCATCGGAGGTCTCTCCCAAGGGATGGTAAGTCGGGGGTAGGTTGGCGGGTGTTGAGCCGTTTGGGCATAGTATGACACGGCCACCGGGCCGGGTCAATTTCCGGCCGGCGGTCAAGGAAAGTCCTCCCTTGTCGGGCGATTCCGGGCAGACCTTCCGGGCGAAGCCGCAAGCGGCGAGGAGGCCGGGGCCAAGTGGCTATTTCAGACCGATCTCCACGAGCACGGCCTGCCCGGCTCCCAGGACCACCGGTCGCTCCAACTCGATGCGGACTTCGCCTCCCGACACCGTGAACGTCGACGCAGCCGCCTCTTGGCCGGCCCGGACGGAAACCCGTGTCGGCTTGCGGTCTTCCGGCACCTGAAACCCCAGCGACGCCACGCGAAGCAACCCGTGACGCACGTCGATCCGCTCCGTCTGCCTGTCGCCTTTCCGCTGTTGCGTAAAGAGTCCCCAGCCTTCGGCGGCCGTGAAAATCGACGCGTGGTCGTTCGGCTGCCAGACCGGCTTGAAGCCGAGGTGCCCGGCCGGGCCGTCGTACACGTAGCCCTGCGAGGCCAGCAGCATCGACCAGACGCTCATCGCCCGGGCGTAGAACTTGCCGCACTCGTCGTCGCCGAACGGGTTGCCGCTGTAACCCCAGGAGGCGGTTCGGCTCGGGGTGAGCCCGTCGCGCAATCGGCCGTCGTAGCGCAAGGCGATCGCGCGAACGACCGTGAAGCCTTCACGCAGCATCCCCGCCTGCACCATCGCCGCGGCGGCCGCGTATTCGAAGCCGGTCATCACCTCGTCGCCGTAGCGGATCACCTTGGGGGGGCGCTTTTCGCCCTCGGGCCAGACGATCATCTGCATGCCGGGGTCTTCGTCGGCCACGAACTTGCGCGGCAACTGCGGGAGGCCAGCCATGTTGCCGCGGAAGTTGCGTTTGAAAAGCGTGCCCAACGCGGTCCGAACGTGATCCGGCGGATAGACCCACCCGAGGTCGAGCTGATGGGCCCACCACTGCCCGAGGACTTGGTCGATGTGGCAGCCGGTTCCATAATCTTCGTGCGGCGTCTCCTCGGGGATCTGCACGTAATACTCGCCGGTGAAGAGCGCGGCGTCTTGCTTCTTGCTGCCGAAAGCGCGGATTCGGGCGTATCGCTCGGCCGCTTCCGGCTCGTCTTCGAGCACGGCCATCTTCTCCGCGGCGGCCAGGGCGCCCAGGTACATCGTGCCCAGCCACGAGGAACTGCCCCCGAGGGCGCCGTCGAGCGTGTTCCACTGCGGCCCGGCCGGCACGCCGTCTTCGTCCCGGTCCCAGGTCGCGATCACGTAGTCCATCGCCCGCTTGACGTTCGGCCAGTTCTCGTCGAGCCACTTTTCGTCGGGCGACGCCAGATGCTCGCGATACGAATTCAAGACCGCGCCGCACTGGCCGTCGAACGCGGGAAACGACTTGGGCTGCCGATGGGGGATCGCGCCCTCGGGCGACTGGAACCGAAACTCCTGTTGGCGCATCCGCCGGGCGATCGACGGGAACAGGCGCGCGTGGGCCTGGGCATAGTGCCACACGTGATTGCAGTTGCCGGCACAGCAGCCCGTCTCCGGGCAACACCCCTCCCAGCCGCCGAAGTAGCCGTCCTTGGTCCAGAAGCAGGTGCGGCTCCGCAGGATGGCCACTTGCGAGCCGATTCGGTCGAGGAGCCAGTGCGGCAGGTTCGAGGCGTAGAGCGTGTCGTGATAGAGCCGCGTCTTGCCCGTCAGCTCGTCGAGATCGGCCTGCAACTCCCGGGCCACGGAGAGCGCGTCGGGCCAAATGGTGGCGTACATGTTCCCCGGGCCACCCCAGGCGCCGTTGCCGTGTCGACCGTTGGGGAAGTGCCAGGCAAGGACGAACGGCACCGTGCGACGCTCGCCCGGCCGGAGGCGAAAGCTGACCGCCAGCGCGCCGTCGAGTGTCTCGCCGGCGGGAGACGGCCCCGCGTGCTCCGGCCCGGAAAGCGAGCCCCCGGCCGCGAAACCGGCGGCCAGCTCGTCGAGGCTCTCCCAAGACGCAGCGGCCGTGGCCTGCTCGGCGAGGGCCATCAGCACCATGTCGCCCGACCCCGGCGCATCGGCAGGCTTGGTCGACGTCATGTGCAACAGGGCTCCGCCCGCATCGCGCACGACCTGAATCTGGTTGCCGCCGTAGCCGGCGTAGGCACGACCCTCGATCGGGTTGTCGCCCAGGTAGCCGACCGCGTTCTGCTGGGTGGCCAGCCAGGCAACCTCCACCGGCTGGTCCGTCGGGTTCTCGACCGACAGGTTGAAGACCGCGCAAGGCATCGCCGAGCTTCGCACGTCCAACGGCACGAGCGGATTGAACGTCTCCATGCCGACCTTGACGGGCATCCCGGGGTCCTCGAACTCGTACCACCCGAACGGGTACTCGCCGCGGAAGCTGAGGCCCTCGAACGCGGCGAACGGGCCGACGGGCGTCGTCTGGAGCGCGCGCACGGCCAGCTCGTCACTTCCCTTCTTCACGCGAACCGCGAAGAAGCTGTGCGGCACCTGTGCGTGCTTGTGGTTGTTGAAGATCTGCCACACGTGCCGCTCGGCCCGGCCGTTGATCTGGATGCAGCCCGTGCCGATGCCGCCCAGCGGCAGGCTGACGGCGCCCAGGTGCTCGTCGCGATAGACGAACGGCTCGCCCCGGGCGAAGAGCGCGGGGTCGGCCATCAGCTCGGCGCGTCGCTTCTCCCGCTCGGTCGCTTGCTCGGCGCGGAGCGCTTGCTCGCGTCGGAGGCGTGCGTCCCTCGCCCGGGCAAGCTCGCGGCGGCGCTCGCCCCAACCCATGGCTTCGGCATGCGCTTCGATCTCACACTCACACAGCGCCCGGCGGTAGACGGCCACCTCGTCGACCCAGCAGTCCAGCAGCTCGCGGCCCGCCGGCTGGGACGAGCCGATCGAAAGCGGCCGCTCGACCTGCTCGAAGTTGAACGTGTCCTGAACGCCCTCCAGGTCGCACGGAACGCCGTCGACGAAGAGCTGCATCTGCGGCCCCTTGCAGGTGACGACCAGGTAGTACCATTGGCCCCGCTCGAGCGGCCCGCCGCCAACCGGGTACCGCATCACCCTCCGCCCGTTCCAGACGGCCAAACAGGAGTAATCGCCCCGAACATGAACGCTGAACCGCGTGAGGCGGTGATCGCCGTCGGCCCGCTTGGCGATGATGCACGGGTTGTAGCCCGGGCCGGGCTTGAACGTCGGCTTGAACCACAGCTCGACGGTCGCTTCGTCCAGGTCGAATTGCGGCGTCGCGCCCATGGTCAGGTAGCGGCCGCCTTCGAGCACCACGGCCTTGCCGCCGCCGGGCCCCTCGCCGAACTGCGGCTCGCCCCCCTTGGGTTGGCCGTGGGCCGTGCCTTCGGCGTCGCGCAAGTCGCCCTCGAACCGCCAGTACCCGACCAGACCCAACTCGGCGGAAACCAGTTCGGCATAATCTTCTGCTGCCGGCTGGGCCGAGCATGCTTTCGGCGGTGTCGCCATGCAGTATACAAGCGCCGGCATGGCCGCCACGGCATAGAGACAACGGTGGTCCATGGTAATCGTCTCCCGGAAGTCGGTGTTCGCGTCGCCTTCGATGCCCGCATTGTAGGCCAGTCGCAAGACCGGCACCAGCAAGAAAGCCGTGCGGGGGGCACGGGCCTCTCGACGGGGTACGCCCCGGCCAAGTCGCGTCGAACGGCATCCATGAAGACCGAGGCTCGGGGCCCCCCTGACGGCTCGCAGTGCTTGACAGGCGCCATCCGTTTCGTCATGGTCGTGCATATCCGGCGGCGACCAGGGACGTCGCTTCCAGACTTTCGCCAACCTCGCCTCTTGCGCCGGAGGAGAAGATGCTCCTCTCGTGCGAGGTGCCGGTCCATCGAAGAGACAACGGAGTGGCTTGCGAGGCACGGATGCCTCCGCTTGTTGAGCATGGACGCCATCGGCCGGCGTGCCGTCGGCCGCTCGGCCGGATTGCCTGCAAAGGACATAGCGCAGGCCTCGCGCCTAGAAAACGGATTGGCCAGGGGCAAGTTAACCGTGCTGGTCGAGGCGCCCGATGAACGCCGCCGTTGCCATCGCCCCCTTGTTGGTCGTCTTTTTCCTCTTGGTCTTCTGGCGATGGCCCGCCAAGAAGACGATGCCCGTGGCCTTCGCGTTGACGGCCGTGTTCGCCTACTTCTATTGGAGGGTCTCGGTGGGTCGGATCGCCGCCGCTTCAGTCGAGGGGCTGGTGATCGCCGGGATGCTTCTCTACATCGTGTGGGGCGCGCTGTTGCTGCTGTTCGTGCTGAAGCACTCGGGGGCCGTGGAGGCGATCCGCAACGGCTTCTGCAACATCTCGCCCGACCGGCGGGTTCAGGCGATCATCGTCGCCTGGACGTTCGGGGCGTTCATCGAGGGAGCGGCCGGGTTCGGCACGCCCGCCGCGGTCGCCGGGCCGCTGTTGGTCATCCTCGGATTTCCCCCGATGGCCGCGGTGGTCTGCGCGCTGACGATCCAGAGCACGCCGGTCTCGTTCGGCGCAGTGGGGACGCCGATCCTGGTCGGCGTGAACAAAGGGCTGGCCGACCAGTCGCTGGTCAACGACTTCATCAGCCAGCATGCCGGGATGTTCGCGACGGGAACGACCCTGGAGCCCTACGACCAGATGCTCCGCATGATCGGCGCCCGGGTGGCGATCGTGCACGGGATCATCGGCACGCTGATCCCGCTGTTCGTGGTCTGTCTGTTGACGCGTTTTTTCGGCAAGAACCGATCGTGGCGCGAGGGCCTGGCCGTGTGGAAGTTCGCCCTGTTCGCCGGGTTCGCGTTCACCGTGCCGTACGTGCTGTTCGGCGTGTTCCTCGGGCCCGAGTTTCCGTCGCTCTTGGGCG
>CAZDHR010000039.1:0-26207 GCA_964505295.1 uncultured Planctomycetaceae bacterium
AGAAGTCGGTGAGCGGATACTGCTGCATGCGCGCGGCAAGCCGACCGAACTCCGGCTCCGTCTGCCGTTGAATGATCCCGATGTGATCCGTGTCCAGCAAGAACACGACGGCTTCCTCACGCGCGGGCATCCGGCCGTTCCGATCCCCTCATTTCGCGGCCCAGACGCAGGACCTCCTCAAAGTCGGGGTCGTCCCTGAACGAACCAGCCACGAAACCAAACCAGTTGCCCGGCGCGCGCGCCAAGAGGATCTGGCGCTTCAGGTCGACCATTTCGCGCTCCAGGACCGTCAGACGCTCTTCAACGGTTCCCTTTTCGGACATAATTCACCGACCCTGCAATTCCGCCAGTCTGCGTGGGGTTGGGATGGCCCCACAGTGCCCGCACGCATCGTGCGCCCACAAGCACGCTCACCCACGCCTACGTGGCCAGCGAGCACGATTCGCCTCCAACCTCATTCTACCCCGAAAGAAGGGATTGGGCAAGACGTTTGGCCGGGATCGGGGTCAACTCTTGACACTTGACACGGCTTGCTTCAGGGAATTGAGGCGGTCGGACAGGGCGTGGTCCTGCTGTGCTTTGTGCCCCAGTCCTTTGACGGCCCGATGGACACCGCTGCGACCCCGGCAACCGAAGTCTGCCGCCACCCAAGCCGTCAAGTGTCAAGAGTTGACCCCGTTCCGTTGACCCCGTTCCCGATCCGAGAGGCCTCACCTGGTGAGCGGCCGGGGAAGCCTGGCCATCTCGACGAGCTTGACCGTATCGCTCGCGGCGTAGGCCAGCAACTTGGTGTCGGGGGAGAAGGCGACGCCGCGGACCGGTCCGCCCGGCACCCGGAACGACGAAAGCAACCGCGCCGTGGTCGTGTCCCAGATCGTCAGGCGTCCGGGGCGCTGGGGATGCCAACCGCCGCCGCAGGCCAGCAGCTTGCCGTCCCGCGAATAGGTGATCCGCCGGACGGAATCGTCGTGGCCCAAAAGCGCGACCTCGGTGGGCAGCCTGATCCCCTGGACGGATTGCACCTTCAGCGAGTCGGTGTCGCACAGCGCCAGGCTGTCGGCGCCGGTGGCCACGATCAGGGTCTTCCCGTCCGCGGAGAAGTCCAACGACTGGGCACGGCCGACCTCGCTGCTGGCCATCAGCAGCCTGCCCCGCTCCGGGTCCCAGAGCCGCACGACGCTGCCCGAGCAGGAGGCTAGGGTTTTCCCGTCGGGCGAGAAGGCGACCGAATAGACGCCGAATCGCGAGTCGTGCACCTCCAGCAGGTGACGCGCGCTGCCGCTGGGAACGCTCCACAGCCGGATCGTCCCGTCGGCCCCCGCCGAGGCCAGGATGCGGCCGTTGGGGGAGAATTCCACGCAGTTGACCTGGCCTTGGTGCCCGGTCAGGATCGCTGCGGCCGGCGGCTCGTCGCCTGGGGGCGCACTGCCAAACGCGAGCTTCAGCACGCTGTAGCGAGCCCTCGGCTGGACGAGCAGGGGCCGGGCCGGCATCGCCGGCGGAGGCGCCCCCGCGGCGACCCCGTCGGGCGGCCTTCGCATCTCCACCGCGAGCCGTGTGATCCGTTTCTCGGAAATCTCGATCGGCCGGCGCTCCGTCCGGTAGCCGTTCAGAGCCACGGTGAGCGTATGCAGACCGGGCGGAGCGAGGAAGAGCCCGTTCGAGTTGCCCAGGCGGTCGCCGTCCAGCTCGATCGTTGCCCCGGGCGGTTGCGTCTGGACGAAGAGCCAAGTGGACCGTTCGCCGTGCGCGGTCACCTGCGGGGCGGTCGGCCGGGAAGGCTCGGCCGACGACGCGTAAGCCAAGCCCATGGCAACCAGCACAGCCGCCCAAGGCAAGGTTCTGGTCATGGCCGTGGGCTCCCCGGGAGAGTACGCCGGTACCGACCGCCGGAGGCATCGGCCCCAGTCACCGATTCGTCGCGCACCCGAGCCGGTGAGGAGTAGACGTTGCCGGTTATCGCCGCGCGCAGATCCTCCCCCCGCCGTCGCATTGAGGAGAGCGACGCCTTCCCTCCTCCCGCGCCGCGCGTGGCAGGCCAACGTCACCCTCAATTCGGGCCGGAAAGTGGAAATCTGTCACGGCTTCTTCTGGATTCAGTCGCCCTGGATTAGAATATCATAGTATCATGAGCAGCGAAACCCAGGCAACCCTGCTGGACCGTCTCCGCGAGGGGGCGGACCCCATGGCGTGGGACGACTTCTTCCAGCGATACTGGCGTTTGATCTACGCCTGGGCCAGGCGGCGAGGCTGCTCCGACGACACGGCCGAGGAGATCGTCCAGGACGTGATGCTGGCCGTGTTCGAGCAACGAGACGTCTACCGCTACGACCCCGAGCGGGGCCGTTTTCGCGACTGGCTGGGCACGTTGGTGCGGAACAAGGTGGCCGATCACCGGCGTCGGCCGTCCGGGCGGATCCGGGGCCGCGGCGGAGACGCCGATACCGGCTTCGCGGAGCCGGCCGACGACGCCGAACTGCCCGACGCCGCCTGGGAAGCCGCCTTTGAGGAAGCCTTGTTGATGGTCCTCCTCGACGTCATCCAGCGAGAGATGAACCCGCGAACCTATCAAGCGTTCGAGCTTTACGCCTTGCACGGATTGCCGGCCGCCAAGGTCGCCGAGACCACCGGCCTGACGCCCAACGCCGTCTACCAGTCCCGCAAGAACGTGCTTCGGCGGCTTCGGGACCTCGGCAGCAGCTACCGGGACGACGGCCAACTCGACCAGCGGATCAAGCAGGCGCTCGAGTCTCGTCCCAAGGCTCGCGTCGAGCGATCCCTGACCGCCCGCATCGCGAAGACCATGCAGTCGCGATAGGAGGTTTCCTGTCCGTGAGCGGTTCCGCCACCGACTCCACCTTGCCCGAGCGTAAGACGCCGGACGATCGCGGCGCGGCCCCCCGGGTGCCCGACTTCCACCTCCTGCGCCCGATCGGCCGAGGCGGATTCGGCGAGGTCTGGCTTGCCACGAACCGGGCGACGGGCCGGCTCCGGGCCGTGAAGGTGATTCCGCTCAGACCGGCCAACGCCACCGACCCGGCCGGCCGCGAGATCAGCTCGATCGCCCGCCTGGAAGCGAGCGTGCAGGCCGAGCGCCCCCATCTGCTGACCATCCACCACGTGGGGAAGACGGCCGACTTCCTCTTCTACGTGATGGACCCGGCCGACGACGTCGCCGGCGGCCCCGCCTCCGACGATCCCGGCTATCGGCCCGCCACGCTGCGAAGCCGGCTCCAGGACGGGCCCCTCTCGCCTGACGAGTGCTTCTCGTGCGCCCGGCAGCTCCTGGCCGGGCTCGTCTCGCTCCACGAGGCGGGCATGGTCCATCGCGACGTAAAGCCGGAGAACTGCCTGTTCGTCGACGGCGAGCTGAAGCTGGCCGACTTCGGCCTGGTGACCGGGGCCGACATGCAATCCTCCCGCGTAGGCACCCAGAAGTACATGCCCCCCGACGGACCCATGGACACCCGGGCCGACGTCTACGCCGCCGGCCTGGTGATCTACGAGATGATGGCGGGCCTGCCGGCCGACTGCTTCCCCCGCCTGGGCGACCGGGCCCGGGACGTGGTCGACGACCCGGTCCTCAACCGGCTAAACCGAGTCGTCCTCCGCGCGTGCCAGCCCGACCCGCGCGAGCGGTTCCGCGACGCCGGCCGGATGCTCGGCCAGTTGACCGCGACCGGGCCGCCGCGGCCCCGCCGGCGCTCACGATCGCGGCGAATCGTCGCCGCGACCGCCGCGCTGCTCGTGGCCCTCCTGGTGGCCACCAGCCCCTGGTGGCTCCGCCACGTGCCGCTGCTCGGCCCCCGCGGCGTGGAGGTCAACTTCATCACCCGCCCGTACGACGCCACCATCTACCTCGACGACGTCCTCCAAACTGACCCGGATGGAATGCCCTACTTAACGCCCTGCACGATCCCGAACGTCCCCCGCCGCCCGCATCGCGTGCGGCTGGAGCACGAAGCCCTGGGGGAATGGGAGGGCGAAATCGACTTCGCCCAGAACACCGAGATCGTGGCGGAGTGGGACGTGGAGTCGTGAGGCTCGTTTCAGAGAGGGGCGCGACTCGCCGGTCTTCACACCTCCTCCGGAATCACCCACGGCTCCCGGCCCCGGCGCTTGTAGAGCTTCATCGCCTCGGCGTCGCCGACGATCTCTTCCGTGGCCGGGTCGATCGCCAGCTTGCGCCCGGTGCGGTAGCTGATGTGGCCCAAGTGGCTTAACAGGGCGCTGCGGTGGCCTTCCTCGACGTCGGCGTTGGGCCGCCCGCGGGTACGGATGCACTGGACGAAGTTTTCCTTGTGCTCCGGGTCGGGATGCCGGCCGAACGCCTGGGTCTTGACGACCGGCTCGCGGTCCTTCGGCCGCACGAACACTTGCCAGCCGCCGCCGTGCCGGCCCATGAGCATCATCGCCTCGGTGCCGAAGATCTCGATCCGCGTCGAGTTCTGCGGCCAGTAGGGAAACGTGTCGCTCTGGCGGATCTCGCCGGGCGTCTTGAGCATGTAGGGCGTGAAGCCCGTGCCCAGCATGGTCATCAGCATCGCGTCGAACTCGTAGACGACCTCCTGCGTGTCGGGCACCTCGCCGGCGCCCGAGCTGGCGTAGCGGCCGCCACTGGAGAAGACCGACTTGGGGCATGCGACCCCGCAGAGCCATCGGGCCAGGTCGAGCTGGTGGATCCCGTCGCCGACGATGTCGCCGCCCCCGTAGTCCCAGAACTCGGTCTTGCGGCTGAAGAGGGTGGGGTTGAACGGCCGGGCGGGCGCGGGGCCGTTCCACATGTCCCAGTCGAGCCCTTCGGGCGGATCGGCGTCGGGGGCCATCTCGAACGTCCGGCTCCACGATCGCTGCTGGTACACGCGGCACAGGTGGACGTCGCCCAGCCCGCCCTCCTCGATGAACTTCCGGGCCGCGAAGTTGTACGGGGCACTGCGGTTTTGCGTCCCCACCTGGACGACCCGCTCGTACTTGCGTGCCGCCTCGACCATCTTGCGGCTCTCCCAGCAGTTGTGCGAGGGCGGCTTCTCGACATAGACGTCCTTCCCGGCCTGGCAGCTCCAGATCGTCGCCAGTGCGTGCCAGTGTGGCGGCAGGGCGGCCACCACGGCGTCGACCGACTTGTCGTCCAACGCGACGCGGAAGTCCTGCACGCACTTGGGCCGCTTGCCGCCCTGTTGCTCGGCGATCTTGTCGGCGTGGGAGAACCGCGTCGTGTAGACGTCGGCCAGGTAGGCGAACTCGCAGTCGCCCCGGTCGAGGAAGCCGGCCACGAGCCCCGGCCCGCGCCCGCGACAGCCGACGATGGCCATCACGACCTTCTCGTTGGCCGGTGCTGCGCGGACCGAGCCCGCGCTGGCCAGGATGGTCAGCCCGGCGCCCAGGCCCGTTTTCTTGGCTCGATCGAGGAACTCGCGGCGATGGAAGCGGCGTGCCATGGCATGGCCCTCCTGAGCGGGAGATCGGTTCGTACGGGAAAAAGTCCGGCTCGCAGGGATGATTCTACGCCGGTCGGGACGCTCCCACAACGGTTGCGTCGGCGTGGCGTTTGCCTATGCTGATACGCAGGGACGGGCCAGGAAAAGGCCCGCAGTGCGATTCGCTCCATCCTATGCGGCGGCCGACAAATGAGTATCCGGTTTCACTGGTTCCCAAGTTCCAGCTTGGGAACCGCGAAGATCCGGTCTGCCCCTGGGGAAGCGACGGTTTCAAGTACGTTCCCAAGCTGGAGCTTGGGAACGAGGGAAGCTCAGGGGCGCCCCCGCCGGGCGGTTCGTCCCGTGCTGCGTGGCGGCCGGTCCCGGCGTTTCGATCTGCCAGGAGGACTACGATGCACGCTACCGTCACCTGTTCCATCGTCGCCGTGTGGCTCGTCGCCGGCCAGCCGGCGGATGGGCTTTTCGTCGCCAAGCCGCTGACCGCCGCCGGGAGCTTCACCGGCGGAATCGAAGGCCCTGCCTGCGACGCCGAGGGAAACGTCTACGCGGTGAACTTCCAACGCAAGGGGACGATCGGCCGCGTGACCGCCGAGGGCCAAGCCGAGCTGTTCGTCGAGCTCGGGGGCGAGAGCGTCGGAAACGGCATCCGCTTCGACCGCCGGGGCCGGATGTACGTAGCCGACTACGTGGGCCACAACGTGCTCCGAATCGACCCCACAACCCGGGCGATCGAAGTCTTCGTCCACGACGACCGCATGAACCAGCCCAACGACCTGACGATCACCTCCGGCGGCACACTCTACGCCAGCGACCCCCACTGGAAGGCGAAGACCGGGCAAGTCTGGCGGATCGACCCCTCGGGCAAGCTCACGCTCGTCGCCCCCGACATGGGCACGACGAACGGGATCGAGGTGAGCCCGGACGAGAAGACGCTCTACATCAACGAGACCGTGCAGCGGAAGATCTGGGCGTTTGCCATCCGGCCCGACGGCACGCTCGCCGAGAAACGGCTGTTCCAAGAGTTCCCCGATCACGGCTTCGACGGCATGCGGTGCGACGTGGACGGCAACCTCTACGTCACCCGACACGGCAAAGGGACCGTCGTCAAGCTCTCCCCGAGCGGCCAGATCCTGCGCGAGATCGACGTACTCGGCGCCCGGCCCAGCAACATCTGCTTCGGCGGCGCGGACGGTTGCACGGCCTACGTGACCGAAATGGAACACCGGCGGCTCGTCACGTTCCGTGTAGATCGCCCCGGCTTGGCCTGGAAGCGGTGGCAGGACTTCAAGTGAAACGCACCATTCTTCAAGTAGGGTGCGTGAAACGCACCATTCCTCCAGCCGAGCCAAAGATGGTGCGTTTCACGCACCCTACGGCTTGGCTTGAGCGCTCGCCGTTGGCGGCGAAGCCAACCGGCGGATGATCTCCAACGCCTTCGTCTCGAACATCCCCTGCCACTCCGGAGCGAACGGCGTGAGCGCGTCTTCGTAGGCTTCCTTCTCGTAGGCGTCGGCCGTGGGGGCGTAGCCGAGGTGGCCGTTCGAGTAGCCGGCCAGGAACGTGTGCTCAAACGGCGACTGCTCCTTGAGCCGCAGACTGACCTCGGCAAACGGCTCGCCGGGAAACGTCACCAGCACGAAGTCGCCGATCCGGATGCCCTGGATCTCGACGGCGATCGGCTCGGTGGCGCCTCGCTTCTGGTGCCGCTTGTAGGCCTGGAGGTTGGAGCGGACGCGGATCAGCCGCTCCATGTTCTCGACACACGCCAGGTATTTCTGGAGCCGCTTGCGGTTCTCCTCGTCGAGCTTCGCCAGGTCGTCTCGGCCCGTGGCCTCCTCGTGCTGGTACAGGTACGAGGAATAGGCCGGGTGGTCGGGATCGATCGCGTGCTTCAAGTAGAGGGGCAGAAAGGACTTGAAGTTGAGGAACGTCCCGGCCCCGTGCGTGCCGCAGCCCACGCCCGTGAAAAACTGGAGGATCTCTTCCTGCTGCTTTTCGAGCGAGGCGATCCGGACTTCGATGTCCTGCCGCCGGGGAAGCTCGACCGTCTCCGAGATCATCGCCAGGGTGGCTTGCTCCTGCGTGGTGATCCGGCCCGCCGCCTTGAGCGTGCTCAAGCCGAGCATCGTGCCGAGCTGCTCGGTAGGCGGCGGGGCGTCGACGTCCTTGTAGCGAATCGGCGTGACGTCGCCCGCCGCTCCCTGCAAGAAGAGCGCCTTCGCGCCTCCGCCCAAGCCCTCTTCCACGACCGCCGACGCGAAGCCGGGGAAATCGGCACTCACGCCGCCGCTGGGGACGCCGCCGTAAGCGTGTCCGGCAAAGTTGTAGACCACGGCCAGCGGCCCGCCCGCGGCCCGGTCCAATCGCAGGATGCCGATCTCCGGGTCGATCGGCCCGAGCGCCGCGACCTCGGAGTCCTTGGGCGACGGATTGGCCCGCCGGATGGTCCAGTCCTTCCCGTTTGCCATGCGCAGGCGCCGGTTCATCACGATCCGGTCTTCGTGTCCGGCGCCCGCCCCGACCTTCACGGGCACTATGGTCTCCGCGGCCCGGCGGACCGCCTTCACGATCCGCGCCGTCACGTCGCTGGGCACCTGGCCCTGGGTGTGATGGTTGTGCGAGGCGTTCACCAGCACGTGGCCCGGCTCGATCCCCAGCTCGTCGCGCAGACGCTCGCGCACGGCGGAGACGAGCGTGCTGGAGGCCCCGCCGAGATCGAGAGCGACGATCACAATCCGGGTGTCTTCGTCGGCCACCACGAGGGCTTTGGCGTAGAGCCGGTCGTGGATGACCGCTGTGGGGTTCTCCGCCGTGATGTCCTCCGCAGCCACTCCGGCGCGGAGAGCGGCCGCAGCGTCACGGCCACCCATGGCCCCCAAGGCCAAGGTGATCGCAAGGACCACCAGGACCTTGGCGACCGCGTCGGCGATTCTCTCTCCCGTGCGAGGCATGATCTTCCTCCCTTATCTGCAACGAGGCTCTCTGCGTCATCCGCCCGCACAGGCTAAGTTGCCCGCAACCCCGTGCGGACATCCACGCACCTTACGTGCTTGGCCATCACGCGTCGTCAGTCTAGCCGGGGCCAATCGCCGTTACAATCATCGCGCGGAAGTCTCGCTGCGGCATTGCGCCGTGTCCATCAAATCGAGGATGGACCAGGGTGGCCGGGTCGAACGCCAACGAGCCCCCAGGAATCCCCGGCCGGTAGACGCCTGGCTGGCAACGCTCGGCAGCTTTGCCTATAGTACCGGCTGGCTGACGTATTTTCTTCTCGAAGCCCTCGAAAGGGCATTCTCAATGCCTGGAGTGAGAGGACTCATGGTGAGACTCAGAGCTAGGCTGATGACGACGACGAGGCTGATTCGCGGTCGACGTTGCCCGGCGAAGCCGCAAGCAGCGGCTCGCATCGCCGCGCCGGTTCGCGGCATGGTGCTATCCTTGATCCTGGCTTGCGGCATCGCGTCGGCGGCTGTCACCGCTGTTGGCGCCGAGCCGACGCCGCTTCGGATCGAAGACCTCTACCGCTGCGATCGGGCGACCCAGCTCACGGTCACTCCCGACCTGGACCGCGCCATTTATTGCCGCCAATGGATTGATCCCAGCGAGCGCGTCTATCGCTACGCCCTTTGGCGGGTCGACGGCCAGGCGGACAACCGCCGGCCGCTGGAGCCCGGCGAGCCGGACGCCCGACGGCCGATGCTCTCGCCCGACGGCAAGTGGGTGCTTTTCTCCTCCACGCGCGCGTTCCCGGACGGAACGCCCGCCTTCACGCCCGTGCCGCCGTATTCCGACCCGGCCACCGACCTTTGGCTTGTGCCCACCAGCGGCGGCAAGGCGATCCCGCTGGGAGGAAAGCGGAAGCCGTACGGCCGGGTGCTCAGCGACAGTTTCTACGGCCACGTCGCCTTTTCGCCCGACGGGAAGAGGCTTGTCTTCGTCGCCGACGACGGCGATCGTCGCACGCCGGAAGAGATCGAGGCCGGCGTGTTCGTCGTTCGCGAAGACCAGGGCGAGGGCTACACGGGCTACGGCCCGGCGCAGATCTGGGTGGCCGATCTATCGGACGATCCCCGCGACGTGGCCGCCGAGCGGATCACCCGGGTGACGCACGATGACTTCTGGTACGGCGACCCCCAGTGGTCGCCCGACGGCAGCTTCCTCGTCGTGCACGCCAATCGGACGGACGACCGGGAGTCGGTCCGCTACAGCATCAACAAGAACTACGAGCTGTGGCGAATCGACCTGGACGATCACGAGCCGCGCGTCCTGACCGACGGCGTCGGGCCCGAGGTCTCGCCGCGGATCGCGCCCGACGGGCGCCGCCTGATCTGCCTCAGCGTGCCCCGCAAAGGCCCCCACGCCGACGTGTACAACCTGATGCTGGTCGACCTCGAACCGAAGGAGACGCAAGCGACGGAAGGAAAGCCGAAGAGCAAGGTGCTGTTCGACCACCACTCGAAGCAGCCGGGCCCTCCGCCGCACCTATCGCCCTCGTACCCGCTCCCCCGCGACTGCTGGCTGGACGACCATCGGGTCACGTTCAACGCCCTCGACGGACTGAAACACCGCCGGCAGGTGATCGACCTGAACCAGGGGCCCGAGGCGACCGACGATGCCCCGCCGCAAGACGAGAACCGCCGGAAGCTCGACGCGGCCCGGCGGCGCCTCACCCCGCCCGGCCTGTCGTCCATGCAGCACCGGCTCCGGGCGCCCGACCAGGTCGTGCGCTGGAAGAGCTTCGACGGCCTCCCGATCGAGGGCATCTTGACCGTCCCGCCGGAAGGCGTTGCCCAAAAACCCTATCCGCTGATCGTGCACCCGCACGGAGGGCCGCACCATCGGGCCTCCAGCGGCGGCGGGTTCGCGGTCCAGCTCTTCGCGGCCCACGGGTACGCCGTGTTTCAGCCGAACTTCCGCGGCTCGACCGGCTACGGCCTGGAGTTCCTCGATGCCGACCGGTTCGATTTGGGCGGCGGCGACATGCAGGACATCCTCACCGGCGTCGAGCACCTGGTGCGCGAAGGAATCGTCGACCCCAAGCGGCAGTTCGTCTACGGCGTGAGCTACGGCGGGTACATGACCTCCTGGCTGGTAGGCCAAACGCGGCAGTTTCGAGCCGCGGTCGCCCAGAACGCGGTCACCGACCTGAATGCCATGTGGCACCTGAGCGATCTCGGGAGCTGGACCGAGTGGGAGTTCGGCGGGCTGCCCTGGGAAGTGCCCGAGGCGATGCGAAAGCATAGCCCCTTGACCTACGCAACGGAGGTTTGCACGCCCACGTTGATCCTGCACTCGGCAGGCGACCGCCGGTGCCCGTTGCCCATGGGGACGATGTTCTACCGGGCCCTCAAGCAACACGGCGTCGAGACCGAGATGGTGATCTACCCCGACGAGGGCCACCCCATCCGCCAGCTTCCGCACCAGGAGGACGTGCTCCGCCGCGTGCTGGACTGGTTCGAGCGCCACGACGCGGCCCCGAGCAGCGGAGCGGCGGCGCGGGGGGAATGAACGCTGCACGGGCGGCCGATCCCGGATTGCGCGGATTTTCTCACATTCTCGCGGGACAAAACGCCCCGGCCGGCGTGTTGAGGGTGATGGAAGGTAGCGACTCCAAGGCAACGGGCCCTCCGGGGTCTGGGCTGATCGGGCAACTCCTGGATCGACACGGGGCGGCCCTGGAGCTGTACGCCCGGCAGTTGTGCGTCTCGCCGGAGGATTGCGTCCAGGAGGCCCTGGTCGAGCTGGCCCGGCAGCGGAGAACGCCGGACGACGTGCTGCCGTGGCTCTACCGGGTCGTGCGGAACAAGGCGATCAGTGCCTCGCGGTCGGCCCGGCGACGTCGCCGCCACGAGGGCGAGGCGGCCGGACGGCGGGCGACGTGGTTCGCCCCATCGCCGGGCGACGCGGTCGACGCCGCGTCGGCCACGTCCGCCCTGAAGTCGCTCCCCCAGGAGCAACGGGAAGTGGTGGTCGCCCATCTGTGGGGCGGGCTGACCTTTCGGCAAGTCGGCCGCCTGGTGGGCACCTCCGACAGCACGGCCCATCGCCGCTACGAGGCGGCCCTGTCCACACTGCGAGAGAAACTGGGTGTGTCATGTCCGACGAAAGAATGAGTTTGGCGCTGGCGGCCGTCGAAAACGCGTTATCGTCGCTCACCCCCACGCCCACCGGCGTGGACCGCGACCGGGTGATGTACCTGGCCGGCCGGGCGGCGGCCGAACGCTCGCCCGACAGTCGACTGCGAGCCTATTGGCTTTGGCCGTGTGCGACCGCGGCCAGCGTACTGTTGGCGGTCACGTTCGCCACGATGTGGGCCGGACGGGGAGAGCCCGTGGTCGTTTATCGCGATCGTCCCGTGGCGGCACCCCGGCAATCGCAACGACGCGACGCGGCGATCGAGGAGAAGGTCGAGAGCGCCTCGCCGCGGAAGCAGTGGCGGACCGACTACCTCCGGCTCCGCCGTCTCGTGATTACCCAGGGGGTCGGTGCGTTTCCGGAATCGGAGGCAGCCCCCGCTTCGGACGTTGAGACGCTCCGTTGGCGGTCCGGATTCGACCGCACGCTCGAAGAGCTTCTCGAAGGATAGCCGTCGGCCGCGCCGTGGCCGGCCGCCAATGAGTATCTTGAGGTCGCCTCACACCGTACGTGAAACGTCTGTCGGTACGTCCATTCACAGAAGGAGGAAGTTGCTGATGAAACCGTCCATCCGCTGCCTGATGTTGATTGTCGCACTGGCGATCGTGTTGCCGACCGCGCGTGCGGCTGAGAAACCGGCCCCAGGCGCTGAAGAGAAGCCGTCCGTAGAGGTTATCGAACTGATCGTCCATCCGGCCCGACCACCCCGCGCGGCACTCGAGTACCGGCTGTTGCCCTCGTATCTGCACAAAAGCTACGGCAACGCAGCGCCCTTGTACAGCAAGGCGTGCCTGCTCTTGGCCCAGAAGAAGATGAGCGACAAGACGTTGGACGACGTGGTGAAATGGAACAAAACGCCGGTCGACCAACTGCCCTGCGATCAAGTGCGAGATGCGCTCTCGGGCTTCGACGGCGTCTTTCGTCAGCTCGAGGTTGCGTCGCGCCGTACTCATTGCGATTGGGGGATACCTATCTGGGAATCGGATAGCCCGTACGAGATCCTCTTGCCCGAACTCCAGGGGAGTCGCAACCTGGCACGCCTTGTTGCCTTGGAGGCCCGGCTGGCGATCGCCGAGGGCCATTTCGACGAGGCGATTCATTCCCTCGAGACCGGCTTTGCCCTGGCACGTCACGTGGCCGACCAGTCGACGGTGATCGGCGGGCTGGTGGGGATGGCAATTGCGTCGATGATGGCGAATCAGCTCGAAGCGCTCGTTCAATTGCCGGACGCCCCGAACCTCTATTGGACGTTGACCGCACTGCCAACGCCGCTCGTCGACCTGCGCGACGCGATCGAGATGGAATCGGTGGCCATGTACCTCATGTTTCCGCAGTTTGCCGCCGTGCAAACGAAGAAGTACACGCCCGCCCAATGGGACGCCCTGTTCGACGAAGAAGAGATCATCGCCAAGTTCGAGTCGCTGTTGCAGCTCGAGCCAGAAGCCATGTCGGCAAGGAAAAAGGAGCTGAAAGACCGGCTGGAACAAGCGTACCCGATCGCCAAGCGCGAGCTCCTCGCCCGAGGATACTCCCCGGACGAGCTCGACAAGATGCCGGTCAGCCAGGTCGTCGTGCTCCATACGTCGTTGCGGTTCGACGAGCTCCGCGATGGGATGTTCAAGTGGTTCCACGTACCCTACTGGCAGGCGCGGGAGGGCGTCCGGGCCGCGCAGAAGGAGGTCGAGGATTCCGGGAAGACGGACGCGATCGGCCTGGCCAGTCTGGTCCTACCGGCGATCGCCAACTGCCAGGTGGCGGCCACGCGACCGGAGCGTCGCATCGCGGCCCTCCGCTGCTTGGAGGCCATTCGCTTCTACGCCGCGGTGCACGACGGCAAGCTGCCGGCGTCGCTCGACGACGTCGCCGAGGTGCCCCTTCCGGTGAACCCCTTCACCGGCAAGCCGTTCCCCTACCGATTGGAGGGCAACACGGCGGTCCTGAAAGCCGGCGGGCCCGTCAAGTCCCACCCGCGTCAGTATCGGCTGACGCTTGCTGAGTGACCGCCGCGGTCATGCGCGTACGAGCTTCCGCACCTCGACCTGCTGCATCGTCTTCCACACTTCAAGCCGCTTGCGGCTTCGCCCGTTTGACACCGCCCGGCCCATGCTCGAAAATGCCCGCGTCGGTTGTTCTGCGAGTTGTGGTCCCGTGTGACCTGATGGAGGAGTGTCATGTCCCACATTATGCTACCCGCGTTGCTGTCGGCCACGCTCTTGGGTGCGACGGCGCCGGCCGCGGAGCAAGTCGTCTGGCAGATCGGCCAACCGGATGGGAGCTACCTGGAGTTCGCCATCGCCAAGGACCATCCGGCCTACTCCGGGCGGTTCCTCAAGAAGCCGCCCGTGTTCGAGGTCGGCACCAGCGAGCCGGGTCGCGACTGGCCGTTCATCCATCCCGGTCCGGCCGACGGCTGGGCGGGGAGCCGGCTCCACCCGTTTACGATCCGGTTCTCCCTGCCCAACGAGCCGCGGGGCACTTTCACGCTTCGCGTCGAGCTGTGCGATACGCAGGGCCGCGTCCCGCCCGTCTTGGCGATCACCCTCGGCGGCGGCACGGGCCGGTTCCCGCTTCCCCGCGGCAGCGGCGACGACTCGCTCCGCGACCCCTCGGTCGGCAAGCCGCACAAGATCGAGCTGCAACTGCCGGCCACGCTGTTTCGCCGGGGGGCCAACGAGATCGTGCTCACCTGCGAGGAGGGCTCCTGGGTGCAGTACGACGCCGTCAGCCTGCTCAACGATCCGGAAAAGCCCACGCCCACGCCCGGCATCCAATCGGTGACCGCCAAGGCGACGCCCTTCTTCATTCGCGGCGAGGAGGGAGTGCGGCGTGCCGTGGACGTGAGCGTCGCCCTGACCGCCCCGCCGTCGGAGCTTGCCCTCCGCGTGGAAGCCGCGGGCGAGACCTTCGAGGTGCCGGTCCGCGAGTTACCCCTCATCGGCAACGCGTCCCAGGAGGTCGGCGTGCCCGACTCGGCCGAGCCGATCGAAGTGAAGGTCACGGCGGTGATGGGCGATCAGGCCAAGTCGACCTCGGTGACCGTCGGGCCGCAGCGCAAGTGGCGCATCTTCCTCGCTCCCAGCGCCCACACCGACATCGGCTACACCGACGTCCAGCCCAAGTGCCGCGAGCGACACAACGAAAACCTCGACCTGGCCGCCGAGCTGGTCGACCGGTTCCCCGACTTCAAGTGGAACTGCGAGGTCGCCTGGCAGGCCGAAAACTACCTGGCCGACCGCGAGGGCGACCAGCTCGAGCGGTTCCTCCGCCTCGCCCGCGAAGGGCGGCTCGGCGTGCAGGCGTTGTACTGCAACATCCTCACCGGGCTCTGCTCCCACGAAGAGCTTTGCCGGCTGACCTACTGCGCCCACAAGCTCCATCACGACCACGAGATCCCCTACGTCAGCGCGATGATCAACGACGTCCCCACCGTGGTCGGCTCGATGCCGATGGTCCTGGCGGGCTCGGGCATCCGCTACTTCAGCGAGGGGAGCAACAACACCCGGGCGGTCACGTTCCGCGAGATGTACGACCAATCGCCCTGCTGGTGGGAGGGCCCCGACGGCAGCCGCGTGCTGATGACGTTCCAGCCCAGCTACGCCTACGCCGTCCGGATGGGCTTGCAGGACAGCCTCCAGACGGCCCGGCCGCGCATTCTGAGCATGCTCGCCGGCTACGAAGCCCGGGAGAGCTACCCCTTCGACGCCGTCTACCTGAACGGCGCGGTGGGCGACAACCAGCCGCTCAATCCGCGATTGGCCGAGGTCGTCCAGGCGTGGAACGAGCGGTACGAGTTCCCCCAGATCATCCTCTGCCACAACGCCGAGTTCTACCAGTACATCGAGGAGAACTACGGCGATCAGCTCCCAACGTTTCGAGGAAGCGGCGGCACCTACTGGGAAGACGGCGCCGGCTCCTCCGCCCGGGAGACCGCCCTTTGCCGCAATGCCCACGAGGCGGTTGGCAGCGCCGAGCGCCTCCTGGCACTCGTCGACCGGCTCAAGCCCGACCATGCCTATCCCGACGCGGCGATCTACGACGCGTGGCGAAACTGCATGCTCTACGACGAGCACACCTGGGGTGCGCACTGCTCGATCTCGCAGCCGGAAAGCGACTTCACCAAGGCCCAGTGGGAGATCAAGGCCCAGTTCGCCCACGACGCCCATCGCCAGTCGCGCGAGCTTCTGGAGCAGGGGGCCCGCGGCCTGGCCTCGCTCGTCCGCACCGACGACCGCTCGCTGGTCGTGCTCAATACGCTGAGCTGGCCGCGGACCGATCTGGTGGAGGTCCAGCTTCCGGACGGCATGGCCATCGTCGATCCGGGCGTGACGAGCTGCCGCCTGGGTAAGAAGACCCTGGTCTCGGTGAACGACGTCCCGGCGTGCGGCTACCGCGTGCTCACCTGTGGTCCTCGGGCGGACGTGCCCACGGCGAAGCCGTGCGAAGGGACGACCATCGAGAGCCGGTTCTATCGCGTCGCCTTCGACCCGGCGACCGGCGCGATCACCAGCCTCGTCGACAAAGAGCTGGGGCGCGAGCTGGTCGACCCCGCGGCCCCGTACCAGCTCAACCACTACCTCTACGTGTCCGGCGGCAAGGGCACCAGCATCGAGCGGGGCGACAAGCTCCCGGCCGAGCTGACCGTTTCCACGCCCGAGAAAGCGACTCTGCGAACCCTCGACCTGGGCGACCTCGGCCAGCGAATGATCATCGAGACCTCGGCCGAGATGACCCCCGAGATCAGAAGCGAGGTGACCGTCTACAACGACCTGAAGCGGGTCGACGTGACCAATCGGCTCACGAAGACGCTCACGTACGAGAAGGAAGCCGTCTACTTCGCGTTCCCGTTTGCGGCCGCCGAGCCCGAGTTCCGCTACGAGGTGCCCTGCGCGATCCTTCGGCCCGACCAGGACCTCCTACCTGGGGCGTGCCTCGACTGGTTCACGGTCCAGCACTTCGTGGAGATTGCCGACGGCGACGCGGCGGTCACGTGGTCGACGCCCGACGCCCCGCTGGTCACGTTCCAGGACATCAACCGCGGCAAGTGGCAGACGGAGCTGCCGATCACCACCGGCCACCTGTACGCCTACGTGATGAACAACTACTGGTTCACCAACTACCTGGCGGGCCAGGCCGGGCAGTTCACGTTCCGCTTCGCCGTAACCAGTCGGCCCCAGTCCGACCCGGTCGCCTCCGCCCAAGCCGGCTGGGCCGCCTCCAGCCCGTTGGTCGCCGTCAAGGCCGACGCCCACCCCAGCGGCCCGCTCCCGGCCGAAGGCGCCAGCCTCGTCGAAATCGCCGAGCCGAACGTGCTGTTGATCGGCATGAAACGAGCCGAGACGGGCGACGCGCTGATCCTCCGCCTCTGGGAGACAACCGGCAAGCCGACCACGGCCCACGTGCGATTGCCCCACGTTAAGTTCAAGAAGGCCACGCTGTGCAACCTTGTGGAGGTGTCGCAAGAGGACCTGGAGATGGATGAATCCGCCGTGGTTATCCCCATACGCGGGGGCGGGCTGGCAACGCTGTCACTACAGTGCTTGCCGCCCGGGCGGGGATGAATCGTAGTCCTCGCCTCGGTGCCGGACGATTTCGCCGTCGACCATGTACACTACGTCTTCCGCAATGTTCGTGGTCAGATCGGCAATCCGCTCCAGATTGCGGGTGACGGCCAGCAATTTCAGCAGCGGGTTGACCCGCTCCGGCTGGCTCTTGATCATCTCTTCGACCCGGCGGCGGGCACCGCGCTTCATCTGGTCGACTTCGTCGTCCTGGGCGCACACGCTTTGGGCAAGTGTCGTGTTCAGGTTGACCAGGGAGTCGAGGCTGTCGCGCAGCATGTCCTGGGTCTTCTCCGACATGCCCGCCAAGTCAAACGGGAGTTCCATGGGCGGCTGCGAGGCGAACGTTGTGGCCTTTCTAGCGATGTTCACGGCCAGGTCGCCGATCCGCTCCAGGTCGTTGTTGATTTTAAGCACCGCCACGATGAACCGCAGGTCGACAGCCACGGGCTGGTGTAGCGCCAGCACCTTCAGACACTCCTCTTCAATCTCGACCTCGGCGCGGTCGATCTTGCCGTCGGCGTCGATGACCGTGCGGGCCAAGTCCGCGTCGCGCTGCTGGATCGCCTTGACCGCCTGGTGGAGCTGCTTCTCGACAATCGCGCTGAGCGAGAGGATCTTCCTTTTGAGGTCGTCGATTTCTCGTCGCAGGTGTGCGGTCATGGCCGCGGCTCCTGGTTCAACCAAAACGTCCGGTGACGTAACCTTCGGTTTGCTTTTCCCGAGGTGCAGAGAACATCCGCCGGGTGGTTCCGAATTCAATCAGACGGCCTTCGTAGAAGAACGCGGTGAAATCGGAGACTCGGGCCGCCTGCTGCATGTTGTGGGTGACGATCACGATCGTGTAATCGACCCGCAGCTCGTCGATCAGGTCTTCGATGCGGACGGTGCTGCGGGGGTCGAGCGCGGAGGCGGGTTCGTCCATCAGGAGGATCTCGGGGTCGACGGCCAGAGCCCGGGCGATACAGAGTCGCTGCTGCTGGCCGCCGGAGAGTTCCAGGGCGTTGATCTGGAGACGGTCCTTTACTTCGTCCCACAGCGCGGCGCGGACCAGGCTCCGCTGGACGATCTCGCTCAACTCGGCGCGGCTGCGGACGCCGTGGATCCGCGGCCCGTAGGCGACGTTCTCGAAGATCGACTTGGGAAAGGGATTCGACTTCTGGAAGACCATCCCCACCCGCTTCCGTAGCCTAACCACGTCGGTTCCGTTCTGGTAGACGTCGCGGCCGTCGATCAGGACCTTGCCGGCAAGTCGCGTCCCGTCGATGACGTCGTTCATGCGGTTCAGCGTCCGCAGGAAGGTCGACTTGCCGCAGCCGGAGGGGCCGATCAGGGCGGTCACTTGGCGGGCGGGCACGTCCACGGTGATCCCGAACAGGGCCTGTGTGGCCCCGTACCAGAAGTCGATATTCTCAACGCGGACCTTGATCTCCAAATCCTCCGGTTCCGGCCTGGAATCTACCATCGAGGTCTCTTTCTGAAGCGGCTGCGAAGGAGGATGGCCGCCAGGTTGACCCCCAGGACCAGCACAAGCAGCACCAGCGCGGTCCCGTACTGCATCGGTCGGACCTTGGCCGCTTCCGGATGTTGCGTGGCCAGCACGTACAGGTGATACGGGAGGGCCATCACCTGGTCGAAAACCGAGCGGGGCAGCTTGGGCAGGTAGAAGGCGGCCACGGTCAGCAAGATCGGGGCCGTCTCCCCCGCGGCCCGCCCGATCCCCAGAATCGCCCCGGTCAGCATCCCGGGAATCGAATAGGGCAACACGTTCTTGTAGATGGTCTGCCATTTGGTGGCTCCTAATGCAAGGCTTCCCTCTCGCAGGGATTGCGGAACCGCGCGGAGCGCCTCCTCGCTGGAAACAATGATCGTCGGCAGGATCATGCAGGCCAAGGTGAGGCTCCCGGCGAGGATCGACGCACCGAAGTGCAGAAACAACACGAACAACCCCAGGCCGAACAGCCCGAACACGATCGACGGCACGCCCGCCAAGGTCACGATCGCCAATCGCACGAGGTGGGTGAATCGTCCCTGCCAGGCGTATTCGCTCAAGTAGACCGCGCTGGCCATGCCCATCGGCAGGGCCATGGCGATGGTGCCCAACACCAGGTACAAGGTGCCGACAATGGCCGGAAAGATCCCCCCTTCGGCTCCGCTTCGCCTGGGGAAACCGCTCAAGAACTCCCCGTTGATTGCCGGAAGTCCCTTCCAGACGATATCCACGATGATCAGGCCGATCACGGCCACGATGAAATACGTCAGGCCGCGGATCAGCCAGTAGACCAGTCTTTCCCGAACTCCCCGGCTCATCATCCCATCCGGTATTGCCTCAGCACTCGCTGGGCGATGAGGTTCAACGCGAAGGTTGCCAGCAGCAAGACGATACCCACGCAGAAAAGCGCCCGATAGTGGTCGCTCCCGAACGGCACTTCGCCCATCTCCGCGGCGATGGTGGCGGTCATCGTGCGGACCGAGTCCAACGGCGACGCGGTGATCACTGCGGCATTTCCGGTAACCATCATCACGGCCATCGTTTCCCCGACCACCCGACCCATGCCGAGCATCACCGCGGCGATGATCCCGGAAAGGGCGGCGGGAACGGTCACCTTCCACAGCGTCTGGAGCCTGCTGGCGCCCAGCGCCAGTGAGGCCGCCTTGTAGGATTCCGGAACGCTGCGGATGGCGTCTTCCGAGATGGAGATCACGGTGGGAATGGCCATCAACGCAAGCAATAGCGAGCCGGTCAACGCGGTAAGCCCCGTGGAAAGCCCGAAAAGCTGCTTGACGATCGGGCCCAGCACCACCAGCCCGAAAAAACCCAAAACCACCGATGGAATGGTCGCCAGAAGCTCGATGAACGGCTTGAGGATCTCCCGTTCCTTCTCCGCGGCGATTTCCGCGATGTACACCGCCGCGCAAACCCCAAACGGAATCGTGACCAGCGTGGCCACGATGGTAACCAGAACCGAGCCGGAAACCAGCGGCAGAATCCCGAACGACTCTCCCTGAAAGGAGACGGGCATCCAACGCGTGCCCACAAGCTCTCCGGCGCCCGGCTCGTCCAGGAACGGCGCCGTCTCCTTGCCGAGGAATACGAAGATCAGCGCCACGATCAGGATGCTGGTCGACGCCGCCCCCAACAGCAGCACTCGGATAGCCTTTTCTTGCCAAGCCAACCTGGTCATTTACTCCACCGCCACGTAGCCGGTCTGGCGGACAATCTGCTGCCCCTCCGAACTAAGGCAGAAATCAATGAAATCCTTGGCGGCACCCTCCGGCCGACCGGCCGTGTAGAGGTGAAGCGGCCGGGCGATCGAATAGTTGCCGGAGACAACCGTATCCTCCGAGGGGACAACGGCCGGGGCATCCTCCTCGGCCTTGACGGAAAGTATTTTGACCTTGCCGACTGCTTCCTTGGCGTAGCCCAAGCCCACATAGCCGATCGCCCATTTGTCGGACGAGACCGACCCGACGATCGCCGAGGTGGCCGGCATCAGCCGGGCGTCTTGACGATAGTCCTTCTTCTGGAGGACGTGCTCCTGAAAGAAGACGTACGTGCCCGAGCTCGACTCCCTGGAAAGGACCACGATCGTCTCGTCCGGGCCGCCCACCTCGCTCCAACGGTCGTACGCCCCGGTGTAGATCTTGCGGATCTGCTCCAGCGTGAGGCTCTCGACGGGGTTTCCCGGGTTGACGATCACGGCGATGCCGTCGCGGGCTACCACGAACTCGACTGGGTCGATTCCCTTCTGCGCGGCCAAGTCCTTTTCCTTGTCCTTCATTCTCCGCGAGGCGGCACAAATGTCGGTGGTGCCGTTGAGCAGAGCCGCGATACCCGTGCCGGAACCGCCCCCGGTTACCGAGACCTCCACGTCCGAGTTGACTTGCATCAACGCCTCGGCCCAGGAGCTGCACAGGTGGACCATCGTGTCCGAGCCCTTGACGGTGACGTAGCGGCTTGGCCGGCCGGGTGTCGTCTCGCCCTGCTGCCGGCTGCAAGAGGCCGCCACCAAGACGGCCATCGCCGCAATCGGCATCACGGCCCCGGCGACTCTCACACTTCTCCCCATCTTCTCGGACCTCCCGTTCTGTTCTTGGAGTTCAAGCGCCCATCGAGGTTCCCGCCCGTTGAAGCGGGCTCGAAGAACTGGTAGCGCCCCGCCTTCATGCGGTGCGGCTCGGCTGCGACCGGATGAACGCGGGTCACAGCGAGCGCGATTCCCTATGGGATACTACGGCTCGACTGTTAGCCTTTTGTGAGCGAAGCGCTAGAAGCGCGCAAGGACGCGGTTTGACCATCCGGGCGAAGTGGGTTCGCTGGCAGCGGCAGCAGAAAGAGCGGGCTCATCCGCCGGGCAGGTGGATGCAAAAGGTGCTTCCCTCGCCGGGCGTGCTCCGGACCGTGGCCCGGCCGCCGTGCGACTGGGCAATGTGCTTGACGATAGACAACCCCAGCCCCGTGCCGCCGAGTTCCCGGCTGCGGGCCCGGTCGACCCGATAGAACCGCTCGAAGATCCTCGGCAGGTGCTCCCGGCTGATCCCGCAACCGTGGTCGCGGACCCGGATCACGACCTCGTTCTCGGTGCGGACCGCGTCGACCTGCACGGTCTGGCCCTGGAGGCTGTACTTGAGGGCGTTGTCGACCAGATTCACCACGGCCTGTTCCAATAGGGGGGGGTTGATGGGGGCGTGAAGCTCGCCGTCGCAGGCCACTTCCAGGCGGATGTCCTTCCCGTCGGCCTTCGACCGGCACACCGCGACGGCCGCTTCCAGCACGTCGCGGATCGGCCCCTCGTCAAGTGCGATTTCGCGCGTCTCAGCTTCCTGTTCGACCCGCGAGAGCGTCAGCAGGTCTTCGATGATCGCGTTCAGCCGATCCGCCTGCCTGGCGACGATCCGCAGGAAGCGGTCGGCCTCCTGGGGATCGTCCTTGGCCCCGTCAATCAGGGTCTCCACGAAGCCCTTGATGGAGGTGACCGGGGTCCGCAGCTCGTGCGACACGTTGGCCACGAAGTCCCGGCGCACCAGCTCCAGTCGCTTGATACGGGTCACGTCGTGCAGCACCAGCACCGCGCCGATGGCCGATTGCCGGGCATCGCGAAGGACCGTGCCTTGGGCGTTCAAATGGCGTTCCTCGCCCGCCGCAAGCGCCATCCGGATATCGCCGGTCCTGGGCTGTTGGCTTTCGAGCACCTCGGCCACCAGCCGTTGCAGGTCGGGGTCTCGCACGATCTCCTGAAGACTGCGGCCTTCGGCCTCTTGCGGATCAACTCCCAGCAGTTCCGCCCCGGCCTGGTTCACACTGACCACGCACTCTTGGCGGTCGACCGCCAACACCCCTTCCACCATGCTGGAAAGCACCGCTTCGCGTTCGTTCCGCTGCTGGAGCACGGTGCGAATCCGGTCGTCGAGCTGGGCCGCCATCTGGTTCATCGCTTCGGCCAGAGCGGCCAGTTCCCGGGTGCCGGCGGTGGGGAGCTTGTGTCGCAAGTCGCCCCGGGCGAAACGCTCCGCCCCGCGTTGGATCTCCTCCAAAGGCCGGACGATCCGCCGGGCGACGAGCAGACTCACACCCGCCGCAATCACCGCCACCGCAAAGCCCGCCACCGCGATCCTCCAATGGATCATCGCCACGGTTGCCTCCACGGCGGTCACGGGGACCGAGGTCCGCAGGACGCCGATGATCGTGCCGCCATCCTCCACGGGAACGGCCACGTACATCATGTCCTGCTCCATCGTGAAGCTGTATCGCACTTTCGAGCCGACGCGACCCGCCAGCGCTTCGCGGATTTCCTCCCGGTCGGCGTGGTTGTCCATCTCCGCCGGCGGCTTCTCCGAATCCCCCACGACTTCGCCAGAGGGGAGAATCACGGTGATCCGGGTCGACGACCTGGGGCCGAGCCGTTTGCACAAGGCATCGATG
Organism: uncultured Planctomycetaceae bacterium; assembly: GCA_964505295.1. Classification (GTDB taxonomy): domain Bacteria; phylum Planctomycetota; class Planctomycetia; order Pirellulales; family Thermoguttaceae; genus DATKZH01. The sequence goes on from CAZDHR010000039.1 coordinate 23,055, forward strand.
CGTTCCGATTGCCCCTGAGCCAGTTCCTCGCGGAACTGCTCTTCGACCAGATACGCCCTGGCTCGCAGGTGGACTGCCGTCTGCCGACGGTAGAACCGCTCCACTGCGACGGACGCGTACACGGCCACCACCAGCAGGGAAACCAGCGTGATCAGCAAGTACGACGGATAGAGCTGCCAGAACAGCCGCCTCGTACGCATCGTTACTCCCGGAACCGATATCCCACGCCGCGGATCGTCTCGATGTACTTGGCCGCCGTGCCCAGCTTCCTCCGCAGGCCGACAATCTGCACGTCGACCGAACGGTCGGTGACCACGTCGCCTCCTCCGTGAACCGCATCGGCGATCTGGTATCGAGTGAAGACCCAGCCGGGCCGACTGGCCAGGAAGCGCAAGACCCGGAACTCCGTGGGCGTCAGCGCGACCGGGTCCTCGCCGACCAGCACCTCGTGACGGCCCGGATGAATCACCAGCTCATGGATCCGCACTGGGGACGTTTCGTCCGCCTGACGGCTGGCGGTTCGTCGCAGCACGGCCCTGACTCGGGCGATCAGCACGCGAGGGCTGAAGGGCTTGGTAATGTAGTCGTCGGCCCCCAGCTCCAGCCCCGCCACGACGTCGCTCTCCTCCCCCTTGGCCGTGAGCATCACGATCGCGATCTGTCGCGTGGCCGCATCGCCCTTCAATCGCCGGCAAACCTCCAGGCCGTCCACGCCGGGGAGCATCAGATCAAGGATGATCAGCTCGGGCTGTCTGATGCAAGCCGCCGAGATCGCTTCCTCACCCGAGCCCGCACATGAGACCTCGTACCCCTCCTTGGCGAGGTGGTATCGGACCAGCTCTCGAATATCCTGTTCGTCCTCAACGACGAGGATCTTTTCCCTGGCCATTGACCTTCACTCCGCAGAGCTTGAAGTCGTCCCAGTTGCCGTTGTCGTCGAACGAGCCGATGCCGACCTGGCCCCAGGTGAAGGTCTTGTCCTCGGCGACCATCATCGGCTTCTTCATGTCGTCGAAGTAGATCTCGATCGTGCCCGAGTCGACCTTGCGGACGATCTTCACCTGGTGCCACTCCTCGTCCCACGGCACGCCGGGCGTCTTGTTCTTCGTGATCATCACCCGGGGCGCGTCGTTGACGATCATGATCTGGCTGGAGTGCGGGTCGGGCCGCTTGCCCAGATGGACGTAGTAGAAATGGGCCGGGTCCTGGTAGTTGAAGAAAAGGCACATGTCCTGATGCGCGCCGGCCCCATGGTTCGTGCTCTGCACCTTCACCGTGAGCACGAAGTCGCCGACCGTCACGTCTTTGACGAGCGAGACGTTGTACGGGCTGCGGTGCGGCGGCTTGTAGTCGGAGTTCTTGAACTGGTTGTAGACCTTGCCCGAATCGGTCTCGACGATCCGCCAGGCCGCCGGATCGGTCGGCTGCCAATGATCGGCCCCTTTCTCGAAGTCGTCCTCAAACACCAGGGGCAAATCGCACTTCTCGGCAACCACGGCGGGGGTGCCAGCGAGGATCGCCAGGGCCGGGAGCAGAGCCAAAGTCAGGAACGTCAGGGAGCGTAGCATGGTGTGTCCTCCGGTGAATGGTTTCCTCGTTGGTTTCCTCGTTCCCAAGCTCCAGCTTGGGAACGCACTTCAGGGAAGCTCCCGCTTCCAGGGGGCGAGGTAGAGCTTCGCGGAACTGGGTTCCCAAGCTGGAGCTTGGGAACCAGAAGACTTGTCGAGGCGACACGGCCGAACCGTCGAGCAAGGGGCGAAGTCACCGCACGCACTACGTACGATAGTCGCACCCACGACGGGAGTCAATCATTCGATGACTTTATTCAGCGGATACTCGACGATTCCGCACGCGCCGGCCGCCTTCAGCCGAGGGATGATGTGGCGGACGATCGACTCGTCGATGATCGTGGTCACCGCGACCCAGGCCCCATCGGCCAACGTCGACACGGTCGGCTGTTGTAGAGCGGGCAGCAAGCCAATCACGTCCGCTTGCTGGTCCCGGGGCACGTTCATCATCAGCCCGACTTTGCCTTCGGCGGCCATCGCACCTTGGAGCATTAACACCATGTCGTCGATCTTCTGCCGCTTCCAGGGATCGGCGTACGACTGGTGGTTGGCGATGAAGCGGGGCGTGCTCTTCAGCACCTCGGCCACGATCCGCAGGTTGTTCGCCCGAAGCGAGCTGCCCGTCTCGGTCACCTCGACGATCGCGTCGGCCAGCTTGGGCGGCTTGACCTCGGTGGCGCCCCAACTGAACTCGACCCGCGCGTTCACCCCGTGGTCGGCGAGATACCGCGTCGTCAGTCCCACCGCCTCGGTGGCGATCCGCTTGCCTTCGAGGTCCTTGACGCCCTCAACCGGCGAGTCCTCCGGCACGCAGAGCACCCAGCGGACCGGGCGCCGGCTGACCTTCGAGAAGACCAGCTCGGCCACCTCCTCGACGTCGGCCCCGGTCTCCATGATCCAGTCGTACCCGGTCAGCCCGGCGTCCAGCACGCCGTCCTCGACGTATCGGGCCATCTCCTGGGCACGGATCAAGAGGCACTCGATCTGGTCGTCGTCGATCGTCGGATAGTAGCTCCGCGAGCTGAACGAGATCTTGTACCCGGCCCGGCGGAACAACTCGGCGGTCGCCTCCTGGAGGCTGCCGGCGGGAACTCCCAGCTTGAGGATGCGGGACATGATGCGGCCCAGTGCGAATTGAGGAATCGAGAATTGAGAATTGCAGATTGGAAATTCAGAATTGGAAATTGAGAATTGAAGAATGGGAAATTGAGGATTGCAGCGATGGCTCGCTTCAATAGCTCTGCAACGTTTGCCAACGCTGACACCAGCCCGAAGCGTAAGCGAGAAGCAGCGAAACCGGTCTGCGTCCCTTGCCCTTGCCTCGGATCAGCCTGGCAGAACTGCCGGAGCGGGCCACAGCAAGCGACTGGCTACGATCACAACCGTCTTCCCGGCGCTCTCCAATTGACAATTGCCAATTCTCAATTTCCAATCTGCAATTCTCAATCCGCGATCACTTCTCCTTCTTGTAGACCTTCTCGGGGTCAAACACCCGCTCGCCCACGACCCGGAGCCCTTCGGGGGTCACTTAGCGAAACCGGTCTGCGTCCCTTGCCCTTGCCTCGGATCAGCCTGGCAGAACTGC
>CAZDHR010000039.1:26307-28594 GCA_964505295.1 uncultured Planctomycetaceae bacterium
TTCTCGGGGTCAAACACCCGCTCGCCCACGACCCGGAGCCCTTCGGGGGTCACTTGCCGATAGAAGCAGCTCCGGTAGCCTTCGTGGCAGGCGGCGCCGCCGACCTGCTCGACTTGGAGCAGGATCGTATCCCGGTCGCAATCGACGTACACGGCCCGAACGTGCTGCACGTTGCCGCTCTGTTCCCCTTTGCGCCAGAGCTTCTTCCGGCTGCGGCTGTAGTAGACGGCCCGGCCCGTGGCCAGCGTCTCGGCGAAGCTTTCGCGGTTCATGTAGGCCATCATCAGGACCTCGCCGGAGTCGGCGTCCTGGGCGATGGCGGGCACGAGCCCGTCTCCTCGGGAGAAATCGGGCCCCACGGGCGGCGTGTCGTTCGCTTCGGGCATTTTGTCGATTCGCGGTTTTGGGGGCTCGGGGCAGCATACCGGAAGGCGGGCTCTCGTCCGGCCGTCACGCTCAGGGACACGGCCCCCGGCTCCCGGGTTCTTGGCTGCTCGAAACCACTTAACATAACTCTCAGCCCGCCCCGTGGCCAGAGCCCATCGGATGGAGGCACGCAGTTCGGCTCGCATTGGGGGGGCTCGGAGACGTCCGGGGGGCCACCGCGCCTCACGACGCCGGCATCCGCCCACTTCCGGGCACGTCGCCATCGCCACCAAGATGGGCCCGTGACGCGATTGTGCCGCGAGGGCCGTCCGACAATCGGCCGGGCCCGCAAATCCGTCACCCGGCGTGAGATGCGCCGGCGGGCCGACCCCACGCATGCGGAACGACCGTCGGCGCCGGCACGAGTCGCGTAACAAGGCCGCGTCGCGGTAGCCTGAAGCGACCGTCCGAGAGCGTCCGACATTGACTACGAGCGCGATGCGCTGGTGCATGCGCCACGCGCTTCTCTCTGAGCCATGAGGTGCCCCCTTGGAACGCTCGCTCAGCGCCCTGTTGCCCTTCCATAACGCCCAGTCGACCCTGGCGGCGACGGTCCAGAAGCTCCTCGATATCCTGCCCGAGCTGACGGGACGTTTCGAGGTGGTGGTGGCCGACGACGGCTCGACCGACGCTACGATCGAGGTGGCCGACGAGCTGGCCATGCGCTATCCGCAGGTGGTCGCCGTGCGACGTGCCCTCCGGCGGGGACGCGTCGCCACCATCCGCACGGCGCTGGATCGAAGCGCCGGCGACGTCCTCCTGCTCGAAGACGAAGACTCCCGCGTCCCCCTCAACGAGCTCCAACGGCTGTGGCGGGCGTTGGACCACCACGAGATCGTGCTCGGGCGCCCCGGTCCTCCACCCGATTCGCATGGAATTGTTTGCCGAGAGCCTCCACCCGCCCGCCGAGGCGGGCTGCAACTGGTCTCCCGCCGAGTGATTGGCCCGATCGTCGAATCGCTGGTCGATCAGGCCACGCTGGTGGCCTCGTTGCAAGCGCAAGGATTGGCATGGCACGAGGTCGACATGGCCGATCCCGCGTGGGATTGGCGTCCTGAGCAAGTGTCCAAGCCACCCCATCGGCTTGCTCAGCCCAAGGCGGGTCAAGCGCGTGGGCCCGGCCGGTCCGGGGCGACGTCCGATACGGAAAGCGGCCCCAGGCGGCCCAACTACCTGCGCAGGCTGAAGGATTTTGCGCTGGGCGAATAGCAGCCCGTGGCGGAAGCTTGGTAGCGCGCCACAGAATCGGTTCGCTCAGCCCTCCCGCCGGGCTTCTGCGTCTTACGAGGCGGATCTCCCCGCCGTCACGGCCGCCCACCAGACGGTCTGCCCGACGAGCCAGGCGTGCCTCAAATCCGCATGTAGGGGCACGCTGAACCACTCTGTCGGGCTATTTGCAGAAAAAGGCAGATTGGGTAAGATATGGGCGCGTGGGAGTTTGCGTGAGAGCTTGGTTTGGGCCTTCATCCTGCCGAGTCATTTGGTTTGGATGTCCGTCGCGGGGGGTACGGGATAGGTATTGCCCGGGTGGGTTACGCGGTCCCCAGCGGCCGCTTTCGAATATCCGGGGCGGATCCCAAGTGTGGAAGGGATTCGCAAGTTGCAGGGAGCGATCCATTCTGCTGCGGGAGGATCGGGCGGATCGAGTCGGCTAACTGGGCGAGCGACGAACCATCATATTCCCAGCACTCTTACTATTTCGCTTCTACGTTTGATATCGCTTGCGCCGGCGAACTCTTCTGTCGACCTGCTGACGCCCTGGCGCCGGCAGCGGATGCTGACGCTCTGCTGCGTGTCCCAGGTGGCTTGAGGTCTAGCCTCGGCCACCGGAGAAGGACCCTCTTTCTCTTGTGTCATCCCA
>CAZDHR010000040.1:0-28352 GCA_964505295.1 uncultured Planctomycetaceae bacterium
GGCCCCAGCGGACTGTCGGCCGTGGCCAGGCCGATGCTCCACTTTCGATTGTCTTCCGACGACCCCATGCCGGAGTACCACATGAGGTATCGGCTCGCGTCCTCCTTGAGAATCATGGCACAAGCCGCGTGAACGTCGTCCCAACTCCCGGATGGGCCGCGCTTGAGGATGGGCGCATCACCGTGCTTCTTAAAGGGCCCCAGCGGATGGGAAGAGGTGGCCACGCCAAGCTGGTATCCGTCGCCGCCATTTCCGTGGTAGTACAGGTAGTAAGTGCCGAAGTCCTTCAACGCGTCCGCCGCTTCGACAATGCGCCCGTCCCAGGCACCTTCAGGACCCGGCGTGAGCAGGGGGTTGGGGCCGGGAATCTGAAGGAACGGGGCGGACTCAAGCAGGTCATTACGCGGTTGGCGATGCGATGAAGGCTCGGCTGCGCCTGCGGGGCTCGGGAGGTCTCCCAGATGCGGGAAGAACACCACCAGCCACACCGGTTGCCAGAACCAAGCCATGTGACGACTCATGGCAGACCTCCCTCCAACAGGTTGTCGTTCTCAAAAGACGTCGCCGTCAATGGCCGGAGCAAGGGCCACGTCCTCCCAAGCCTTTGTTTAGACCGCCCGCACAATCACCGACCGGTAGTCCTGCCGCCGCAGGAGTCGCCCTCTCCGGCGTCCGATGTGGTACGTCATCGTCTCCTCTTCTTCTTCGCCCGATCGACCAACTGGGCGAACGTGATCTCCCCCAGCATCCCGCCCACCTCATCGGCCACGTCGCGCCAGGCCTTCATCAGCACCTTGACCGCAGGCGACTCGGGCGATGCGTTGGGGTCCCTGACAGCCGAGGTCGAGCCGCCGATCACTTCCATTACCTGGCCCAGCGACACCTCCGCCGGTGGGCAAACCAGACGATACCCTCCGGCTGCGCCCCGCGTGCTGGCCACCAAGCCGGCCGCCTTGAGTTGCAGCAGGATCTGGACCAGAAAACGATCCGGGACACCGTGCCTTGCAGCGATCTTCCGGATGGGAACCGGCTCGCCCGACCCGTAGTTGGCGGCGAGTTCCAGCATCGCGACGCAAGCGTACTCGGTTTTGGCAGAGATGTTCATGACGGCGAGCAGAGCCAGACCAAATCGGGATGAGGCGGGGCAAGATACGGCCAGTGCTCCCGATGACCCCTTGCACGATAACGCGGCTGCGTTCCGGGGGCAATACCACACCACTCGCAGGGGGCGGCCCCGTGGCCCGGGACGCACAACTCGGCGGCCGCCGGCGCGGCCTCGGAATTCCGGGGACACAATGCCTGTTTGGGCCGTTTGGGTAGTTTGCGCTTTCGGCCAGGTTTCTTTGGCGTTAGGACGCGGCCCACGATGCGCTCCAAACGCTCGACAAACGGGGTGCTCCCAAGCGGCCGACCGGTGCGGCTGTGCCGGCGCATGTCGCGAAGCTCCTCCTCGGGGAGCCCACGGTTCCGCAGGGCATTCCAGTCGCCGGCCATCGCCAGCAAGGGAGCGACTTGGACAAGGCGGTCGTCGGGGCCCTGCAAGTGGGGCCTCGCGCTGCTCCAACGCCACTCGCCGGCGCTGGCCACCAATCCAGCCCGCACCGGATTCAATTCGACGTACCGCGCGGCCGCGAGCACGCGCACGATCACTCGTCCAACTGCCAAGGCTCCATGTCGAGCAACTTCGCCTTGGCGTGCTTGAACTCCTGGTGGCTCAGCAATCCCTCGTCTCGGAGCTTCACTAACTCCCGGATCTCGTGAGCCAATCCGCCGGGCAGAGCACCAATCTCCTTCTTCTTCGCCTCGACGGCTGCGGTGATCCGTTCGGCGAATTCCGCGACGAAGTCCTTGAAGGTCGCTTGGTCCGGCTTGCCGGTGAACAGCACCACGGCCGGCTCGCCGGTGAACCGGTTCAGGAACATCGTGCAATCCAGCTTGCGTGACACGATTCTCACCACCGACAACAGAAGGAACAAGGCCGCCAACACGGCGAACAGGATGGATGCCGCCCGCGCGTCCTCATCGTCGATCGCCAACGCGCAGCCCACGCACACCAGAAGGATCAGCGCGCTGCCGATTGCCACGGCCAGCCAATCGGGTGGAGCGGTCTTCAGGACCACGGGGTCCGGATCGAGGTAGTGGAGATCGTGCGATATGGTCTGGCGCCGCATGAGCCGCTTCTCGGTGTACACGGCCTTCTTGTCATCCACGACCAGTCGCCTTCTACCCTGAAACCACGCCTTCTGTTGAATATCGAGCGTCATAGCAGCTTTTCCGTTGCCGAGGCGGTCGAAGGAACGTGACGCCGGCGCCACGAAGCGATCCCGAAACGCAGGTGGTCGTGGCCCATTCTAACGGATTGGACGCCGGTTTCATCGAGGCCGGCGCTGCGATCGGGCCGGGGCCGCTGCCGAGGCGGGCCCCGCGCGTTCTTCCCCAGATTGCCACACCCACAGCGTCACCCCAATCCCCGTTGACGCGGAGGGCACTCTAAGGGATACTCCCGGGTTGCCTTGCGGCGTGTGCTTTTTCCTGTCCGCCCGAAATTGCCTAAGTTGTTGTGAGACAAGAGGTTCCGTGATGCCATTGGGTGAGGGTGAGGACCTCCGGCAGTATTGCCTCGACCTGGCTCGGCGGGCCAAGGAGGCGGCGGCCGCGCTGGCCACGGTGACCGGGGCCCAGAAGCAGGATTGGCTTCGGCAAAGTGCCCGGCTGTTGCGGGAGCGGACTGCGGCCCTGGCCGAGGCCAACGGTGCCGACCTGGCGGCGGCTCCCGGCTACGGGCTGACCGACGCCCAGGTGGATCGGCTGCGTCTCACCCCGGACCGCGTCGAGTCGATCGCCGTCGCCCTGGAAGAAGTGGCCATGCTGCCCGACCCGGTCGGCGAGGTGATCGAGTCGTCCATCCGGCCGAATGGGCTGGAGGTGCTGAAGGTCCGCGTGCCCTTGGGGGTGATCTTCTTCATTTACGAATCGCGGCCCAACGTAACGGCCGACGCGGCCGCGTTGTGCCTGAAGAGCGGCAACGCCGTGATCCTGCGCGGCGGGAAGGAAGCGACCCACTCGAACCGGGCGATCGCCGCGATCCTCAGCGAGGCGGCCGATGACGCCGGCCTGCCCAGGGACGCCGTCCAACTGGTGGCCACCGCCGACCGCGAGGCCGTGGGCCATCTGCTCAACATGCCGGAGTACATCAACGTTTGCATCCCCCGGGGCGGCGAGGGGCTGATTCGACGCGTCAGCGCCGAGGCCAAGATGCCGGTGATCAAGCACTACGCGGGCAACTGCCACGTCTACCTCGACAAGGCGGCCGACGCGGACATGGCCGAACGGATCGTCGTCAACGCCAAGTGCCAGCGACCGGGCGTCTGCAACGCGGCCGAATCGCTCGTGGTCCACGCCGACGTGGCGGGGACGCTGCTTGCGCGGATCGGAAAGGCGCTGGGAAATCGCGGCATCGAAATCCGCGGCGACGAGCGGACCCGGGCGATCCTCTCCGACGCCAAGGAGGCAACCGAAGAGGACTACGGCCGGGAATACCTCGGCCCGGTGATCTCGGTCAAGGTGGTCGATTCGCTGGATGAGGCGATCGCCCACATCAATCAGTACAGCTCGCAGCACACGGAAGCGATCGTCACCAGCAGTCTGGATTCCGCCCGACGGTTCGTCGCCCGGGTCGACAGCTCCGCCGTGATGGTCAACGCCAGCACGCGGTTTAACGACGGCGGCGAGTTCGGGCTGGGGGCTGAAATCGGGATCAGCACCGACAAGTTCCACGCCCGAGGGCCTTGCGGCATCCACGAATTGACCAGCTACAAGTACGTGGTCTATGGCACGGGGCAGACGCGAGAGTAGCACAAAACGCAATATGCCGTTAGTTCTCAGGATTGAGGAAACGTCCTCGAAGTCTCACGCGGCGGGGTCGCAACGTGTTTCGTGACAACGGGCTTGGGGTTCAGTGGTCAGGGTTCAGGGTTCAGGATTTCGCTTCATACCGTTGTTTCGAGGTCCTGAACCCTGAACCCCGAACCCTGTCGCTTGCGGCTCCACTGCGATACGGGATACGGGATGCGGGGCCCCCAACCGCCGCCGACCGGGCGGTCACCGGCCCCGTGAAGACCACGTGAACGGGTCTCCTCTTCTCGATGACTCAGTCGACGTTTCAACCCCATTGACGCCACGGACAGGCTTACCAGGCAAAGGACGCTTCGATGAGCGGTGACGTACTCAGCCAGGAGGAAGTCGAGGGCTTGCTCAGCGCGATGTCCTCGAGCGGCGAGGAAGCAACGGCGGCGAGTCATACGCCCAAGCCAACGGAGCCGGCCGCGGGGGCTCCTCCGCGCAAGTCCCGCGAGAAAGTCGTTCCTTACGACTTCAAGCGTCCGGAACGCGTCGGCAAGGAGCAGATCCGCGCGTTGCAGACGCTCCACGAGGGGTTCGGGCGGAACTTCGCGGCGGGGCTGTCGGCGATGCTTCGCACCATGGTCGAAGTGAAGCTGGCCGGCGTGGATCAGCTTACCTTCAGCGAGTTCATCTTCAGCCTCGAAAACCCCACCTGCTTGAATCTCCTCACGGCGGAGCCGCTGGAGGGAAATCTCATTCTGGAGATCAACCCCGCGATTCTCTATCCGATCATCGACCGGCTGCTGGGCGGCGGTCGCGAGGGCGGCCCGCTCGCCCGACGCCCGCTGACGGAAATCGAGCTCCGCCTCGTCTCGCGGATCAACGATCTGTTTCTCAAAGAGCTGGGCGATGCCTGGCGGAACGTGATGGAACTGGACCCAAAAGTGGAGCGGGTGGAGAGCAACCCGCAGCTCGTGCAGATCGTGCCGCCGAACGAAGTCGTCGTTCTGATCAGCTTCGACCTCGCCTTGGGCGAAATCCGAGGGATGGTGAACCTCTGCATCCCCTACAATTCCATCGAACGGATCAGCGGGAAGCTCTCGGCCAACAGTTGGGTGGCCTACGGCCACCGCGAAGCCACGCCCGAAACCATCCGGCGAGTCAGCCGCACTCTCCAGAATGCCCTGGTCGATCTCCGAGTCCGCCTGGCGCAAACGCGGATCACCACCGGCGACCTGATTGGCTTGCGGGTAGGCGACATCATCACCACCGAGAAAGACGTGCGGGACTCACTCCTGGTCACCGTAGAAGGCGTGCCCAAGTTCCGCGCGTCTCCCGGCGCCTACAAGGCCCGCAAAGCGATCCGCATCGAAACGGTCATCAGCGACCCGCTCGATGGGTCGGGCGATTGACGCGGCAACCACCGGGCCGGATAATGGGTAGTGGACGCTCGGTGCCCAACTGCGCGTGCGGTTTGTTCGGAGCTCTCCTATGGCCCACGCCATCGAACCCGCCCTCGGCACGTGGACGGCCGCCGACCTGGTCGAGCGGTTCGGCGCGATTCCCCTTCACCGCATTCGCCAAGATCCCACGCCGGGCACCGCCACGGAGCGCGACGTGGTCGAAATCCACGACCGCGAAGACCGGCTCTACGAGCTCATCGACGGCGTGCTGCTGGAGAAAACCGTGGGTACCTACGAGTCCTATTTGGCGGGGTGGCTCTTGCAGTTCCTTTGGGTCTTCCTTCGAGAGAACGACCTGGGAATCGTACTCGGGGCAGACGGCATGATGCGGCTGGCCCCCGGCCTGGTGCGGATCCCGGACGTCTCCTTCGTCTCCTGGAGTCGACTCCCCGAGCGCAAGGTCCCCCGCGAGCCGATCGCCGATCTCGCCCCCGACCTGGCCATTGAGGTGATCAGCAAGTCCAACACCCCGCAGGAGATGGAACGAAAGCTCGCAGACTACTTCGCCGCCAAAGTCCGCCAGGCTTGGTACGTTTACCACACTCCTCGACGGGAAGTGCACGTCTACCTATCTCCGGAAGAGCGGACGGTGCTCGGCGAGACACAGACCCTCGATGGCGGCGACGTTCTGCCGGGCTTCACCCTGGCGCTACCCAGCCTGTTTGCCGAACCGGGCCAGGGCCCGGGGCCCTGACGCCACGCGAGATTCCCGGCAGCACGGCGTCGGGAAATGCCGGCCGATGCCGCGCGCCCCGGTGGGCTATCTCGGGCGCGACCGGTACAGTGGCTCACGCCGCTCATAGTGTGCGGTGCACTCCGCCTCGCGTCCCCGGACCACTCGCCGGTTGCGCAGCTTGCCGTACCGGCCGGTAATCACGGTCCACTGGCCGTGGCCGTCCGGGGCGTCGCGCGAGATGACCACCCAGTCGCGCGTCGTGCCCAGCTCGTGGGCCCGGGCCGTGTTGGAGTAGCGCGCCGTGTAGTGCCGGCTGCCGTGCTGGGCGTGCAGGACGGGCAGCCACGCCTCTTGCGTGGGGTTGAAGCGGCGCGGCGCGACCCGCGGTAGACGCCCCAGCTCGGCCAGGAGGCGATAGCGACGGTCGACGTCCAGCAGCTCGGCCACCGGCGGCTCGTCGGACGGCTCGCTCCGCGGCGCCGGCTTCGCGCGGGCCTCGCGTCGAAACCGACCGGCCAGCGACTCCCGAACGGCGCGGACCCGCTTGGGGCCCATGCCGGGCACCCGCGCCAAACGGCCGTCGCCCGCGGCCGCCTCCAACTCGGCCAAGGTCTCGATGCCAAGCTGTTCGTGGATCTGCCGGGCGAGCCCCGGGCCGATGTCGGGGACCGTCGCGAACAGCTTCTCCGGCGCATTGCCCGCCTGCAATCGGTCCAGCAGAGCACACCGTCCGGTCCGTACCATCCCGTCGATCGTGTGGGCCAGCGACCGGCCGATCCCTGGAAGCCGCTCCAGGCCGCCCAGGTCCTCTCGCCGGAGGATCTCGGCGACGGGCTGGTCGAGCTCCCTCAACGTTTGGGCCGCCGTCCGATACGCCCGGACGCGAAACGGATTGGCCCCCTGGGCCTCCAACGACGCCGCGATCTTGTCCAGACGCTCGGCAATCTCCCCATTACCCAACGGCGATGGGCCTCCCTGACCGGTCGCCACCACGCCCGGAAACGGCAAGCACAACTGCTCTTCCACCGCGTTCGACTTCATCAGGCCACTCCCCAAGGCTCCGCCCACCCGCAGGGACGGGTAGACCATGGGACAGAAGAGCCGAGCCAAAACCTGGGATGCAACCACGACGCCGCAGACCGTCCGAAGACTACCCGCCGCCGGCTCCCTCTTGAACAATTGTATACCAAGGGCACCGTTCGGAAAAGGTGACAGCCACCAAATTTGGCGAAGGTGGAGAAGATGGCGCCTGGCAGAATACCTGGATTACCCAAATTTGGTGGCTGTCACCTTTTTGGAGGTCCGGTGACCACGCTGACCTTGGGCGGCATCCGCAAATCGGCCAGGAATCGCTTGGCCACGATTTGGTGTCCTGTATGTAGTAGCACGTACGCCTCGACGTCGCAACCGGCGGCCGGGTCGGCCAGGAGCTCGATCTCGGCCATCTCGCACTTGCCCGGCTTGGGTCGCTCGGCGGGCCAGAACCCCTGCCGAATGCCGACGAGCCCCGAGCCTTGCGTGATCACCAGGGAGAGCGATTCGTCGAAGTCGTTGGGGGCCATGAGCGTGGCGTAATCGGGCACCCAGGTGCCTTGGCGCCAGCCGAAGTGGGGCTGCTCCTTGTCATGGACCACGCCGACGAAGTTGGGGAACGATTTGGTGAGCCGCTGCCGCTGAAACCGTGCGTCCAGCGCGACCAGCTCCTGTTGGCCCGCCAGGTCGATCGGCCGGACCTTCTGCCGGATCGTGAAGCACGGCCGCAGCGCCGGGAACTCGTAGATTTGCTCCACCCGAACTCTCTCATCGGCCCAACGCACTCGGGCGACGACCGCCGCCGGTCCCTCGGCGACCAGCTCGATCCGCGCGGCCGAGTCTTTCTGGCGAGTCTTGCTCTCGTCGATGTGCTCGACCGTGTTGGTCCGCGGCTGCGTGGCATCGTGCCGGCTGAACGTGCCGTAGTCGATGCCGAAGCTGTTCCGGGCGTAGTCGCGGCCGGTTTTCGCGGAACGGAGCCGGGTGACCGTTCCCCCGGCCGCTTCGGAGAGGACCACGCTCAAATGGGAATTCTCGACATCGAGCGTTCCCTTGCCCGTTCCCAGGTCCCGGGCCGTGCAGCGAAGGTCGGTGTCAGGCTCAGCCTCGGTGGTGCACACATAGAAGACCCGGGCCGCCCGGGCGGGCACGTCGGCGAGGAACCGAAGCCGGCCGGACGCGTCGACCTGGCTCGCCACCGGGCTGCCGTCGCCGGCGCGAACCGAGCACGGGTCGGGGCGCTGGGGCAATTCAACCGCCACCAACTCGTGCTCCAGCGGCTTGCTCCGGGCGTTGAACACCACGAGTACGGCCGCGGCGCCCTGCTGCCGGGGAAATGCCGTCGGCTTGCGGGCGATGAAGATCTCCTTGTCGATGGTCCGTCGCGACTCGCCGGCGCCCAGCTCGATCCGCAGCTTCTCGGCGCTCAGCGTAGGCTCGGAGACCGGGCCCAGGTCGAACGGCGGAAGCGCTACGGCCGCAACGCCCCCCTCTTCCGTGTCGGGCAAATCGATCGTTCGACCGCGCACGGTGAGCCGGGCATCGGTCAGGGCCGCCGTCTTGCCGTACGGATTCTCGGGCACGCGGAGCTCGACTTCCGGCTCGGCGGCGTCGAGCACGACGTCGGCCAGCTCGATCTCCGTCGGCTTCTCGACCACCAGCTCCCGGAGCACCACCGCCCGACCTGGCGCCGCACGGTCCCCTTCGGCAAACGCCAGCTCGAAGTAGATCGTCTTCCTGCCCCAGTCGGCCGTCTTCGCCGCTGCAATCCGAACCGCCACGCTTTTCGTCTCCCCAGGCTCCAGCTCGACCTTTGCCGGTTCGCCCGAGATCGTGGGGATCGTGCACGCGGCCTGAACGTGTCCCCGGACGGGCTTGTCGGTGAGGTTCCCGACCTTCACCGCGAACGTCCGGCTCTCGCCCGGCTGCAAGGCCAGCTCGGGCGTTTCGATCCTCACGGGGCTGAACGCGAACTGATAGACGCCGTAGTAGTGCAGCGGGTCGCGCGCCCGGTGGCCGGCTTCGTCCGACGTTACACGAAGGGGCTCATACGTGCGCCCGTCGCGGCTGAGGATCACGGCCTCGCTCAGCGGCAGGTCTCGGGTAGGAATCGAGAGCAGCAGATCGCGCGGCTCGGTGATCTCCTCGTTGAAACAGACGACGAAGTCCGTGTCGGCGGCCGAAAGCCGGGCCGCCATGCAGTGTTTGCCGATCGCGAACCGGTGGAAGTCGACGCCCGCCCAACGCCGCAGGACGGGCAACCAGTACGCCTCCGTTTCGATTTCCGAAAGCGGCCCGTTGACGTAGAGCACCTGGGACTTGCCGAAGGGGACGGCGAGGTCGCGCGGGACGTTGCCGATCGACAGCTCGGAGAGCACGTCCATCCCCGGCGCGGCCAGGTAGGGCCGCGGCTCGAACGGCACGGCGAAGCCCTCCTCCGCGCGCCCGTCGAACAGTTTCCCCACCAGACGAACGGAATCGTCGACCACGCGGTACTGCGGCTCGCGCCGGTCGGCGGGCACGTTCGCCGTCGACCACTGTACGTAGTTGAGCGACAGGTTGCAGACGCGTCGCTCGCTCGGGTATCGCTCGGGGGCGATCGCGCCCGGGACGTTCCGCCGGGCGTAGCACAGGTCGAGGCGGATCATCGGCAGCGGCCCGATCGCGGCGGCGGGCACCGCGGCTTCGACGTCCACCGCGCCGGCCGGCACTTCCAGGCTCGCCACCTCGCGCCCGCCGGCGACCACGGACAACGTATTGGGCCACAGGGCGTTGCCCCGCAGCCGGAGCACGTGGTCGCGCCCTGGGCTTGCCGGCAAGACTAGCGACGTCACGCTTCCCACGGCGGGCGTCCAGCGGAACGTGACGTCGTCGCCCGACCGCATGCCGGTCTCGCGCCCGCTGTGGCCCGAGCGGAGGAAGGCGTCGTCGCCCTCGGCGCCCACGTCGACAAACACGTTGAGGTCCCCGCCCGGCTCGGCCGACTTGCCCGCGGGCGGCTCGACCTCGCGGAGGCCGAGCTTGGCGGCGACGCTCGCGTGGGCGGAGACGATCAGGCGCCGGTCGCCGCCCTCGAGCCACGCGGCGAGCACGTCGACGATCGGCTCGCGGCGCTCGTTGTAACCGAGCCCGCAGCCGTGCGCCGGGGCAATGATGAGCCGGAAGCGTTCGAGCCGTTCCGCGGTCACGAAGTCGTCGGGCACCAGATCGAACGGCACGCCCAGCCGCCGCAGGAGTTGGATCGTGCCAAAAAGCTCCTCGGCGTGCGGTCCGCCGGAGGCAAATCGCCAGTCATTCAGGAGCACGGCCACCGGGGCGTCCTGGCCGGCCGTGCGGATCGAGTCGAAGGCGAGCTTCATCAGCGTGCTGTAGAGCAGGTTCTTCTCGCAGTAGGTCTTGCCGAACTCGCGGCACGGCTCCAGGTTGGAGCCTTCCCACCACTCGTTCCACGAGAGGTGCAAGAGCGCCTCGCTACGCCGTGCCAGCGCGCCGACCCAGAACCGGTCGAAGTGGAACGGGTCGGGCAGATACGCCGAGCCCGGCACGCGGATGTCCCAGTCGAAGTAGTAGTTCTTGAAGTGGTCGAAGAAGACCGTGTCGTACTTCTTGGCCACCGCCGCCTGGACGAACCGCTCGGCGTCCTGGGCGTGCGGCTGGTCGAAAATCCCGGCGTAGGAGTGGGGGCCGCCGAACGTGCGGGCGAAGGGGGCGAACCCGAAGCCGGCGAACGGCCCGTAACCCACGTCGAACGACGCCCGCATGCCGGGGAACCCGAACTCCTTCTCGACCAGCCCGTTGAGCTTCTGCCACTCCCGATCCCAAAGGACGTATTGATACTCGATGGACGCCGCCCGCTGGTGCCCGGTGGCGTCAAAGGTCATGTCGATCCGGTCGAAATCGCGGAACTCGGTCCCCCACTCGTCGTTCAGCCCGGCCACGTCCGCGTATCGCTCGCGTAGGAACCGGCGGAAGCCTTCGTGGTCGATCGTGGTTTTCGGTCGTCCGTTGCGGGCGTAGACGAGCTGGAGCGGCTCGCCGCCGATCTTGGGCCAGACCTCGGAGCCGGCGAAGTCGCGGAGCCACTGGTGCACGTCGCGGCGCTCCGACACGTTGCGCGAAAACTCCCGCATCTCGAAGTTCGTGCCGTCCTGGTAGTAGGCCATCCAGACGTCGTAGCCCTCCTTGCGGAGCGACTCGGCCGCGCGCATCACCACGGCCTCACGCATCTGGCCGTCCTCGCCCTTCCAGTCGGGCGACCAGTAGTCCATGAAGTGGTGGGTCATTCCCCACTCGGAGGCCTGCCAGAGCGAGCGGCGGTTGTCGCGGAACGTGCGGGAGTCGTAGTAGCCCTCAAGCGGGGTGTTGTGGATGCCGCCGAGCCAGCTACCCAGCTCAGTGTCGTAGTCCCACGTGTACCAGTAGAAGAAGACGTCGCCGATCCACGGCCGCTCCAGGGCGACCGCAGGCGCGGCGAGCAACGAGAAGAGGAGGACCGTGCTCACGATGGGCTTCATTTTGCGCGACTCCTGATGGGTGTTGATCCTGCTAATCCTCTTTGTTTTCGCTCGGGAAAAAGCCGTGCAACAAGCTCTCCAGCGAGCCTTCGTAGACGGCTTCGGCCAAATGCTCGATGCCGTGCTGGTTGCCCCACGAGTAGTAGATAACCACCTTGCCGTCGAACTCGCACAAGTCGACGTCGGAGTTGTTCAGGTTCACGGCCTTGGCGATACGCTCGCGCTGGTCGGCGGTGAGCTGCGGATTGGCGATCCGCTTGTCGTCGGACGAGAACTGCATCACGGGATTCAGCGGGCTGCTCTCCCACTCGACGAGGTCCTTGGAGCGAACGACGTGCGATTCGTAGGTGGGCCCGGGGCGGGCCTCGAGGTAGATCATGTAGAAGAAGCCGTCGAGGAACTCGATGGCCGGGCAGGCCGAGTATCGGGCCTTGGTATAAACGCACGGTTCCGGGAGCAGCTTCCAGCTCACCAGGTCGGTCGACTCGGCGAAGCGACTGGTGAATCGCCTGCCCACGACCTCCGGCGGCTTGCCGACCTCGAACGCCATCACGTATCGGCCCGGCGCCTTGCAGACCGACGTGTTGTAGATCCCCCAGCCCGGCTGATGCAGGGCGGTGCCCGACGACCACGTTTTCAGGTCCTTCGACCAAAACACGTAGATCGTCTCCGTCCCCCACCCCTTGACGCCGTAGACGTAGGCCGTATCGCCGTCGACGAACGCGCTCCCCAGGTTGTGCCCGGCGGCGAACGAGGGCGTCGGCCGGCCGGTCGCCACGTCGATGAAGCGGAAGTAGGAATCGCCCGTCGTGTTCGGCTGGTACCTGGTGCGGACGTACTCGAAGCGGTAGAGCCGGCCGTGGAACACGATGGGAGTGGTCTCCACCAGGTCGCAATCGATGGTGCCCAGCTTGCGGATGCGGGGCTTCTCGGAACCGGCAGGCCCGGCCGACGCATCGCCCGGCGTCTGGGCCGCCGCAACGCCGCCCAGCACCATCAGCACAAGAATCGCCCAACACATCGTTCTCACGCTTCGCATTGCAAACCCGTGGAGTTTTGTTTTCTTGGCAAAGTTGTAACAGTTCAGCCAAATGAAGTGACTCGATGTGTAATGGGGAAAGGGGAAACATGGGGAAAGGCAAGCTGATGTGATTATGGCCTCCTCCAGCTTTGGAATTGCTCGCTTTCCATTTTCCCTCTTTTCCATTTTCCCTCTTCTTACATCTACTTCAGATGGCTGAGCAGATACGCAAAGTTTTATACTGCCAAGGCAGCGATGTCGATTTCGCGGAGTCGCAGAGCGGTGGTGAGAACGTGTTGTCCGCGGTTGGTGACTCGGTAGTACAGGGTATGCGACACTTTTCGGACGAGTCCGTGGGCACGAAGCAATCGGAGGAGCCGAGTGACGCGGGCGGAGGCCTGTCGACGCGTGGCGGGACGGGACTCGGCGGCGGGGTGCATTGCGCGCCGGACGCCCTTGTTGCGGAAGCCTTGCAGGAGGAACTTGCCATCGAGCAGTACCCGGAACAATCGCGATTCTTCCGGTTCGATGGGACGCAAGGCCCGATAGGGTCGGCCGTCGCGGACAATCCGCTTGCTGACCGGGTTCAACAATTGGCGGGTGGGGGAAGGTTCCCCCACCACGCCGAGCGCCTCAAGATAGCGATCCTTAGCGGCGCGACAGATTTCCGCGCGCCTGGTAATATCCGCCACCCCTTTGCGAAGGGAAACCCAGCGCCGGACGCGCTCGCCTCGACGAGAGGCATGTAGGGTGCGTGAAACGCACCACTCCTCCGGTTTGCACAACAATCGGTGCGTTTCACGCACCCTACGGAATTGGGCGGCGGCCGCTTCGTCGGGCGCGTCGGCCAGAATCTGCTCGACGCTTGCCAGCACCGACGCGACGTCTTCCACGTGCGCAAACAGCGGGAGCCAAAACGACTCGTTTCCGTCGGCGATCGTGAGGATGAGCAGTCCGCCGCCGGGACGGTCGAGCGAAACGGAGAAAGTCGCCGGCTGCGTCGCCCCGGGCGCAAGCTCGATCGTTTGCTGCCCGCCCGCACGCATTCCTTCCGGCAGGTGAAGTTCGAGCGTCGCCGTGAGCGCAAGCGGCTCGGGCGTGCCGCTGGAGAAGCTGACCACCAACTCGTTGGCGCCGCGGCGGAGATCCAACGGTGCATCGATGCGCAGCCCGAACCGGGCCGGCTTGGCCTGGAAGGTCGTCAGCCGGTCGAAGCGTCGCTCGTAGCGGTGGTACCACTGGTCCTTTCCCCCGCCGCCCGGGTGCTTGTAGCCGAGGATCGTCTCGCCGGGAGCGAAAAAGGGGACAGGTCCAATTTGCCGGAACGGCCCGGAGGGTGCTTCGCACAAATTGGACCTGTCCCCTTTTTCGCTTGCACCGCGCTCGATCTTCACTTTGCCGCCGACCATCGACACGCGGACCCGCAGCGACCGGTCTTCGGCCGGGAGCAGCGTGCGGGGGATCGGGTTGGGCCACGCCACGACCTCACCGCCGGCCGGCACGGGCAGCACCGGCGTCCTCTGCGCCTCCGGCGTGGCCTCTTCCCACCGGGCCAGCACGGCTTCCCAATCTCGGATCGCGGCGAGCGACTCGCGGCAGTACCAGTCCTCGCGGACCATGTCGCCGGCGCGGTCCGCGGCCCAGCCCGGCAAGCGCACCGTGAGCACTCCCAAGACCACGAGCACCATTCGGCCTGAAAGCCGACGCATCGTTGACTCCTGGAACGTGGCGGGAATCTGGAACGTTACCGGCGATCGCGTGGGGATTTAGAGACGTTACGACGCAGAAGCGCCGCAACGAAGGACATTGTGCCTGTTTCACGATAGCCGGCCCAGTGGCGCGTAGGAACCCCTCAGGCGGGGGTAACGCGGCTCCAGTCCGCTTGGGCGGATCTCGTGTTATACTGTTGGTCTTCCATGGGGGCCCGGATGGCACCAAGTTCTTCCAACACAAAGGGACCTGCACCGTGAGCCGGAAGTTGACGATCGCGAAATGGGCCGTTCTCGCCGTCTGCATGACGCTTGGCCTGGAAGGAGCACGCTCGATGGGAGCGGATGATCTGCAAAGCCAGCCGGGGATCGTTGCGGCGGAGTTCATCTACGACGAGGCGTCGTTCTCCGAGTGCCATGCCTCGACGATCGCCGAGTCGGGTGGAGGGCTCGTGGTCGCGTGGTTCGGGGGCACGCGCGAGGGCAAGTCCGACGTCGGCATCTGGGTCGCCCGGCGGGAAGGCGCCCAGTGGACCGAGCCGGTCGAAGCGGCCGACGGCGTTTCGCCCGACGGCAAGCGCTACCCCTGCTGGAACCCCGTCTTGTTCCAGCCGAAGGCCGGCCCGCTCATCCTGTTCTACAAAGTGGGCCCCAGCCCGCGGGCGTGGTGGGGGATGATGAAGACCTCCGACGACGCCGGGCGCACGTGGTCCAAGGCCCGGCGCCTGCCCGACGGAATCGCCGGGCCCATCAAGAACAAGCCGGTGATGCTGGCCGACGGGACGCTCTTGTGCGGATCGAGCACGGAGGACGCGGGCTGGCGCGTACACATGGAGCGGACCGAGGACCTCGGCAAGACGTGGACCCGGACCGAGCCGCTCCACGACGGCCGCTCGATCGGCGCGATCCAGCCGACCATCCTTCTTCACGGCGACGACGTGCTCCAGATCCTCTGCCGCACGCGGCAGGGCAAGATCGCCGAGTCGTGGTCGACCGACGGCGGACGCACGTGGGGCGAGATGACGCTCGCCGGGCTACCCAACCCCAACTCGGGCATCGACGCGGTCACGCTCGACGGCGGCCGGCACCTGTTGGTCTACAACCCCACCAGCCCGCCGCCGGGCAAGTGGGGCGGCCCGCGCTCGCCTCTGAGCGTGGCCGTCTCCGACGACGGCAAGGAGTGGAAGGCGGCGCTCGTGCTCGAAGACCAGCCGGGCGAGTATTCCTACCCCGCCGTGATCCAAACGTCCGACGGCCTCGTGCACGTCACCTACACCTGGAAGCGCGACAAGGTGAAGCACGTGGTGATCGATCCGGGGAAGCTGGTGCTCCGCGAGATCCCCGACGCCGAATGACGCGGGCAACCTCTTGCCCCTGCCAGACGCGAGTCCAGCCGACACGAGCGTGAAGGGAGATCTTGGTTTGAAGGAAGTCGACGTTGCGGTGCTGCTGGTCTACATGTTCGGCGTCGTCCTGTTCGGGGTCTGGTTCGTACGCCGCAGTCGGACGACGGAACAGTTCATGGCGGCCGGGCGATCGCTGCCGGGCTGGGCCGTGGGGCTCTCGATCTTCGGCACGTATCTGAGCAGCAACACGTTCATCGGCCTGCCGGGCAAGGCGTATGGGGCCAACTGGAACCGCTTCGTGTTCAGCCTGGCCATCCCCATCGCCGCGGTGATCGCCGTGCGCTGGTTCGTGCCCTTCTACCGTCGCTCCGGCGAGATCTCCGCTTACCACCACCTGGAGAAACGCTTCGGCCTCTGGGCGCGCACGCTGGCCGTGATCTGCTATCTCTTGACCCAGATCGCCCGGATGGGCTCGATCATGCTGGGCGTGGCCTATGGGATGAACGCCCTGCTCGGCTGGCCGGTGGACGCGATCATCATGGCGACGGGCGTTCTGGTGACGCTCTACACGCTTTTGGGCGGGATCGAGGCCGTCATCTGGACCGACGTGGTGCAGAGCATCGTCCTCATGGTCGGCGCGGTGCTGGTCGCCCTGATGCTCGTGTTCGGCATGCCGGAGGGGCCGGGGCAGATCTTCACGGTCGCCGCGGCCAACGTCGGCGGCAACAAGTTCAGCCTGGGCAGCTTCGGCGCGAGCCTCTCGGAAACCACGTTCTGGGTCGTGCTCGTGTACGGGGTGGTGATGAACCTGAACAACTTTGGGATCGACCAGAACTTCGTCCAGCGGTATCACGCGGCCCGAAGCGATCGCGACGCCGCTCGATCCGTCTGGCTCGGCGCCCTCTTATACGTGCCGATCTCGGCCGTGTTCCTGTTCATCGGGACGTCGCTTTTCGCCTACTACCAAGCCCAGCCGGGGATGCTCGCCGAGGTCCGCACGAACGTGGCGGCCGACAATCTGGCCAAACAAGGCATCACGCCCGACTCGCCCGACTACGACGCCGAACTGGCGCAAACCGCTGCCGCGCTTGAGCCGAAAGACCTTGGCGACAAGGTCCTGCCTCACTTCATCGTCAACCGCCTGCCGACCGGCATGGCCGGACTGTTGATCGCCGCCATCTTCGCCGCGGCGATGAGCAGCATCGACACGAGCCTCAACAGCTCGGCCACGATCGTGCTGGCCGACGTCTACAAGCGGTACCTTCGCCCCGCCGCGGGCGAACGCGAGGCGATGGCCGTCCTCTACACGACGACGTTCCTGTTCGGCGCGTTGGGCACCGGGGTTGCCGTGGTGCTGATCGGCGTGACCAGCGTACTCGATGCCTGGTGGCTCTTGTCGGGCATCTTCGTTGCCGGCATGCTTGGGGTGTTCCTGCTCGGCCTTGTGTCGCGGGGGGCAACGAACGCCGCGGCCGTAGCCGGGGCCGCGTGCGGGATCTTAGTCACCGCGGGAATCGTCGTGCTGGTCGTGGCACCGAAACTCTGGCAGTGGCCACCGAGTCCGCTGCACGAGTTCCTGATTCCCGTCATCGGGACCGCAACGATCGTCGCGGTCGGGTTGCTGGTCAGCCTGTTCGTCCGCCCAGCAAGCGGCTCCGTCGCGAGCCAGTCGGCAGAGACGTCGGAATGACTTCGCCGGACGGACTCTTGGTTGATCCGGCGCCGCCCAGGGCGGCTTTCCCGAATACCTCGCGTGCGGTAGTGTATACTCCAGTGGAGGCGGGCGCCGAATCGACGAAGCAGCTCGAGTCCGGCTTTGAGCGGACCGACTTGGTGATCGACCTGTGGCCCCAGTGATCCACCACGCATCTGTCAAACAACACCGATTCCACCGGACCATGACGAACACCGCGACTTTGCCGAGGCCGCTTCGTGGCATCGTGCCGCCGATGGTGACTCCGCTCGCCGAGCGCGACGCGCTCGACGTGCCGGGCCTGGAGCGTCTCGTCGAGCACGTCCTCGCCGCCGGGCCGGCGGGGCTCTTCATCCTCGGCACCAACGGCGAGGGC
Source organism: uncultured Planctomycetaceae bacterium (assembly GCA_964505295.1). GTDB lineage: Bacteria > Planctomycetota > Planctomycetia > Pirellulales > Thermoguttaceae > DATKZH01. The sequence goes on from CAZDHR010000040.1 coordinate 17,674, forward strand.
CCGAGTCTCAGCTACCGGCTGCGGCACGAGCTGATCGATCGGGTGGCCGAGCAGGTGGCCGGGCGCGTGCCGCTGTTGGTGGGAATTACCGATACGGCGTCGGTCGAGGCGGTCGAGGTTGCCGATTACGCGGCGGACGCGGGCGCCCAGGCGGTCGTCCTGGCGCCGCCTCCGTATTTCCGCGTCGGGCAGGACGATCTGATCGAGTACATCCGGCACATGGTGGCCGAGCTGCCGCTACCGGTCTTCCTCTACAACATGCCGAGCTGCACGAAGTTGGCGCTCGAGCCGGAGACGGTTCGCCGGCTGATGGACGTTCCCAACGTCGTCGGCCTCAAGGACAGCTCGGGTGACATGATCTATTTCCACCGCATCCGGGCATTGCTGGCCGAGCGGCCCGACTTCTCGCTCCTGCTCGGGCCGGAGGAACTCCTGGCCGAGGCCGTATTGCTCGGGGCCCACGGCGGCGTCAGCGGCGGCGCCAATCTCTGCCCGCAGTTGTACGTCGACCTCTACCACGCAGCCGCGAGCGGCCAGGTGGATCGCGCAGCCGAGCTGCACGCAAAGGTGATGCGGATTTCCGGGTCCCTCTACACGGTCGACCCGCACGGCTCGGGCGTGATCAAGGGGCTCAAGTGCGCCCTCTCCTGCCTCGGCATTTGCAGCGACCTGCCCGCCGAGCCGCTCCAACCCTTCGCCGACGCCCAGCGCAAGCTGATCTCCGAGCGTCTGGAGGAACTGCGTCTTCCGGTGCAGGTGGGCGACCGCCCGTGCTGATCGGCAACCGTGCACGCGTTGTGTCGCGGTCTCCCCGCCGCACCGCGGCTGCGCGAGCCTTGCGTCTTTTGCCGGTTCGCACTATGTTTCGGACCGAGAGAAGGGATCGAGATACTGGAGGTTTCCCGTGACCAGACGCAAGAGCCCTGTCGCGATCGGTCGACGGCCGTTTGCTGCGGCCAGCCTTTCTTCGCTGCTTCTGGCCGTTGCGGCGGGCGGAGCCCTCGCCGCCGACTGGCCGTGCTGGCGAGGGCCGTACCGGGACGGGATCTGCCGGGAGACCGGCCTGTTGAAGGAGTGGCCGGAGGAGGGGCCCCGGCTGTTGTGGAAGTGCCGCGAGCTGGGCGAAGGCTTTAGCGGGCCGGCGATCGTCGGCAACATGCTTTACACCATGGGCCAGCGAAACGGCGCCGAATGGGTCATCGCCGTCGACTGCGCTCACGGAGGCCAGGTCATCTGGGCTACGCCGATCGGCCCGATCCGCCATTCCGGCAGCGGCCAGCCGGGCCCCCGCTCCACGCCCGCCGTCCATCGCGGCAAGGTCTACGCCCTGGGCATGAACGGCGACCTGGTCTGTCTCGACGCGATGTCGGGGGCGGGCGACTGGCGACGCAACCTCGTCTTCGAGTTTGGCGGGAGGATCCCCAAGTACGGCTACTCGGAGTCGGTCTTGATCGACGGGCGGTGGGTCGTGTGCACGCCGGGCGGCCCGCAGTGCTCGATGCTCGCCCTCTGGCGCCTCAACGGCGAGAAGGTTTGGGCGTGTCCGGCGGGCGACGGGGCCGCCTACTCGTCGATCATCAAGGTCTCGATCGGCGGCGTGCACCAGTACGTCCAGTTCACCGACACCGGCCTGATCGGCGTCCAAACGCGCGGGGGCAAGCTCCTGTGGCGCTATGAGAAGCCCTCCAACGAGACCGCCAACTGCGCCACGCCCCTCTGGAATCTGCGCCAGACGATCTTCGCCGCCAGCGGGTACGGAGTGGGAGGCGGCATGGTCTGGCCCAAGCTGACCCCCCAGGGCGAGTTCAAGCCCGAGGAAATCTATTTCACCGACAAGATGCAAAATCACCATGGCGGCATGATCGCCTGGGACTGGCACGTCTACGGGTGCAGCAACCCAAGCGACTTGACCTGCATGGACTGGAAAACCGGCGAGGTGAAATGGACCGACCGAAGCTCGGGCAAGTGCTCCCTGCTCTTCGCCGAAGGGATGCTCATCGCCCGGAGCGAAAAGGGCCTCGTCAGTCTCGTCGAAGCCACGCCGGAAGGCTTTCGGCTCAAGGGCCGGTTTGCCCAGCCCGAGCGGACCCGCCGATCCACCTGGGCCCATCCGGTGATCTCCGGCGGCCGGCTCTTCCTCCGCGACCAGCACCTGCTTCTCTGCTACGACCTGCGAGAGGGCTCGTTGGAGGAAAAGCCGAAAGAGGACGAGAAGAAGCGGAAGCGCAGCCGGAGCCGGCGCAAGCGCGAGGACTGACAGGGCGAATGAACTCACATCGTGAACCGACATCACCTCACCCAGTAAATCGCCGGCAATCGTTCCTGCCGGGGACGCGAAGCGTCCCACCCATGCGTTCCCACCCATGCGTTCCCACGCGAAGCGTGGGAACGATGGAACATTGAGCGCGAAGCGCAGGAACAATGGAAGGCCTATCGGCGCTGCGGGCCTTCTTTCGCGGGAACGAGCTGAACTGCGTCGGCCACCACGTAGCCGTCGGTGCCGTCGTTGGTGATCTCGACGCGAACCGTTTCCCCGGCTTCGAGCTCGAACGTGCCCAGCGGAAAGAACAGCCCGTCGATCGGCGGTGCGACGCGCTGGTTCACCCGCACGGTCTGCGAGCCGCGCGACGTGTGGATCGCGACCGGCGTGTTGGTGGCCCGGTTGCCGAACGCCGGGTAAGCGATTCGCAGCTCGTACTTCCCGGCCTTGGGAACCTTCAACTCAAAGCGGATCGACTTGGCCCCTTTGTCGGCGTCGCCGTCGTGCACGTAGCCTTCGCCGACGAACGGCTGGGAGTAGTCGGAGCGCGACCAGCCGCCCGTGGCCTCGGCCTGCGTCTCGTCGATCACGATCCCGGCGAGTTTTCGGGGATCGACGCCCGTCACCCAGAGAACGGTGTCGTCCCACGGCAGATCGGGGCGGGCATCGGGTAGTCGCATGTTCTTGGCCGCGCGCCGGGCGATCTCGACGATCCGCTCGGGCTCGTCGTACACGCGGATCTCGCAGACGCCCGGCTCATTGCGGTTGGAGTCGAGCAGCACCACGCGGAGCCTCGACGTGGTCACGCGGTCGAGCCCCAGCACGTGGCGGCGGAACCTGCCGGTGGCGACCTCGGCCAAGGGCTTCCACGCGTCGACGTGCCACGCCTGGACCGCGAACCGGTCCGGGGCGTGGTTCTTGGTCAGGAACGTCACGTGCACGCAGTTGAACGTCTGCGGTTGCTTCCACGCCAGCTCGACCCACTGCGGCATGGACGCGCCCGGGTACGGGGCCCAGGCGTTCGTCCTTCCGGCGGCGGCCCGGGCGTAGCCGTTGACGACGTTCTCGGCGGCCATCACCTGGCCGTCGACGGTTCGCTCGCTGGAAGCCGTGGCCGTTGCCGCTCGGGCCAGATCGCGCGGATCGCGGTTGGGTAGCTCGAACATATGCGCCCCGTCCTTGAGGAGCTGCTGCTGAAGCTCTTCGATACGCTCCCGATGGATGCCGCGCGGCGTGGTCTGGTGCTCGACGCACATCGCCGCCGCCGTACCCGACGCGTGACCGATCACCGCGCAGGTGAGCATCACGCGGGTGTCGGAGAGCGCCATGTGACTGGCGGAGATGTCGCGGCCGGCCATGAGCAGGTTGTCGACGTTCTTCGAGTACAGGCTGCGGTAGGGTATGGAGTAGCGTTGACCGATACGGCACTCTTCCAGGGGAATGCGCATCGTGTGGCCCTGGCGGAAGAACCCCTCCGGGTGATGGTCGTCGATGGACCAGGCGCCGTAGGCGACGCGGTCGGGAAACAGGGTCTGGTGGATGATGTCGTTGGCGTTGAGCACGTAATCGCCGATGAGTCGGCGGTTTTCCCGCTTGCCCGCCACGTGGCCCACCCACACCAGCTTGTGGTTGGCCGCCTTCTCGCGGTGCTCGTCGCAATGGTTCTTCACGTGGTCCCAGATGCCGTAGATGAGCCGCAAGAGATCGTCGCGAATCTCCTCCGCGTCGAGGTAGGTATCCCGCGTGCCGCCCAGTTCGATCTTCCACTGCCAGCCGATCTCTCGGCTTAGGCGGGGATGTCGCCCAGGCGTGAAACTGTCGCAGCGGGGGAACTTCATGGCCCACTCGGGCGCCTCGAACGGCTGCGGCGAATCGGTCGGCTGGCTGACGTATTTGAGCGAGTTGCCCATGGTCTGCTTGTCGCCGACCTCGGGCGCCAGCGACTCGCCGTACGTCGAGCGCCCTTCGCGCCCGTGCCGATACTCCGCGCCGGCGGCCACGCCGATCACCCCGTCGCCGGTGCAGTCGATGAACACGCGCCCGGCGAACCGCATCCGCTGACCACCGCGAACGTCCACGGCGAGCACCGCGGCGATGGTCCCGTCCGATTTCATCTCGACGCCGGTGGCGTGCGTGTTCAGGTACAGGTCCAGGTTCGGCTCGCCGGCAACCAGCCGGTCGAGTCGCCCGGAATAGACTTTCGCCTCCTCGGTCTTCTGATTGCCCTCGGTTCGGATCTCTTCGATCAGACCGGTCTCGCGGGGGTCAAGCGGATCTTGCTTGCCCCCGGGCCAGACGCCCACCGGCGGGACGAGGATCTCCACACTGGCGTTGCCGCCGAGCACGGGCCGGTTCTGGATCAGCACGGTTCGGGCGCCCATTCGGGCAGACGAGACGGCCGCCATGCACCCGGCCAGCCCGCCGCCGACCACGACCACGTCGTGCTCGCCCATCTCCTCGACCTGCCGGCTGACCCCGCCGTGGCGCTGGCGCAGCTCGGCGATCGCTTCTCCGTCGGCGGGCGGCGTCCAGTCCAGATCGTCGGTGAGGATGATCGCGTCGCATCGGCCGTAGTAGCCCGTCAGGTCGTGGAGCCGAAGCTCGATCGTGCCCGATAGCTCGTGCGCGCCGCCTTGCTGCCATCGCCAGCCGGGCTCGCCGCTTTCGCCGAACGTGGGCTCGGCCGGGCGCCCGTCGACGAGCACCTGAAATCGGCCTGGGTGATGCTCCGGGGCCCAATCCTTGGTGCGAACCCAAAGGCGGTACTTGCCCGGCCTCGGTACGGCCGCGCTGGTCACCGCGTCTTCGACCGGCGTGCCCAGCCCGACCGCCAGCAGATACGGCGAGCCCATCTGATCAATGAACTGGCTGTCGTTGGTCCATCCGCCGTAGTCGTCGGACTGCTCGGCTTCGAGCCAGAGCACGTTGGCCGACTGGGCGAAGCCGGTTAGACCGATGGAGACCGCCAGTGTGCCGAAGATCGTCAGCATTCGCATGGGGCACCTCTTCTCGTGTCACAAGAAACCCATCGCTGCACCGTTCCCACGCTGCATCGTGGCAAACCGTTCCCTCGTTCTTAGGCTTTGCCTCCCCTCCCTCGTTCCCAGGCAGAGCCTGGGAACAAGGGGAAAGCGCCCCCTAGCTCTCCTCCACCCGATCCACCACGACCACCCGCACGTCGCAGACGTTCGTGTGCGTCGGGCCGGTCTTGATCAGGGCGTCGAGCGGCTCGAAGAACCGGTAGGCGTCGTTGCGCGCGAGGTAGTCGGCAGGGTCCAGGCCGTGCTGCCGGGCGGCGGAGAGGATCGAGGCGTCGAGGATCGCCCCGGCGGCGTCGGTGGGGCCGTCTTCGCCGTCGGTGCCGCCGGCCAACAGCACGATTCCCGCCGCGCCGTCGTCGGCCAACTGCTCCAGCGCGGCCAGGGCCAACTGCTGGTTGCGCCCGCCCTGGCCGCGCTTCGCCGCGTCGATCAGCTTGACGACGGGCTCGCCGCCGCTCACCAGGCAATCGGGGCCGGGCCCGTCGCGCATCTTCAGGGCCATCCCGGCCAGGTGGCGCCCGATTTCCTCGGCCGCCCCTTCCGACCGCTCGGCGCTCACCATCGACGGCGAATACCCCAGACGCCCGGCCTCGCGACCGGCCGCGTCGACCGCCGTGGCGTTGTTGCCGATGATGTGATTCGTCACCTCGCACGTGGTCTTCGCCAACTCGGCGGCCTGCTTGGCTCGCAGATACTCGAACACGGCGGGCGAGATTCCGGCCGCTCGGGCGTCGAAACGATCGAGCACCTTCAAGGCGAGCTGCGGCGTGGACGAGTCCTCGACGGTGGGGCCCGAAGCGATCACGTCGAGCGGGTCGCCCAGCACGTCGGAGATGACGAGCGACACCAGACGTCCCGCCCCACACGCCCGCGCCAGCCCGCCTCCCTTGATCCGGCTGAGTTGCTTGCGGACCGCGTTGAGCTGTTCGATGTTGGCCCCGGCGCCGCTCAGGTGCCTGGTGACGGCCAGCTTGTCGTCCAGCGTGATCGCGTCGACCGGGGCCGGCATCAAGGCCGAGCCGCCCCCGGAAATCAGGCAGAGGCACAGGTCGTCCGACGCGAGCGACTGGACCAGGCGGAGGATCTCCGCCGAGCCCGCGGCCCCCGCGGGAGTCGGCTCATTCACCCCCGGCGGCCGGGCGGCGTGCAGACGGATGCGGCTCGAGGGCCGGACGCAATCTTCCGGCACGTTGACCCAGCCGGTAAGCTGCTTCTCCTCCGCCAGCTCAGGCCCGAGCGCCTCCTCGACGGCCGCGGCCATGCCGGCGCCCGCCTTGCCGGCGCCCACGACGACGATCCGCCCGACGGCGTCGAGCGAAAGCTGCTCGTCGGCGACGACCAGCGTCCGGCCTTCCACGCGGAGGGCGTCATGCACCAGTCGTTCGGAGCGGACCGCGTCGACGCCGGCCTGCCAGATCCGCAAAGCATCGCGTCGGAGTGGTTCGGGAGCGCGTGGCATGGTATCGGCCCGCTCGAGGTTGCGTTTGCCGTATGAAATCCGCAGCTTGCATCTCAGTTCCGCGCCTTGACGCGGAGCACGTCGAGCCACTTGGTTTCATACTCGACGATGAGCTGGCCCAGGCTGTTGGGCTCCTCGCTCCGCATCACCAGTCCGGCCATCACCGGCTGGCCCTGCAACTTGGCCATCCCCGCCGCCGAGCACCACGGCGTGCCCTTGCCGCCGTCGCCGGGGAGCTTGGCGTGGCGGAAGAGCGAATGGGCGAAGCCGGTCGAGCTGAGCTGCTCCGGCCAGCATCGCACCAGCGTCGCGTGCGTGGCCACGACCCGGGCGAGTCCCGGCACGATCGCCTCGAACACCGCGTCGAGCTGCTCCGGCGGAGGTAGCTTTCGGGCACGTCCGGCCGGAGCCACGACGATGGCGGCCAGGCGCACGGGCACGTTGTAGTGCTCCAACACGGGCGCGTCGGGCGGAGGGCCCCACGTGCCCAGCGACGCGACGTCGATCGCCAGAACGGGCTCCGCCACCGGAAGCCTGGCCCGACGTCGCCTGAGCAGCCTCCAAACGATGTAAAGAACGACGACCGCGACGACAAGCACGATCGCGTATCGGAGCAGATCGCCGGGCACCGTCCCCACGGCATCCTTGAGGCGGTCGACGACTTCACCCGGCGGCAGCGGCTCGGCTTCGCCTTCCATCGATTCACCCCTGGGTTTGTCGTTTCCAGGCTGCGGCCAACATGTTCGTTCCTGGTTCCCAAGCTCCAGCTTGGGAACGTCCTCGGGAAGCTCGCGCTTCCCCGACGCGAAGCACGGCTTCGCGGGATCGGGTTCCCAAGCTGGAGCTTGGGAACGAGGGGACACGGCGTGTGACACACGGCGTGCCGAGCCGCGGACTCTCCCTCGACTAGCCGGCCACCTCCTCGGCGAATCGCCGCAACTGCTCCTCGGTGGGAAGCGAAGGCTGGGCGCCCATCCGGGTTACGGAAAGCGCCCCCACGAGGTTCGCCCGACGCACCGCTTCCTCCAACGAGAGCCCGTTGGCCAGGGCCGCGGCCAGGCCGCCGTTGAAGGCGTCGCCCGCCGCGGTGCTGTCACGAGCCTCGACCCGGTATCCGGCGATCAGGGTCGCCCCGTCCGGGCCGGCAGAGAGCGCCCCCTGCGACCCGAGCGTGACGATCACGTGCCGCGCGCCGGTCTGGAGGAGCCGTGCGGCCGCCTCTCGGGCCGAAGCTTCGTCCTGCACCGGCAGGCCGGTCAGTCGCTCCGCCTCCGATTCGTTGGGCGTCAGGTAGGTCACGCGCTCGATCAGCGACCGGTCCAACGGCGCGGCCGGCGCGGGATCGAGGATCACGGGGACGCCCGCGTCGGCCGCCAGTTGGGCCGTGAACCGGACGGTCTCCATGGGCGTTTCGAGCTGGAGCATGACGGCGTCGGCGGCGCGGATCCGCTCGGCCGCGCGCTCGACGTCGGCGGGCGTCAGGGCATGATTGGCGCCCGAGGCCACGGCGATCAGGTTTTCGCCCTGCTGGTCGACCATGATCAGGGCGACGCCCGTGTGCCGCTCGGGATCGCGGACGACAAAATCGGTGACGATCCTTTCCTTCCGGTAGCCTTCGACGGCCTGGTCGCCGAACATGTCTTGTCCGATCCTGGCCACGAAGGTCACTTCGGCGCCCAGCCGGGCGGCGGCCACGGCCTGGTTAGCCCCCTTACCACCGGCGGCCAGGACGAACTGGCCCCCAGTGACCGTCTCCCCGGGCACGGGAATCCGCTCCGTCTTGACGACCATGTCGGTGTTGCTCGAGCCAACGACCACGATGCGAGGACGCTTCATGGCAAACGTTCTCCGTCGATTTGCGCGATGGGTTTCCGCCCTGCGATCTATGCCCCTGACCAGATGATCAACGCCAGGCCGAGGACGTATCCGGCGAACATCAACCAGATCAGCCGGTTGGTCCCCGGGGGTGCCTCACGGAACTCTCGCCAGATAAGAACACCCCAGAAGGCCGCCACCATGGTTGCTCCCTGACCCAACCCATAGGAGATGGCCGGCCCGGCCACGCCGAAGGCGATGATGCTGAACGTCATACCGACCGCCCAGATCATCCCGCCGACGATGCCCCAAAGGTGGTCGCGAAACGTTCCTTGGCAGTAGTCGGGCACCGGCGCCGGTTCCTGCGTAGCCCACTTGATCATGTTGGCCACATTGAAGACCACCTGGCTGGCCAGGATTCCCAAGGAGAAGAGGACCATCGCCGTGTAAGGGCTCAGCTTTCCCGCGGGTAGGTTGATGAAGTGCTTCGGCTCGGGGTCGGGCATTGCCGCGGCGACGAACCGGTAGAAGAACCCCATCAACACGCCACACAAGACCGCCAGGATCAGTCCCCTGAACGCGCCGCCCTTCCCCTGGCCGGGCAGTCTGCGGTACGCCAACGCGTCGAGGATGATCGCCGCCGTGATCAGGCCCACGCCGGCAAACAGCAAGATCGGGTTGCCCTTCGGTTCCGCCCAATAGTTGATCAACACGCCGAGCACGAGCGCCATTCCGATTCCGACGGGAAAAGCGACGGACATCCCGGCCACCGCGATCGCCGCCACCAGCAGGATATTGGCCGCGTTGAAGACCGCCCCGCCAACAAACGCCGAGCCGACGTTTGCCGGGTCGGCCTGTCTGAGGTCCTGCCAGAAGCCGCGTCCGCCTTCCCCAAAGCTCCCCAACGTGAAAGCGAAGATCAAAGCCATCAAGAGCACGCCGAACACGTAATCCCAGTAGAACAGCTCAAACCGCCACGTCTTTCCCGCCAGCTTTTGCGTGTTCGCCCACGATCCCCAGCAGAGCATCGTGATCACACAGAAGACCACCGCCACCGCATAGCTTTCCAGGATGAACATTTGGATCGGCCCTCGTTTGTCTCAGCCTCCCGGTCTCCAGCCGCCGTCGGCCGGCAGATCCCCCGGACGCTGCGTCAATGTACTGACGGGGTACGGCACTGTCAATCATGCGGCCTGCCCGTCGCCCCCCGCGAGGGGCATTTCGGCTCCGGCCGCTTCAATCGCACCGCGGCTCGTGCTAAGCTAGGCCGGTCGCGTCAACCTTACGTCTTGGTCTATTGGTGGGAGGAACAACTCGATGGTACGCAGACAATGGCTAGCGGCGTTTGGGATCTGGGCGGTGCTGGTTGCCGTGGCGGTGGCCGCGCCGCCCCACAAGGCGTTGATCGTCGACGGCCAGAACGGCCACGACTGGAAGGCGACCACGCCCGTGTTGAAGAAGCTGCTGGAGGAGACCGGGCTGTTCGCGGTCGACGTGGCCACGTCGCCCCCGCGCAAAGCCGACATGAGCGGCTTCCAGCCCAACTTCGCGGACTACGACGTGGTGGTGTCGAACTACCAGGGCGACGCCTGGCCCGAAGCGACGAAGAAGGCCCTGGTCGATTACGTCGCAGGCGGCGGGGGACTGTTGGTCTATCACTTCGCCTGTGCCGCGTTCCCCGACTGGCCGGAGTACAACCAGATGATCGGCCTGGGCGGCTGGGGTGGGCGCGGGGAAGACGCCGGCGTGTACGTTCGCTGGCGCGACGGCAAGGTCGTTCGCCAGAAGACGCCCGGCCCCAACGACGTGCGGGCCAATCGGGGCGGCAAGATCATCGTCGGCAGCCACGGGCCGCAGCAGGCGTTCCAGTTGGTCGTGCGCGAGCCCAACCATCCCATCACCCGGGAACTGCCTGAGAAATTCGCCCACTGCGAAGACGAGCTCTACGGCTGGCTCCGCGGCCCGGCCAAGAACCTGACCGTGCTGGCCACGGCGTTCGCGCCCAAAGACAAGGGCGGCTCCGGCGAGCACGAGCCGCTGTTGTTCACCGTCGGGTACGGCAAGGGGCGCGTGTTTCAGAACGCGCTGGGCCACGCGCCCGAAC